>CAYHNK010000197.1:0-9039 GCA_964357695.1 uncultured Bdellovibrionales bacterium | reverse complement strand
CGATGCGCGCGTGCACGCCGCGCGACGGGACAGGGCTCTCGGAGCAAGCGGTGGGGAGCACAGCGACGTCAGCGTTGCCGATCTTCTCGCTGGCCTCGATGCACCCTCACGCACGCGCTTTGAAGACCTGCGCAACCGTTGCCTCAGCATGCAGCAGCTCGCGCGTGGCGTGCGCGGTCAAGGCACGAACGGTCCGAGCCGTGGCGAGGAGCTGTCGACGCCAGCGCTCAACCGCATGCTGTGGGTGTTTTTGCGCCTCTTGCACTCGCAGCACGCCCTCGCACGCTTTCTCAAAGCCACCGACGAGCGCGCGATTGAAAAGCAGCTCAAGGAGCTCGGCGAGCGCCTGACCCAGGCGAAAGGGCAGGCCGACGAACGCATTGTGCGGGCGCTCGGCGACAGCATCGCCACCGGCGAGCTACGTCTCGAGAACCAGCGCAAAGCCAAGAGCAATGCCGAGTTCGTCGCCGTCGAGCTCGACCGCATCGAGGGAAAAATCCAAGCGCTCACCGAGATGGCGATTAGCCACCAAGACCCCGACTACATCAGCGGCCAGGTGGATTCCGTCGCCGAGAGCATGACGCACACCGAGCAGGCCATCCGTGAGCTGAATCAAATCACCGGCCTCGGCGACGTCCTCGAAGCGCCGCCGGCGATCCTCGAAGGCGAGCGCGCGTAGACACCAATCCCGGGTTACGATCCAACGAGCTCGCCGAGGAGCGTCAGCGTCGTGGCCTCACGAATGCGTACACGGACAAGCGCGCCGACGAGCGTTGCGGGCCCATCGAAGGCGACGATCTCATCGCCGCGCGTGCGTCCGACGAGGCGCACGTGGGCTGCCTGCTCGCTACGCGCTTGCCAACCCAGGTGCACGCCGGCATCGTGCTGACGCAGCTTGCTCGTGCTCTCGACGAGCACCTCGAAGGTCTCGCCCACCCGCGAAAGGTTCAGTGCGAGTGCGATGCGGTTTTGCACGTCGAGCATTTCAATGTTGCGCCGCTTCTTCGTCTCTTCGTCGACGTCATCGGTGAGACGACGGGAGGCCACCGTGCCCGGACGCGGCGAGTACTTGAAGACGAACAGATTCTTGTACTGCACCTTGTCGACGAGCGCGAGCGAGGCCTGATGCTCCTCGTCGGTCTCGGAGGGAAAGCCGACGATCATGTCGCCCGCGAGACGAATATCCGGCATGCGCGCGCGCGCCCGCTCGATCAGCCCGAGATAGGTTTCGACGTCGTAGCCACGGTTCATGAGCGCGAGCAGGCGATTGGAGCCACTCTGCACCGGAATGTGCAGGTAGCGACAGATGCGCGGCGATTGCGCCATGACGTCGAGCGCCTCGTCGCTGAAGTCGCGCGGATACGAGGTCACAAAGCGCAGTCGCGGCAAATCGGGGACCGAGTCGTGCACGAGCCCGAGCAAGTCGGCAAACGTCGTCGTCTTGCCACCGTCTGTGTAGACGTAATGGTTGACCGTCTGGCCTAGCAGCGTCACTTCCTTGGCGCCGCTTGCGGCCAGGCGGCGCACCTCTTCGACGATTTGTCCGGGGGCGCGATGCACCTCGGGGCCGCGCGTAAAGGGCACGACGCAGAACGAGCAAAACTTGTCGCAGCCGCGGGTGATGCGTACGAAGGCCTGTGAGCGCTCTTCAAGGGGCGAGAAGGCGCGAGAGAGATCGAGTGACTCGACGCCATCCATCGCCGCGTCGAGCGTCGCCGTTCGTCGGGAGCTGTGCCCGGCCACGGCGAGCTGCCCCTCGCCACGCTCCTTCGCGCGCGTGATGAGCTGCGGCACTTGGTCGAGCAGCGACGGGCTACAGACCAAGTCCACGTGCGGCATGCGCCGCAAGATCTCGGCGCCCTCGCGCTCCGCCATGCAACCGAGCACGCCGACGACGAGGTTCGGCCGCGTTGATTTCTTCTCCATGCCGAGACGACCCAGGTGCGACCACACCTTGTGCTCGGAGAGCTCGCGCACCGAGCAGGTATTGAGCAGCACCACGTCGGCCTCGCTGGCCTGTTTGACGACGCGGTAGCCGAGACTCGCGAGCTGGCCGCCGACGAGCTGTGAATCGAGCACGTTCATCTGACAGCCGTAGGTCTCGACGAAGACCGTCGGCTGCGATTCGGTGAAGGCAGAAGATCCCATGACGCCGGCCTCTGTAACAGTTTTGTGCGGCGCTCGTCACCTGTGTCGCGACTCTTTTGCGACGCTCTCGCGATGCTCTACCACAGCGACTTGCGCCGCGGACAAAACAATCGGCAGCGCCGGGACTCCCGCTCGGCTACACTGCGGGGGTGTCACCGCGTGCTCTCGGCCTCGGCTCGTTGCTCATCGCGCTGACCTTCGTGCCAACCCGTGTCGCACGGGCCCAGGATGCGACGTGCGAGACGTACCCTGGGCTCTGCGGCCTCACGGTCACGAGCCTCCCCGACAACGCCGCGGATCTCGCGTGGGCCATCGATGTGGTCGTCGTCGGTGACGGCTTTGATCTGAGCACCGGTGGCGGGCTCACCGAATGGCGCGCGCAAGCGCAGCTCCTCGTCGACACCTTCACGGCGCAATCGCAGGCGGCAATTGCCTCGGGCACGACGCCAGGAGGGGTGTCGAGAGCGGCGATCTTCAACTTCCACATGGTCGACGTCTCCTCGGCCACGAACGACTTTGCCGACAGTGATCTCTTTGACACGGCTCTCGGCACGCAGCTCGTCTCGGGTTACATCTTTGCCGACACGGCGCGCGCCAATCTGGCCGCGCTCAATGCCCCGGACGTCGACGTTGTCGTCATGATCGCAAACGTCGCGACGGGTACGGCCAATTCGTTTCTGCCGACGACGCTGGCAAGAGGCGGCAGTATTCGCATCAGTCGCAACTTCCTTTCCATCAGCCACGAGATGGGCCACGCGCTCGCCGGCCTGCACGACGAGTATGCGCTCTCCACCTGTGCGACGCCGCCCACGGAGACGCAGCTCGTGGCGAAGCGCAACGTCACCGCGGAGCCCACCTGCGTCAAATTTCTCGCGACGACGCCGGGCTTCGCCTGCGACGTGCTCGATCGCGGCGTCAGCTGCTGCGTCGAGGGCGCGGCCTACTGTACGAGCGGTGTCTATCGCCCTGCCCCAAGCTGTCAGATGCTCGACAGCTCCGACGATGTAGCGTTTTGCCCGGTGTGCCGTCACGCCCTCGACGCGGTGCTCGATGAGCGGGCGTTGGGGATCGATGTCGCCGTTCCTTGGGCAGTCGTAACGCAGCCCGTAGCTGGCGCGGTGGTTGGCGGCCTCGCGTCGCTGACTGCGGTCTTCTACGATGATTTCGCCATGCCGCTCACCGTGCGCTTCGATGTCGATGGCGTACCGATGGCCGAGGCGAGCGCGTCGGTGTCGCCAGCGACCGCGAGCTTTGACAGCCGACTGCTCGTCGACGGCGTGCACGAGCTCGTGGCAACGAGCAGCGACGCAACAGGCCATGAGAGCACGAGCTTCGCGGTGTCGTTCATCATCGACAACAGCTGTGCGATCGCAGCCGACTGCGCCAGCGATGGTGACTCCTGCACCGCCGAGAGCTGCGACGCCGACCGCTGCGTCAGCAACCCGATCGACGCCTGCTGCCACACGACCCCGGATTGTGACGATGGCGACGCCTGCACCGCGCAGATCTGCGGCGTCGGCGAGCGCTGCGTCTACCAGGTGCTCAATGGCTGTTGCCACGAAGACGGCGAGTGCGGCGACGACAACGCCTGCACGACCGACGCGTGTGTCGCGCACGGCTGCACGCACGATCCTTTGGACGCGTGCCCCCCTGTGCCCCCTGCGCCTGAGCCTGAGCCTGAGCCTGCCCCTGAAACACCGACGCCGGGCGGGGGTGGGTGCGGCTGTCGCTCGGCATGGCCACCTGTCGATCTCGCCGCGTGCTCGCTGATCGTGCTCGCTGCGCCAGGAGCCTTTGTGCGCCGTCGGCGCGCGCATGCTACGCTGTCACCACGTGTAAGTCCCACCACGGAGGGCTCACCATGACGCCTCGTCGCCCGTACTTCGCCGCACTGCTGTTGCTCAGCTCGTTCGCCTTGGCCGTGACGACGGCGTGCAGCGGCGGCAAGATACGCATCCATCCCAGCGAGGAGCAGCCGCTCGATCCCAACGGTGACGCCGATGGCGACGGCCTCATCAACGGCGATCCTGCGAGTCCGTGTGCCATCAGCGCTGTCGCGGAGTCGTGTCTCGGTACCGATCCGGCACTGGCCGATAGCGACGGCGACGGGCTCTCCGACTACTTCGAGATCGCCTTCGACGGCGACCCAACGATTTACGGCGTCGCGAGCGATCTTGATCCACTCGGCGCCGACACCGACGGCGACAGCCTCACCGATGGTTTTGAAGTGGCGTTCGACGGCGATGTGGCGCACTACACAGCCGGGCTCGATCTCAATCCGCGGGCTGCGGACAGCGACGACGACGACCTTTCCGACGGCGACGAGCTCGCCTATGACGGCATCGCGGGCGCATACGCTGCGGGGCAAGACACGAACCCACTCAACCGCGACACGGACGGCGGCGGCGCGGGCGATGGCACCGAGGTGGGACGCGCCACCAACCCGCTCGATCCGAGCGACGACACGAGCGGTCTCGACCCCAACGCCGACGAAGATGGCGACGGCCTCATCAACGGCGATGTCGGGAGCCCGTGTGCGATCAGCAACGTGAGTGAAAGCTGTCTGGGCACCGATCCCTTCGACGCCGACAGCGACAATGATGGCCTCACCGATGGTTTCGAGGTGGGCGTACTGATCGATACCAATCCCCTCGTGGCGGACACCGATGGCGACGGGCTCTCCGACGGCTTCGAGGTCGGGTACGACGGCAACATCGCGGTGTACACCGCCGGTCAGGACACCGACCCGCTCAACGCCGACACCGACGGCGGCGGTGCGGGTGACGGCACCGAAGTCGCGCGCGGCACCGATCCGCTCAACCCCACCGATGACTCCACCGGGCTCGACGCCAACGGCGACGAAGACGGCGATGGACTCGTCAACGGCGACCCCGCCAGCCCCTGCACGGCAAGCGTCGTGGCCGAATCGTGCCTGGGCACCGATCCCTTCGACAGTGACACTGACAACGACGGACTCTTCGACGGCTCCGAGGTGGGATTCGATGGCGATGCCACGACCTATGTTGCTACGACCGATACCGACCCTCTTGAGGCCGACACCGATGGCGACGGCCTCTCTGACGGCTTTGAAGTGGGCTACGACGGCAATGTCGCGCTCTACAGCGCGGCGACCGATCTCAATCCGCTCGCCGTCGACACCGACGGCGGCCTGCTGAGCGACTACGACGAGCTGCACCGCTGTAGCCCGGCGACCGATCCACTCGTGGGGAGTGACGATGCCACCTGCGTTGTGCCGACTGAGGACTCGGACGGCGACGGCTTACTCAACGGCGACTACGCGAGCGGCTCGCCGTGCACCATCGACCCACTCATCATCCCCAACGCCAACGTGACCGAAGCGTGCCTCGGCACGAGCCCGTTTGCGGCCGATAGTGATGGCGACGGCCTTTCGGATAGCTTCGAGGTGGCCTTTGACGGCAATGCCACAGTCTACAGCGCCGGGCTCGACACTGACCCGCTCGACGGCGACACCGATCACGACGGGCTCAGCGACGGCGCCGAGGTGGCTTTCGACAACGATGGCTCGACCTATGTCATCGGCAGCGACACCGATCCGCTCGTCGCCGATACCGATGGCGACAGCCTGACGGACGGGCTCGAGGTTGGGCTCGGCACGTCGCCGCTCAATGCTGATAGTGACGCCGATGGCCTTGCGGATGGCGAGGAGCTGGCGATCGATGGCATATCCGGCGCCTATGTGGCGGCGGCCGACACCGATCCGCTCGATTCGGACAGCGACAACGACGGCTTACTAGATGGCGACGAAGTGGCGTTTTGCGACGCAGGCGAGACCTATCCTTACGGCTCGTGCGCCGACCTCGGTCACGCGGACGCGCCCGGCACCTACGTGGCGGGCGATGACACGAGCCCGCTCCTTGCCGACACCGACGGCGACGGGCTCGATGATGCCGAGGAGATCGCGCTCAATCGCAGCAACCCGCTCGTTGCCGACACCGATGGCGACGGCCTCGATGACTACGCGGAGATCAACTACGACGGCGACGCGACGCTCTACACGGCGGGTCTCGATACCGATCCGGCCCGCGCGGACACCGACAGCGATGGTCTGGGCGACGGCTTCGAGGTCAATACCGTCGGCACCGACCCGCTCGTCGCCGACAGCGATGGTGACGGCCTGTCCGACGGCTTCGAAGTTGGCTTTAACGGCGCCGCCAGCGACTACGTGGCCTTCAATGGCAGCAACGGTGCGACCGCGGACACCGATCCCCTCGTGACGGACACCGACGGCGACGGGCGCACGGACGGCCAGGAAGTGAGCTTCTGTGACGCTGGCGCGAGCTATCAGTTTGGCACGTGCACGAGTCTCGACTACGTCGATGCTGCCGCGACCTACGATGTCACGCGAGACACGAACCCTCTCGCGCCCGACACGGACGCCGACGGTCTGTCGGACGGGCTGGAGCTTGGTGGCACCCTCGGCGTGGCGACCAACCCGCTACGCGCCGATAGCGACAGCGATGGTCTTGGCGACGCCGGCGAGATCGCCTTTGACGGCAACGCGGGCGCCTACGCGGCGGCGACCGACACCGATCCGCTCGCCGCCGACACCGACGGCGATGGTCTCACGGACGGCTTCGAGGTCGCCTTCTGCGACAACGGCGAGAGCTACGATTTTGGCGCCGGTGCGCAAAGCTGCGCGACGCTCGGCTACGCCGACGCGGCGGCGACATACACGGTCGGTTTTGACCTCAATCCGCTCGTTGCCGACACCGACGGCGGCGGCGCTGGCGACTACACGGAGCTACATCGCACGCCCGCGCTGACCAACCCGCTCAATGCCAGTGACGACGTGCAGATCCTCGCCAACGACGACGAGGACGGGGACGGCCTGCTCAACGGTTGTTTCGCGAGCGCCACGCCGTGCACCAGTGCGGCTGTCTGCGCGCCGCCGCTGCCGGTGAATCTGCTCATCACCGAGGCCTGTCTCGACACCGACCCGTTCGACACCGATACCGACAACGATGGCCTCAATGACAACGTTGAGATCGCCTACGACGGCGACGCTGCGGCCTACACGGTCGGCACCGATCTGGATCCGCTCGACAACGACACGGACAATGATGGCCTGCGCGATGGCTTTGAGGCGGGCTTCGGCACGGACCCACTGCTCGTGGACAGTGACGGCGACGCCCTCGACGACGGCTTCGAGCTCGCGCTCGACGGCACGCCCGGCGTGTATGGCGTGGGTGTGGACACCGATCCCCGCGATGCGGACACGGATAACGACGGCCTGTCCGACGGCTTCGAGGTCGGCTTCGACGGCAACGCTGCGGCCTACACCGCTGGCGTGGATCTCGACCCGCTGGATGTGGACTCTGACGGCGACGGGCTCAGCGAAGGCGCCGAGGTTGGCTTCTGCGACCATGGCGAGAGCTACGATTTTGGCAGCGGCATGACGACATGTGCCACCCTCGGCTACGCCGATGCGGCCGGGATCTACACGGTCGATGATGACCTCGACCCGTTGGCCATGGACACCGACGGCGACGGCACCGCCGATGGCACCGAGCTGGCTCTCGGCACCGACCCCTTGCGCTTCCAGGTGAACATCACCTCGATCTCGCCCACCGCGGCCTATCGTGCACACACGACGGCGTTCACCCTGACGGTGAGCGGCACCGGTTTCAGCACGACCATGGGCGTCTATCTCTATTACACCAATGGCACCAACGTCTGTAGCTTCACCTGGAACGGCGTCGGCGCCATCCCGGGCGCGACGGCCGTCACGTGCCCCGACGTCAACGATATCGCCGTCGCCTACAGCGACTGTAGTGTCGACGCGAACGCGACGCCCCATTGCGTGATTGGCGCGGGGACGTTGACCGTGCGCGTCGATGCCAACACTTCGCGGCCGCAGGGCAGCTACAGCGTCGCCGTCGCAACCGACAACGGTGCGAGCGACGTGGTGCTCGACGTCTTCAACTTCGTCGCCTCACCGCCGCCGACCGTCACGGCGGTCAACCCGACGACGGCCTACAGCGGCAATCTGGCCGACAACGTCGTCTCTGACCGCGCCGTGCTGCTCTCGGGCACCAATTTCCTTGCCGTGCCGCAGGTGGAGTGGGTGAACGTTAATCGCCCGACCATCATCTACCAGGCGACGAGCGTCGAGCTGCTCTCGGACACGCAACTCTCGGCGGTGGTGCCGTCCGAGAGCCAGCAGATGCGCGCCGGTAACTATCATGTGCGCGTGACGAATCCGGATGGGCAGGTGGCGTACTGGCTGGCGGACGCGAGCACGCGGGGTCTGTTCGAGATCACGATCATCCCGCCGCCCGTCATTCAGGCCATCGATCCCGTGCGACTCGCCGCAACCGAGCTCGACGGCAGTCGCACGCTCACGGTGACCGGCGAGGATTTCAATGGCTGGTCCGATGGCACAGGCGGCGCCATTGGCTGGGTCTTCTCTGACGGCTTTGTCTGCGATGTGACGACGACGGGCACAAGCACCCAGCTCACCACCACGCTCATTGCAGCCCCGTGCGGGAGAGCGCTCTCGTCCGGCAACAACTATGGCATTCAAGTGACGAATCCTGACGGCCAGGCGGCGGTCTACTACAGCTTCTCCGTGACGACGTCGGCCGACGGTAAGCTCGGCACGGTGACGATCGCCGCGGAGCAGCTCGTCACCGGCCGCGGCCAGCACGGCGCGACCGAAGGCTTTGATGATCTCGGCAACGGCTATCTCTACGTCGGCGGGGGTCTGCGTCGCACCGCGGGCACGGTCACCGACGTTCTCACCGGCGTCGCCGGCACGGTGCTCGGCAGTGTCGAGCTCGCCCAGCTCTCCTACGTTGGGCAGCTTGGTCGGTGGCAGACGCTCGAGCAGACCGACGTGGACGGTAGCCG
>CAYHNK010000196.1:0-9069 GCA_964357695.1 uncultured Bdellovibrionales bacterium | reverse complement strand
GCGCACCCTCGTCATCCCCGGCTCCCGGGGAAAAAAACGCCGCGAGGCTGGCGAGCCTACGTGCAAGCAGGTGCAGCTCGGGTGCATCCACACCCCGCACGATGCTGTCCGGTGGCAAGGGCGTCCCCGGCCCACCGCTGGCCACAATTTCAATATAGGACTCACCGACGATGCCCTGCACGCCGACGAAAAAGGCCGCGCGCTCCGTCAACCATGGCGCCGCGTTGGGCTCGAGCTCGAGGTGAGCACGCACCGGCAGTACTGCGTCGCCGCCCTCCGCCGCAGGGGCGCGCAGCTCGAGGCTGCCCACCTTGCCAACTGGCAAACCGCCGAGCCTCACAGACGCCCCTCGCTGCAAATCACCAACGTACGCGAAATCCACGGAGATCCGGTGGCGCTCGCCCAGGTGGATGTCGCCGAGCAGCAGCACCAAGCCCGCAAGCGCGACAGCTGCTGTGACGACGAACAGGCCAACGCGAACCTCCACCCCAGCTGCCTTCATTTGAAGACCGAAATCATAAGAAATTCACCAATTTAGGCGAAAGCCTCCGCGGTGTTTGTAACACGTTTCGCGATGCTAGTACAGCGTCGTATGCGGTCGCGCTGCGCCCACGAAGGCCTGCACCGCGGCGTCACGGCTGGCAAAGAGCTCCGCGGGGGTGCCGACAAAATGCACCGCGCCTTCGTGTAGGAAAGCGACTCGATCAGCCACCGCAGCGAGCGAGCGCAGATCGTGGCTGACCACCAAGGTCGTCAGGTGGGTGCGCTCGGCCAGGTCCCGGATAACGCCATCGATGCGGCGCGCGGTGACGGGATCGAGCCCACTCGTGGGCTCGTCGTAGAGCAGCACCTGGGGCTCGAGCGCCAAAGCGCGCGCCATGGCTACCTGTTTGCGCAAGGCGGCGCTCATGTTCTCGGGGAGCTGGGTGGCAGCATGCGCGGCGTGCAGCAGCTCGAGCAGCTCCGTGGCACGACGGACGGCCGCCGAGTGTGCCAGCCCCAAACACCGGCGCAGCGGTAGCACGACGTTTTCGAGCGCGCTCAAGCCATCGAGCAGCGCGCTCTGCTGGAGGACCAGCTGACAGCGACGCCGGGCCCGACGCCAACCAGCGGCGTCGAGACGTGTCAGATCCTCGTCGCCAAGGACGACACGCCCCGCATCTGGGTGCTCAAGACCGACGGCCATGCGCGCTAGCACGCTCTTACCTGCGCCACTTTGACCGACGAGAAACGTCACCTGCGCCGCCGGGATGGTCAAGGACAGCCGTCGCAGCACCACCTGCTCACCGAAGCGCTTGTCGATGCCGTGGAAATCAAGCATCACACGAGCCCGGATACCAAGTAGCCGACGATACCAACGCCGAGATCGAGAGCCAGCACGGCCATCGACGCACCGACCACTGCCCGCGTCGTCGCCGCACCCACTGCGGGGGCCCCACCACGGGCCTGCATGCCCACGAACGCGGCCACGAGCGGCACCGCCAAGCCGAAGGCAACCGCTTTGGCGACGCCCACAACGACGTCTGCCCCCGTAAGCCCGCGCAGATTGAAGTAGCTGTGCCAGCCGACATCGAAGCGCACGTGTGCCGCCACCGCACCGGCGGCGTAGGCGACCGCGCCGCCCAGCACGACGACCGGAAGCATGCCGCACAAGCCCGCGATGAGGCGCGGCGACACCAGGTGCTCGACTTCATCGATGCCGGCAAGCCGCAGAGCGTCGACCTGCTCGGTGACCTGCATCGTGGCGATCTGTGCCGCGACGCCAGCGCCGTAGCGCGCGGCCACCATTAGCGCCACGATCACCGGCGCAAACTCGCGCACGAGCAATTGCAGAAAGGCAGGTCCCACAAGGCCCAGGTCGCCGACGATACGTTGGGCCTGCGTGGCGGCCTGCGTGACCATGATGTCGCCGGTGAGGCCCATGACCACCGCGACAAACAGCATCGACCGGTTGGCAAGCTCATGCGTCTCGCGCCACATCTGCGCCCCGGACGCCCGTGGGACGGCCGCAAGGGCACGTACGCCGAAGCCCGCTAGGCCGCGCGACCCCACGGCTAGCTTGCCCACATGGTGAGCGCCGCATCGACCGCGAACATGCCCAGCGCCGAAAGGACCACCTGCCGATTGACCGCGCGCCCAACCCCCTGGGAGGTCGGTTTCGCCGACAGACCCACGTGGGTCGAGACCACGGCGATGACGAGCCCGAAGGCCAGCGCCTTTTCGAGCCCGAGGAACAGGTCGCCGCTGCCCAAGCGCGACGTCATGCTGCGCAAGAAGGTCTGCGCGTCGATCCCGAGCAGGACACGGGCGGTGGTCGCTCCGGACACGAGCGCCGCCACGTCCCCGAGGATGGCAAGCATCCCCAAGCCGACGACCATGGCCAGCGTACGGGGCACGATGAGGATCGCGAACGGATCGAGGCCGACGATTTCGAGGCCATCGAGCTGCTCGCGCACGCGCATCGCCGCGAGCTCCGCCGTGTGGCTCGCGCCCACGCGACCGCTGAACATGAGTCCCATGAGCAGCGGTCCAACCTCCCGTAGCGTCACAAAGCCGGTGTACCAGCCAACGAGGCTCTGGGCGCCGTAGCGCTCGACATAGACTGCCCCCTGCAGCACCATGATGGCGCCTGCAAAGCACGCCGCGCCCATCACCACCACCATCGACTCGGGGCCGTATCTTGCGAGCGCCCGCAACGCCTCACGCCACTCGAGCGGCGTCGTCATGAGGCGATGCAAGGTGCGTCCCAAGACGACGGCCACGGCCCCCACGTCTCGCAGCGTGCCAATCGTGGCCACGCCGAGGGTGCGCAGCAGGCCGACGTCGACGTCCGCTTCCATGACGCGCAAGCTGACACGCTGTCCCGAGTCAGGCAAGGAAATGCGCCGCTAGAGATCCAAGCTCCCCGCAACCAGCGCCTCGACGAGCGCTCGATCCGCCGGACAGAAATCGAACGCCGCGAGCTCCGTGCGCTGGCTCCACGCGAGGGGTTGTCCCTCGCACGATTGCGGCTCGACACCGGGGGCGAGCACGGCGCGATAGACGTGCAGCGCCACCTCTAGGTCGCCATAGCGGTGCTGACCCTGCCACAGCGGCTCACCGACGATGATGCGCACACCGAGCTCTTCGTGACACTCGCGCACGAGCGCCGCCTCGTCCGACTCGCCAGGCTCGACCTTGCCGCCAGGAAACTCCCACAGCCCGGCGCGCCGTCCTCCCGGGGGTCGTTGCTGAATGAGCACACACTCACCGACGACAATCGCCGCCGCGACGACGCGCACCGTGGGGACGACGGCTCCGTGACGGGTCTCTTGCATGGCCTACGAGCGCCCGATGCTATCACGTGGCATCTCGTCGTGCTACGGTGCGGCCCGGGGAGGCCTCTGCTCATGCCATGCCAGGACGTGACCGAAAGCATTTTTGTGGCGCTCGATGTGAACGAGTGTCTCGTCGACTACGAGCTGCGCAAACGTACGTGCGGCGCCGAAGTGGGTCATCCGTCGCTCCTACTGGCGCCATTGCTTGGCAGGGGCGTGGCGGAGCTCGCAGCACTCCAGCCGTCCGAGGTGCTGGAGCTAGCCGAGGCACGCGACGAGGATGCGGAGTTTCTCTGCCTGAAGCATTTCGTGGCCCTCCAGGAGGCGGTTGCCGCGCTCTCTGGCGAGACGAGTGGCAGACCGGACAGCGCCTGCGAAATCAGTCGCATCAGCTACGAGCCTGATGGTCGACTCGAGCTCGAGGGGCTGCTGCGCGTCGATCTTCTGACCGAGCGCATCAAGGCCTGCGGCAATTGCCGCGGCTGCGGGCGCCGCGAAACGTCAGCAGCCGCGTCCGTGGCGTGAGCGGCGTGCTCTAGATGAGCGCCTGCGCGCTACGGGTCGTCGCTCCACGACGCCGGGCGAGAAGCTCGCGCACGTGTCCGAGGAGATCTTCCTCCTCACAGGTCTTGACGATAAAGCCATCGGCGCCGCAGCGCGCGGCCGCAGCGCTCAGCTCGACCGGGTCGCGATCGGAGTGCAGTACGATGCACGTGTGGGCGAGCGCCGGGGTCTTCCTGACGACTTCGACGATTCTGTCACCGGTCAGTCCGGGCATCATGAGGTCGAGCAGCACCAGGTCGGGCTTCTCGCGCAAGATGCTCGGCGACGTACCGAAGGGGCTACTCAAGGCGACGACCGTGTAGCCCGCGTCCTCGAGGATCATGCGCACGGCGGTGATCACGAGCTCGCTGTCGTCGATCACCATGATTTTGGCGGCGTGCGAAGGTTTGGCAACCATCATGGCCTACTTCCTGTGCGCCGCCCGCGAGCGGTGGCGCTTCCCTGCAGGCGCCTCTCACACGCACGCAGTACTTCCGACTCCTTGAGGTCCAATGACTCCATGTCCTGAACATAGGAACGGAACATTGGCCCCGCCCGTTCAGTGGCGAGGAGCTCGATCGTGCGCGCCAGCTCGCGCCGCGCCGCGTCCTCGCGCCCTTGGCGCTCGTACACTCCCGCGAGCAAGAAGGTGGCTGGCCAAAACGTATCGTCGAGAAACAGAGCCCGCCGCAGCGCCTCTTGCGCGCGCTCCATATCAGACATCTTGCGATACACAACGCCCTGCAAGTGATGGACCTCCGCAAGCAGCGGCTCGAGCGTCTGGGCCCGCGTATAGGCCTCGAGCGCGAGATCAAAGGCGTGCCCCGCGAGGTGCAGATTGCCGAGCGTGAGCCAGGCTACGACATCCTCGCCATCCTGCTCCAAGAGTCGCGCGAGATCTCGGCGGGCGGCCTCCGTGTCGCGCGCCGCCAGCAGCGCCAGCACGCCGGTGTAGGTGAGGTGGGTGGTGCGCGCACGCTCGTCCGACCTGGGCGCGAAGACGTCCCCGTCCGACTGCGGCAAGCCGGCCGCCGGTCGGTCGACGCGCGTGTCGATGACACGGACTTCCTCATCCCCGGCGGGAGCACCCGGCTTTTAACCGGGACGGCGCCCCACCGAGACGGGATGTACCGGCAGGCCAAGGTCGCGCAGTGTTTCGGCGACACCGACAAACAGCCAGCCGTGCGGCTCGAGCGCCTCCGTCATGCGGCGCACGATGGTGCGCACGAGCGGACGCCGGTAGTAGATAAAGAGATTGCGGCACAGAACGATGTCCCAGCGTTGCGCGTCCTTGCCCCATGGTTGTGGGGGGGGCGCTTCGACCAGGTTGAGCTGCGCAAAGCGCACGTGGCGTCGCGTGGCCTCGCCGACGATGTAGGCACCCTGCGCGGTGTGCTCGAAGAAGCGCTCGCGATGATGCTGCGGGAGTTGTCGCAGCGACCACTCGCCGTACGTACCGTGCTCGGCCACCTTGAGAAAGCCGCGATTGATGTCGGTGCCCAGGATCTCGACCTCAACCCCGAGGTCGGCCGCCAAGATGGCGAGGCTGTAGGCTTCTTCACCCGTCGAGCAGGCCGCGCTCCACACCGACAGGGGGCGAGCGAGCGTGCGCGACAGCTCACGCATCACCAACCCGAACGCCTCGAACTGATCGTTGTCGCGAAAAAAGGAGGTCTGCCCATTGGTGACCACCGCGGTCAGGCGCGCGAGCTCGTCACCGTGCACGCCCTCAGCACCAATGAGCTCAACGTAGCCAGCGGCGTCAGCGACCCCCAGCACCTCCATGCGGTTGGCGACGAAGCGCTCCAGGGTGCCGAGCGCACTGCCTGAGCGCAAGCCAATGCCAATGCGTCGCTCGACCAGCTGCGCGAGCTGCTCCTGCCACGTCATGCCGACCCTTTGCGGCGCGCTGCGCGCTCGAGCTCACCCGCCACGTCCTGCAGAGGAACGACCATCGAAGCGGCGCCGAGCTCGCGGGCGGCTCGCGGCATGCCATAGACCACGCTGCTCGCCTCGTCCTGGACCATTGCCAAGCCGCCCGCCTCCCTGATGGTCAAGAGGCCCTTGGCACCATCGCCGCCCATGCCCGTGAGGACGACACCGATGGCCGTTGCGCCACATGCTTGTCCGAGCGAGCGCAACAGCACCGTGCCCGAGGGTCGATGGCCGCCGACGGGGGCACTCGCGTCCAGATATACGCGCGTGGCGGCCCGATCGACCTCCATGTGCGTGTCGTCAGGGGCGAGGAGCACAACGCCAGGCTCCAGCGTGTCTCCTTGACGCGCCAGACGCACGTGCAACTGTGAGGCGGCATCCAGCCAAGTCGCAAGACGCGGTGCAAATCCGGGCGCCAGGTGCTGAACCACCAGCACAGGCAGCGGAAAAGCACGTCCAAGGCCGCCGAGCACCATGGCCAGCGCCGCAGGGCCACCGGTCGAGGCGACGATACCGACGGCCTGGAACGAGGCGCCTGCCGCGAGCACCACCGGTTCAACGCCGCGCGACACATTCTCGCTGCGACGACGTCCGGCACGCTGCACAACCGCCACGCCGGCGAGCAGCTTGAGATGCTGGCGCATGGCCTCCTGCTCCCCGGCACTGACCGGCCACGCGCTCGGCTTGACGACCAGATCCAGCGCTCCTCGACGCAGCGCCTCGAAGCTGAGCTCACCGCTGTCGCCGCGCGGATCGGACGTCATGACCAGCACCGGCGTTGGGGCGCGGCGCATGATCTCCTCGATTGCCGCAAGCCCGTCCATGACCGGCATGCGAACATCCATCACGACGATATCGGGGTGCAGCTGCTCGGTCAGACGCACGGCCTCGGCGCCGTCGCACGCAACGCCGACCACGTCGATCTCCCGATCGCGCACCAACACATCAACGATGGCGTCCGCAAAAAGCGGCGAGTCATCGGCTACGAGCACGCGGATCACGCAGTCCCCACATTCCCCGGCAACAGGCTGAGCTCGCTATCGTTTGAGAAACCGCTCCACTGCCTGCAGCAAGTCTTCTTCGCGAAATTCCGTCTTGACGAGGTAGGCGTTGGCGCCGAGATCGGCCGCCTGGCGCTTGTCAGCCGCCGACCCGCGCGTCGTGAATACGATCACCGGCAAGTCGCGCAGGGCACTGGACTGACGCACTTCGCGCAGCACGCCAAACCCGTCGAGCACGGGCATCTCGAGGTCGGTCAGCAGCAGATCAGGCGGCGTCTCAATGGCGCGATCCACGGCCTCACGACCGTTGACGGCCTCGATGACCTTGAGGCCATGCGCGCGCAGAATGCCGACGATGAGATCGCGCGTCATCTCGGAGTCGTCAGCGACGAGGACCGTGCGCTCGGCGGCCGCCTCGACGGTCGTAGAGCCCCGCAGGCGCCACGACACGGCTTCTCCGGCCGCTTGCAGGACCTCGGCGACGTTGAGCATCAACGCGACGTCGCCGTATTCGAGCACGGCCGAGCCACCAAAGAGGCGCAAGCCATCGAGGAACTTATTGAGCGCGCGTTGGACCACCTGGCGCTCGCCCACAAAGCTATCGACGATGAGCCCGAGCTTGAGATCTTCGAGCTGCAGCACCACCACCGAACGAAAGTCCTTGCGGAGCTCTCCCGCGACATTGGCCCCCAACAAGAATGCCAGATCCACGATGGGGATACGCTCGCCATCGAGCACAAAAGCATGCCCGCTGCCCGCCGTTTCGATGTCCGCGGGCGACACGTACGTCGCCTGGTGCACAGCTTCCGCCGGCACGGCGTAGCGCACACCCCCGACCTCCACGACGAGCACGCGTGTGAGGATCACCGAAATGGGGACGCTCAAGAGAAACCGCGTGCCTGTACCGACCTCGGTCTGCATGCGCACGCTGCCACCGAGCGCTTCGAGGCGTTGCTTGACGACGTCGAGGCCAACACCGCGACCCGAGATGTCCGTAACTTCCATGCGGGTCGAAAACCCGGCGCGAAACACGAGCGCGAGTGCGTCGTCGTCACTCATGCGCCCGGCCGCGTCAGCCTCAAGAATTCCTTTGGCCACCGCGACCTGTCGAACAACACTGGGGTCGATGCCACGTCCATCGTCAGCGATGTCGATTTCGACCATCGCCCCGCGCTGGCGTGCCACGAGACGCAGCGTGCCGATCTCTGGCTTGCCCGCCCGCACGCGTTCCTGTGGCGATTCGATGCCGTGATCGACGCTGTTGCGCACGAGATGCAAGAGGGGCTCGTTGATCTCGTCGAGCACGTGCTTGTCGAGCTCGACATCGGTCCCCTGCACATCCACGCGGACTTGTTTGTCCTGCTCGCGCGCCAGATCGCGCACCGCGCGCGGGTAGGGCTCAAACAGGCTCGAGATGGGCAGCAACCGCAGGTCACGCAGACGATTCTCGAGCTCTTCGAGCCGCATGCGATGCTCGAACTGATCCTCCTGCGCGCGCACGAGCACGCCGCGCATGATCGCATAGAGCTCATCCTGCGCGGCGACGCGACGGCCCACCTCGCTGACGAGCTGCGCGACATCGGTGCCTTGCGTCTCGCCGGAGCGCCCCATGCGCAAGAGCTCGACCCGCAGCGCCTGCACGAGGTCCTTCCACTGCTCTTTGCCTTCGTCGATTTGCTTGAGCGACCGCTCGGCGCGCGCCTGTCCGAGCGCCAGGTCTCCGGCGAGCTCGGTGAGTGCGTTGAGCTTGGCAATATCGACGCGGATGGAGGTCTCCGCACGCAGGCGCATGAAGCTGTCGGCCGCGTTGCGCCGCTCCATCTCCTTGCGCGTGTTGACATCCATCGCCGCAATGGCCGCGTCCGCTGCCGCCTGGACCTCTTGGCTTGCCCGCGTCGGCTCGGCTTCGAGGGCAGCCACCCGGCCACCCAGCACGGCATCCGCGCGCTCAAGGAACGCGGCGACGTAAGGCGTTTCCGGGGACATCTCGGGCGCTTCGGTGATGAGCACGCCGGCAAGGTCCAAGCCCGCAAAGATCGTGTCACTCAGGATCTGGTCGAGCTTAAACCCCTTGTCGCGCGAACGAATGAGCAGCGCCTCGGTGCGGTGCGCGACGATGTTGATGGCGCCAAACCCAACGAGCTTGGCTTCGCCCTTGAGCGTGTGGATCTCCCGCATGATTTCTTCGCCGAGAGCGGCATCCACGATCCCCTGCTCTACCTGCAGCACAGCGCGGTTGAGCTTCTCGAGGCGTTCCGCCGTGATGGTGCGGA
>CAYHNK010000195.1:0-9069 GCA_964357695.1 uncultured Bdellovibrionales bacterium | reverse complement strand
TCGAGCACGGCCCGACCCTCGAGACGACGCAACTCGTCGCCCTGGGCTTCGAGGTGATGTTCGGTAGTCTCACCGTTACCGGCAGCTTGATGGCCTTTTTGAAGCTGCAAGAATGGCTGCCCGGGAGACCGATCACGTACCGTGGCCAGAACATCTTCAACGTCTCGCTGTTTGTGGCCATCGCCGCGCTGGCCACGTGGGTGGTCATCGACCCCACCATGACCACGGCCTTCTTTGTGATGGTGGGTCTGGCGACGGTTTTCGGCGTCATGCTGGTGCTGCCCATCGGCGCCGCCGACATGCCGGTGGTCATCACACTGCTCAACTCCTACGCTGGTCTGGCGGCCTCGGCGACCGGTTTTGCGCTCGGCAACAACATCTTGATCATCGCCGGGGCCCTGGACGGCGCCTCCGGGCTCATTCTGTCGATCATCATGTGCAAGGCCATGAATCGCTCGATGACCAACGTCTTGTTCGGCGCCTTTGGCAAGGCACCCGATCGGGCAACCGTTGGACCCGAGACGCGGGTGGTCAAGAGCGCTTCGACGGAGGACGCGGCGTCGATCCTCGATGCGGCCGGCAGTGTGATCATCGTGCCGGGCTACGGCATGGCCGTCTCGCAGGCGCAGCACGCGGTCAAAAAGCTCGCAGATCTGCTCGGCAAAAAGGGCACCGATGTCCGCTACGCCATCCATCCGGTCGCAGGGCGCATGCCCGGACACATGAACGTGCTGCTCGCCGAGGCCGGCGTCGAGTATGACCGCCTGTTCGACATGGAGAGCATCAACGATGACTTTGCGCGCACCGACGTGGCCATCGTCATCGGCGCCAACGATGTGGTCAATCCCGCGGCCCGAGCCGATCGCTCGAGTCCCATCTTCGGCATGCCGATTCTGAACGCCGACAAGGCCCGCACGGTCATGGTGCTCAAGCGCTCCATGAATCCGGGGTTTGCTGGCATCGACAACGCGCTGTTCTACGAGCCCAACACCACGATGGTCTTTGGCGACGCCGCCAAAACCGTGGAGACGATCGTCTCCGAGCTCAAGGAGCTGATGCCGGTGGCGGCGCGCGCACACGGCTGAGCAACTCCACGCGCGCTAGCCGTCGGCGAAGTAGTCCGCGAGCGGATAACCCTTCGCAGCACAGTACTGCTTGAGATCAGCTCGTAGGGCCTTGAGCGTGTAAGCGAGCACCGCAGCGTCATCGACGAGCCCAACCGCGGGCAGAAAATCCGGCACCGCATCGAGCGGTACGAAGAAGTAGAGCACTGCCCCAATGGCCATCGAGACGGTCCGCCAAGGGACCTGTCGATAGTGGCCACGGCGGTAGTCGGTGGCGAGCTCAGCGAGGAGCTGCACCTGCTTACCAAGCAACCGGAGAGGTCGCGGGAGGCGGGCGATCTTACGAGCGAGCGCGGGGCCCTGCGCAACCGCGGCCGTCGCGTCATCGCTCTCACGGTGACCGTGGACAAGTCTCAACGATGACATCCCGTCTACCTACTCGCCCGCGGCCATTGCCCGCGCATCGCTGTCATCGAGCTCTGGATCGCGCACGTAGTCGCACTCTTTGACCGGGCACTTGATGAGCGGTCCGTCCTTCTTCGAGTACTTGCGCACGAGATAGGGCGAGCCGCACTGCGGACACGGACCGGGCACCGGCCGGTCCCACGCCGCAAACGTACAATTGGGATAGCTCGAGCAGCCGTAGAAGACCCGCCCACGCTTGGAGCGACGCTCGGCGATGTAGCCGCCACAGCCGGTCGGGCACGCAACGCCAATCGACAGCGGCTTGGTGCCCTTGCACTCGGGATACCCTACGCAGGCGAGGAATTGACCGAAGCGGCCACGCTTGACCACCATGGGGCCTTTGCACACCGGGCACCGCTCCTCGGTCGTCGCTTCAGGAATGATTTCGAGCGTGCCGTCGGTCCGCCGCTTGTAGTCGCGCGTGTTGCGGCATTGGGGGTAGCCGCTGCACGCGAGGAACGAGCCATTGCGGCCCCACTTGATGACCATGGGGGCACCACAAGTTTCGCAGACGTGCTCGGTGGGGATCTCCTCGCGCTTGACGTCGCGCATTTCCTTTTTCGCGCGCTCGAGCGCCTCGGAGAAGCCACCGTCGTAGAAATCATGCAGCAGCTTGATCCAATCGACCTTGCCCTCCTCCACCTCGTCGAGCTCTTCCTCCATGCGTGCGGTGAACTCGACGTCGAGCACGCGCGGGAAGGAGGTCATCAGCAGCTCAGTCGTCAGCGTGCCAAGCTCGGTGGGATAGAAACGCCCCTCGACCTTCTCGACGTAGGCACGCGTGACGATGGTCGAGAGAATGGCAGCGTAGGTGGACGGTCGGCCGATGCCCCGCTCTTCGAGCTCTTTGACGAGCGAGCTTTCCGAGAAGCGCGGTGGTGGCTGGGTGAAATGCTGTTCGGGCAACACGTTCTGGCAACGCAGGCCCTCGCGCTCGCGCAGCTCCGGCAGCCGGCCCTCTTTCGCCTTCGCCCCGGCGTCCTCCTCCGTCTCGGCCCGCTCCTCTTCAATCTCCTCGGCGATGCCATGGGCGGCGAGAAAACCCGCAAACTTGAGAATGGAGCCCGAGGCGCGCAGCGCATAGCGCCCCGCGGCGATATCCACGGTGGTCTGGTCGTAGACCGCCGGCTTCATCTGACTGGCGACGAACCAGCGCCAGATGAGACCGTAGAGCTTTAGCTGCTCGGCGGTGAGAAAACGCGCCACGCGCTCGGGCGGATAGTCCATCGACGTCGGTCGAATCGCTTCGTGCGCGTCCTGAGCGCTCTTCTTAGTCCGATAGACGTTCGGCTCGTCCGGCGCATAGTCCGCCCCATACGCCGTGCCGATGTGCTCACGCACCGCAGCAATGGCGTCGTTCGACACGCGCGTCGAGTCGGTACGCATGTAGGTGATGAGCGCGACGGAGCCCTCATCACCGAGCTCGATACCCTCGTAGAGCTGCTGCGCCAGCATCATCGTGCGCTTGGCGGTAAAACGCAGACGATTGGCCGCCTCTTGCTGCAGCTTGGAGGTGATGAGCGGCGGCGCGGGTCGACGACGGCGCTCTTTGCGCGTCACTCCGGTGACCGTGTACGCCGCCTCGCGCAGCTCGCTCGCTGCCCGTTCGGCCTCCTCGCGACTGTGCGGGCGGAACTTCTCGCCGTCGCTCTTAATGACCTGGGCCACAAAGGCAGGCGGCGCCGCCCCTTCGAGCGTGCAGTCGATGCTCCAGTACTCCTCGGCGACAAAGGCCCGGATTTCACGCTCGCGCTCGACGACGAGGCGCACGGCCACCGATTGCACGCGTCCTGCGGACAGACCGCGCCGCACCTTGTCCCAAAGGATGGGACTGATTTGATAGCCGACGAGACGATCGAGGATCCGACGCGCCTGCTGCGAGTTGTAGAGGTTGACGTCGAGCGGGCGCGGGTTCGCGACGGCCTCTTGCACCGCGCGCTTGGTGATTTCGTTGAACGAGATGCGCTTGGTGTGCTCGGCGTGACGCTTGCCGAGCTCCTCATAGATGTGCCAGGCGATGGCCTCGCCCTCACGATCGGGGTCGGGCGCAAGATAGATGGCCGAGACGTCTTTCGCCGCGTCCTTGATCTCTTTGAGCACCTTGGACTTGCCGCGAATGACCTCGTAGTGCGGCCGGAAGTCGTTCTCGAGATCGATCGACAGCTTGCTCTTGGGCAGATCCTTGACGTGACCGACCGAGGCTTTCACCACGTAGCCGGCGCCGAGATACTTCTTGATGGTGCGCGCTTTGGCCGGCGACTCGACGACCACCAGCGTCCGGGTCGAGCCCTGCTTGGCCGCCGGTGGACTCGCCTTGGCCTTCTTCGCCGCCGCGGGCGCCTTGGTCTTCTTGCGCGCGACTTTCTTCTTCGCAGCCTTGCTCATTCGACCTTCAAATCCGTTGTGCGAAAGTTGAGAAAGGGGCCCTTTAACCCACCGTGACAGCACAAGACAAGTGTTGCGCGACCTCCCCATAGGGTTGGAGCCCAGCCCCCCCTCGGTGATAGGAGAGGTTGCCCATGGTTCTGCACGCCTGCCTTGCCCTCGTCGCCCTCGGAGTTGCAGCCGACCGCGCACCGCCGCCCCGTGAGACCAGGGACGGCCAGCGCTACGACGTGCAGCTTGCACGTCTGCGCTACAGCGGCGGCCAGTGGGATCCGCGACCCACCGGTTGGACGCGCCTGGCCTGGGAAGTACGCCAGCGCACGAGCGTCGCCATCGACCTCGAAATCGCCGACGTTTCGCCCGAGGAGCCGGCGCTTTTTGACCATCCACTACTGCTGTGGGAAGGCGATCGCTCGTTCCCCCCCCTGTCGCGCCGCGCGGTCGAGCAGCTGCACCGCCACCTGATGCTCGGGGGCACCCTGCTCGTCGATGCCGCCGACGGCCGCGTCGATGGACCGTTCTACCTCGATGCAGTGCGGGAGCTGCGGCGCATGCTCCCTGACCACCCCCTCGTGCGCGTCCCCAACGACCATGTCTTCTACAAGGCTTTCTACCTCGTCGATCGTCAAGGGGGACGCGTGGCCGGCAAGCCCTACCTCGAAGGGATCTTCATCGACGGCAGGCTCGCGGTCATCGTCGCAACGCAGGATCTGGGCGGCGCCATGGCGCGCGACGCCTTCGGTGAATGGCAATTTGACGTGCAGACCGGCGGCGACGCGGCGCGCGAGATGACCTTTCGTATCGGCATCAACTTGGTAATGTACGCCCTGTGCCTCGACTACAAGGAAGACCAGGTGCACATCCCCTTCATCCTCAAGCGGCGGCGCTGAGCGAGAGCCATGCTCGAGACGAGCTACAACGACTGGGCGCTGGTGTCGCTCTCACCGCTATCCTTCGGCACCAAGGCTCTGTTGACCCTGGCGCTCGGCATCGCCGTCGTGCTCGTATTGTGGAGCTATCGCCAGGCGCGTGGACGCCTCACGCTCATGACCCTGCGCGTCTTGGGCGCGCTCCTGGTCGCCGGGCTCATCTTGGAGCCGGCGGTACAGCTGCGGGTCGTGCGGCGGGTGCGTAGCCGCGTCCCGATCATCGTCGATCGCTCCGCCAGCATGGCGCTGCCCAACACCGAGGGACACACCCGCTACGACGAGCTGCTTCGTGCGTGGCACGAGCACGCGGGCGCGATGGCCGACCTGGCGCAGTCCCACGTGCTCGAGCTCTTCGATCTGGATGCCCCGCTGGCGAGCGTCGAGCCCTCTTCGGCCCCAGCCGGTCGACGCACCGATCTCGTGACCGCCCTCGAGCAAGCGCGCGAAGGAGGTAGCAGCGCGGCGTTGGCGGGCTTTATGCTCCTCTCCGATGGTGCCGACAACGTCGCCATCGAAGCAACCGGCGAGCCCGGACTCTCGGCGGCGGCACGCGAGCGGCTCACGCGCCTGGGCGCTCCGATCAACACGGTACTCGTTGGCGGCGAGACGGCGTATCGCGACGTAGCCATCGCCGATCTCACAGCCGATGAGTTCGCCTTCGTGCACAACACGCTGGAAGTCGAGGTGGACGTGGCAGCAAGCGGCATCGACGCCATGACCCTGCCCGTCACCCTGCGGCGCGAGAACGAGGTTGTTGCCACCCAAGAGGCGGCGTTGCGCGCCGGCGAGACGACGCACATCACCTTCAAGATGAAGCCGGACAAGATCGGCGAGTTTCTCTACAGCGTCTCGGTGGCCGAGGTGAGCGGCGAGGCCGTGCTCGGCAACAACACGCGTGCCTTTGCCCTGCGGGTCATCCGCGACAAGATCCGCGTGCTGCAAGTGGCAGGCCGCCCGAGCTGGGACGAGCGCTTCTTGCGACAGCACCTCAAAGAAGATCCCAACATCGATCTCATCTCGTTCTTCATCCTGCGCACGCCCACAGACACGCAGGCGGTCGACGAGCGCGAGCTCTCGCTCATCCCCTTCCCGACGCAGAAGCTCTTTACGACCGAGCTCGCGTCCTTCGACGTCGTCATGCTGCAGAACTTCGACTATCGGCCCTACAACATGGCGCCGTACCTGACGAACATTCGCGACGCAGTGCATCGCGGCCTCGGCTTCGCCATGGTGGGCGGCGAGCAGAGCTTTGCGGGCGGGGGGTACGCGGGCACGGCGCTCGAGGACATCCTCGCCCTGCGCGCCGATGACGGTAACGTACGCGACGAAGCCGTGGCCCCCGCCTTGACCGCCGCCGGTAAAGTCCACCCCGTGACCGATCTCGCCCGCGGCGCACTGTCGAGCGCCGAGGTCTGGGCTACCCTGCCCTCGTGGGGCTCGACGAACACGGTGCCAGGACTCGCTCCCGGCGCGAGCGCGCTTGTCACCCACCCACGTCTGCGCGGCTCGGACGGGCTGCCCTTGCCGCTCGTGGCCGTGCGCGATGTCGAGCACGGTCGCTCGCTCGCCATCGCCACCGACAGCCTGTGGCGCTGGCGTTTTGATGCCTCGTCGAACAGCGACAGCGCGGAGCAGGCCTATCATCGCTTCTGGTCGAACGCGCTGCACTGGCTCGTGCGCGACCCCCAGCATAGCCGCGTGCAGGTGCTCCCCGGCAAGCGCCGCGTCGAGCCCGACGAGCCCGTCACGCTGGGCTTCTCGGTTCGGGGCGCAGACTATCAGCCCGTCGCGCTCGCGAAGATCCACGTCGTCGTCAGCGAAGGCACCGCGGGTGCGGTGCGTGGCGAGGAGCTCACGACCAACGAGCAAGGTGGGGCCGAGCTGCGCCTCGTCGAGCTCGAGGCCGGCGCCTACCGCGTCACCGCCGAGGCGCGTGGTGCCACAGGCCCCATCGGCACGGGCAGCGCCATTTTCCTCGTGGATACGCATTCACCAGAGCTTAGTCGTCCCACGCCCCGCGCTGACCTCATGCAGGCGATCGCCGATGCCACCGGAGGCAGTGCGTTGCGGGTGAGCGACGACTTTGTGCGCCGGCTGCACCTGCGCGACCCACAGGCGGTGGAGGTCGACAGGCGCCGCAATGTCGAGCTGTGGGACAACGGTTGGGCGCTTACGGCGGCGGTGCTGCTGCTCGCTGGCGAGTGGGCCCTGCGCCGGCGACGCGGTTACGTCTAACGTCTAGCACCGGGGAGAGCATGACATGAGACTGCGCACGAGCACGAAGCGGGTACCAGCGGGCTGGACCTTGGTCGCAATTCTTGCTTGTGCGGCATGCGGCAACGAGTCCGTCGGGCCCGAGCCGTGGACGCGCACGCAGGTGGCCGTGCGGCGCCAATTCATCATCGGGCAGTGGGATGACGCGGGCGCCCGCTCGGTGCGAGGGAGCGGCTACCTCGGACGCGTCACACGCACGTGGGAGGAGGATCCCGCGATCACCTACGAGACCTGGCCCACGTCATCGCTCTCCATCGACGCATGCAGCGCGGCCGTCATCGAAACGCCCACCTGCGATCCAAGCTGCCCGAGCGGCTACCGCTGCTACTTCACCCCGACACACGTGGCCACCTGCCTGCGCGACTACACGGACGTCGAGACCACCGAGCCTGCGGGGGTCGTCACCGTGACCGGTGGGCTCACGCCGGTCACGCTTGCTGCCGACTCGACCGGCCACTATCCCGCCATCGACATCCCGGACGCCGCGCTGTTTGCAGGCGGCGAGACACTGGTGCTCGCAGCGCAGGGCGATAGCACCCCGGCGTTCGGCGCCAACATTCTCGCCCCTGCGCTCATCACCGATGTCGCCCCCACCGTCACGGCGCCGTTCGTCCTGCCGACGAGTGGCGCGCTCACCTTCTCATGGACGCCCGGAGCCGGTCTCGTCGAGGTGTACCTGGGCATGGAACGACCCAATTTCAGCGCCTCGGCCCGCTGTGCCGCTGATGCCAGTAGCGGCTCGCTCGCGGTGCCCGCATCCGTCTTGCAGCTCGTGACGAGCGGCGTCACCGACCCGGACCCCCGTTGGGACGAGATCTGGCTGACCCAGGTGCAGGGCGCGCACGTCGATCCGGCTGGCGCCGACGTTTGGGTCTACGTCGAAAACGTCCGCCACGCGACCATCGCGCCCTGACGCAGCGCTAACGCAGCCCTAACGTAGATCGATGACGCCGCTGTGCAAGAGCTTGCGCAGTGTCTTGAGGGTGTCGCGCTCGCTCATCGAGCTGACCATGACGAGGCTGCCAACGTCCATGTGGGCCGCGAGCCTGTCGACGAGAAAGCGCTCTTCCGGGCGCAGGCGCAACCGTCGCAGCCGCTCCTCGTCGACGACCACCATCGGCACCTTGTGCGGCGGAATCGCTTGATAGAGCGCCTTGAGCTGCTCCTCGACGACCTCGCGCAGCGCCGCCCGATGCGGCACCGAGTCCGGTCGCATGCGCACCGACACCTCGAGCAGCGAGATGGCCTCATCGAACTGCCACTGCTGGCGCAGAAACGTCGCCTGGGTCACGAGATCGTCCGCACGGTTGACCATGTCGGCGGGGAGCTGCGTGCCGTCGCCCTCGGATATGCGGATGGCACCGGTCTCCTCGAGCTCGGCGAGCGAGCGCAACACCGACGGGATGGGTGCGCGCAGCTCGAGGCACAGGTCGGTGACCGATTGGCCTGCGCTCAGGCTCGCGAGAATGCGCCGTTGTCGCACGCCGAGCGACTCGAGCGGCGGCAGCTTGTCATCGACGATGTCGATGCGGATGTCATCGGAGTGAAACCGATCGCGAATGTGTTGCCACTCGTCCTGGCGCCGCGCGCCTTCCATCAGCAAGTGATTGACGTCGAGGTCGAGCGGCAGTCGCTCGGACTCCTCGAACCCGAGGTCGAGCCCCTGCTCGGACTGATCCGAGAAGACGAACTCGCCAGGCAAGTCGATGAACAGATCGTAGATCGACTCGCAGGCAAGCTCGGCCACGGCCTCGCGGATCTGCTCGCTCGAGAGCAGCCCGCAGGCAAGCAGCGCCATCTGGAGGGTGCCCTGCTCGCGTCGCTGGTACTGGTAGGCGACGCGCAGATCTTCTTCGGTCAAGAGACCACTTGTGACGACAATGTGCCCGAGGTTGTCGCGCAGCTCCGGACCGTTGTACTCAGTGACCGCGCCGGTCTTGAGCACGAGCTCC
>CAYHNK010000194.1:0-9074 GCA_964357695.1 uncultured Bdellovibrionales bacterium | reverse complement strand
AAGGGCGTCATTCAGATCTTCAACGTCGGCGCGGAACGCATGCTGGGCTACGCGGCCGCCGACGTGATGAACAAGATCACGCCGGCCGACATTTCCGATCCGCAGGAGGTGATCGCACGAGCCAAGGCGTTGAGCGTCGAGCTCGGAACCAAGATCACGCCGGGCTTCGAGGCCTTGGTCTTCAAAGCCTCGCGCGGCATCGAGGACATCTACGAGCTGACCTACATCCGCAAGGATGGCAGTCGCTTCCCGGCGGTGGTGTCAGTCACGGCGTTGCGCGACGCTCAAAACGCCATCATCGGTTACCTGCTGATCGGCACGGACAACACGGCACGCAAGCGGGTCGAAGCCGAGCAGAAGCTGCTCGATCAGCGCCTACGCGACCAGCAGTTCTACACGCGCTCCCTGTTCGAATCGAACATCGATGCGATCATGACCACGGATCCGTCCGGCATCATCACGGATGTCAACAAGCAGATGGAGGCGCTCACCGGCTGCACGCGCGACGAATTGATTGGCGCGCCGTTCAAGAACTACTTCACCGACCCAGAGCGAGCCGAGGCCAGCATCAAGCTCGTGCTGCACGAAAAGAAGGTCACCGACTACGAGCTCACCGTGCGCGCCTGGGACGGCAAGGAAACCGTGGTGTCGTACAACGCGACCACCTTCTACGACCGCGATCGGAAGCTGCAAGGCGTGTTCGCCGCCGCGCGCGACGTCACCGAGCGCAAACGCTTCGAGCAGGCGCTCCAGGAAACAAACAGCCAACTGGAGAGCGCCAAATCGGCGGCTGAGAAGGCCAACCTCGCGAAGTCTGATTTCCTTTCCAGCATGAGCCATGAGCTGCGCAGCCCGCTCAATGCAATCCTCGGTTTTGCGCAACTGCTCGAGTCGACCTCGCCGCTGCCGACGCCCTCCCAGAAAGAAAGCATCGCCCAAATTCTGCAGGCGGGTTGGCATCTGCTAAGATTGATCAACGAAGTCCTCGATCTCGCAATGGTTGAATCCGGAAAGCTGATGATTTCGCCGGAACCGGTATCGTTGGCCGAGGTCCTTTCCGAATGCCAGGCCATGATGGAGCCACAGGCGCAACAACGCGGCATCACCATGACTTTTCCGCGGTTAAACGCCCCCTATTATGTCGATGCTGATCGGACCCGTGTGAAGCAGGTCCTCATCAACCTGCTTTCCAACGCGATCAAATACAACCGGGAAGCGGGCACGGTCGAAGTGAGCTGCACCGCGATCAGTCCGCAACGCAGTCGCATCAGCATCAGAGATGCCGGCGCCGGGTTGCCTCCGGAGAAGCTGACGCAGCTCTTTCAACCGTTCAACCGGCTCGGACAAGAGGGCAGCGCCGAGGAAGGCACGGGCATCGGCCTGGTGATGAGCAAACAGTTGGTCGAGTTGATGGGCGGCTTGATCGGCGTGGAAAGCACCGTCGGGGCGGGGAGCGTGTTTTGGTTCGAGCTGACCTCCGCGGCCGCGCCAATTCTCGCGGCGGACAGAGTCGAGCCCGCAGCGCTGACCAGAGGCCAAGCCAGTCCGGGTACGCCGCTGCGTACTTTGCTCTATGTCGAGGACAACCCGGCCAACCTAAAGCTCGTCGAGCAACTCATCGCGCGGCGTCCCGACATGCGCTTGCTGAGCGCCGTGAACGGGGATCTCGGCGTCAAAATTGCGCACGACCGCCAGCCGGCGGTGATCCTGATGGACATCAATCTGCCCGGCATCAACGGCTTTGAAGCCCTCAAGATCTTGCGCGCGGACTCGGCCACGGCGCACATCCCCGTCGTCGCCATCAGCGCCAATGCCATGCCGCGCGACATCGAGAAAGGCTTGGAGGCAGGGTTCTTCCGCTACCTGACCAAGCCGATCAAAGTCAACGAGTTCATGGAAGCGCTGAATGTGGCGCTCGAATTTGCCGGCAAGAATCTGGCCGAGCGCAGATAGGGCGAGGTCTACAGCCGGCCGATCTTGTTGCCGATCTCCTCGGTGAACCAGAGATTGTCGTCCGGCCCAAGGGCGATACCCCATGGTTTACTGCCCGCGGTGGGGATGGTGAGCTCGGTAATGATGCCATCAGTGGTGATGCGGCCGATCTGATTGAACCCATATTCGGTGAACCAGAGATTACCGTCCGGACCGGCGGTAATGCCCTCAGGCTGTCCACCCGAAATCGGAATTGGGAACTCGGTAAAGCTACCGCTCGTCGTGATGCGGCCGATCTTGTAGCTAAGCTCTTCGGTGAACCAGAGGTTGCCGTCCGGTCCTGCGACGATGGACCGCGGTCGGCTATTCGCGGTCGGAATCGTGAATTCTGTGATGCTGCCACTGGTCGTGATGCAGCCGATCTTGTTGCCGATATACTCTGTGAACCAAAGATTGCCGTCCGGTCCAGAGGCGATACCCGTCGGGAGGCTGCTGGCAGTGGGAATCGTGTACTCGGTGACGCTTCCACTCGTGGTGATGCGGCCGATCTTGTTGCCGCCGGCCTCGGTGAACCAGAGGTTGTCGTCCGACCCACGGGCGATGCCCCATGGAAGGCTGGACGGAGTCGGGATCGCAAACTCGGTGATGGTACCGCTGGGTGTGATGCGGCCGATCTTGTGACCCATATACTCGGTGAACCAGAGATTGCCATCAGGTCCGGCGACGATTCCATAGGGCCGGGCGCCAGGGGTCGGGACCGAATACTCTGTGACGATGCCACTCGTGGTGATGCAGCCGATCCTGTTGCCCCACCATTCGGTGAACCAGAGGTTGTCGTCGGGCCCGGCGGTGATGCCCCATGGGTAACTCTCCGCGTTGGGGAGCGCGAGCTCGGTCAGTTGACCCTGCGTGTAGGTGAAGTCCTGACCGGCAATGCTCGTATCGCTCACGGTGGGCGACCGGCTGTCAGGGCTAAAGGTAAAGGCGTGAGAGGTAGGTGTTACGGTATAGACCCCATTGACGAGGCCGGAAAAGATATAGCTTGCTGAGGAGTCGGTCGTCGTGCTCGCGGTGCCGGCACCCGTCAGGGTCACCGTTGTGCCCGCGAGTCCCGTGGTGCCGGAAATGCTGAAGGTGCAGGTACCGGCCGCAGCGCATACACCACCCGGGGAACAGTCATTGACGGCTTGCGACGCGTCGAAAGTGCAGCTGTAGCTCACACCCTCGCCCGTGCAGGTGGTGCATAGTGTCGCGCCTGATGCTGAACAAGCCGCCTGATCGGCCTCACAGTTGCCCGAAGTGCCGCACGCGTCGCAGTTACCCGTGCACAGGCTGTCGAAGTTGGTGCACGTGCCTTCGTGCCCCACCGCGTTACACTGCTGGCAGTTTCCTGCGCAGGCGCTGCCGCAACAGACGCCCTGAGCGCACAAGCCAGACGCGCAGACCGCCCCCGTTGCACAGCCCTGGCCGAGCACGAGCTTGCACACGGGAACCGCATCCGGCTCGCTGCATTGGCCATCCCCCGCGGTTGTCACGGTGCATGCCTGATTGAGGCGACTTAGGTGCTCACAAATCTCAGCCGCGCCGCAGGTATCGGTGGTGCATTCTTCGCCGTCGTCGCAATCAGACTCCTGAGTGCAACCCCATCGGCAATAGCCACTGACGCACCATTCGTTCTCGCCACAACTGTCTCGGTCAATGCACAGCGCAGTGCACACATTGTTGACGCACGCGGCAGCTTGCACGCACTCTTCGGCGTTCTTGCACGCGCTGCCGAGCGGCGTGTCGCCGCCGCCTTTGACGGTGTCCCCGCCGCCACAGGCGCTCGCTGATAGCGCCAACCCAAACAGCATGCCAACAAGACCCGGGTGGTAGAAGTCAGTGTGCATGGCGTCCTCTGGCGCAACCATGTCACACGGCGCCACAATTGGCCAACCGCGAGCGCCTGCGCGCATGAGAGCCGGTAGCGGCTTGGAGATGCGGTTGACGTCATTCGGGGTATTTGCACCGGGCGCATCTTGTGCCATGGTCTGCCTCTGCATGTCAGGTTTCTCGTCTCGAAGCTGTCTGAAGTAAACCCGATCAGGGAGTCCTCACGAGCTGTGCTGCGTGGCGCCGACTCTACAGGAGTGTGTCCTCAATGAGACGATTCTTTCCGGTGTTGTCCTCGCTCGCTACGTTGTGGCTCGCCGCCGCCCCGGTTGCCGCAGTTGCGGCCGACGACCCGGCGGAGGTGTCCGATTTCTCGGGGCTCGACTTCGATGCGCTGCTGAACCCGCGCGTCGTCTCGGCCTCGCAGCAAGTCGAGCCACTGAGTGAAACGCCAGTGCCGGTTACGGTTGTCACGAGCGAGATGATCCGCGCTATCGGCGCGCGCAACCTGCAAGACATTCTGCTCACCTGGGTGCCGGGCATGACGCTCGTCGCCGATCACAACGAGATGAACGTCGCGATGCATGGCGTCTACGCCTCCTCGCAACAGAAAATCTTAGTGCTCGTCGACGGTCACCGACTCAACTCACGTGCTTACGCAATGGCCAACCCGGACTTTGGCATCAATGTTGATTGGACCAAGGTCAAACAGATCGAGGTGCTGCGCGGTCCCGGCTCGTCGCTCTATGGCAACATCGCACTGACCGCCGTCATCAACATTGTCACGGTAGACGGAGGCGAGATCGAGGGTGCCACGGTGCGTCTGGGCGCCGGCAACTACGGCCAGCGTGGACTCAATTTGGCCTATGGCAAGCGCTTCGGCGAGAAGAGCGATCTTGTCATCTGGGGGGCGTTGTTTCGCGCCGACGGCGAGGTGCGCACCATCCCGGCCGAACGCGACTACGCCGCGGTGCCCAGCGAGCACGAGGCCATCCTTGGCGGTGTCAAAAAGCCCGCCTCTTACGACGTCGGCCTGCGCCATCGCCAAGGCCCGCTGACGCTCTTTGGCGACCTGCGTTTTGGCAAGGTCGTCGAGCCGTTTACAAGCGCTGGCGCGGTCACCGGTGAAGGCTACACCTATGAGAACGTCCGTACGCTCGGGACCAACGGTCCCGGACTTGGCTCGCGCTCGTATCATGTCGAGGCCAAGTACGCCGAGCCGCTCGGCGCGGGCATCGAGGTCGAGGCGACCGGCTACTACGACAAGAACGATCTCGAAGCCGTGCTCGTCTCCGATCCGGTACTTCAGAAGGCCATCTACCTCACGTGGAACGACGACGCCGCAGGTGCGGTGCTGCTTGGGCGGTACAGCTACGATTTGGGCGCCTTTTCGCGTGGCAATCTGTCCGTCGGTGCCCAGGTCGATCGGATGCGCCTGATCGACAGTGCCTTGCCGTCGATGACCGGCGGCGACTGGACCGGTTTTGCCGATACCAAGGCGACGCGTGTGCTCGCACGCGGGTCCGAGACGATCTATTCGGCGTTCGCCCAGCTCAAGCACCACCTCGGCGATACACTGCTACTCAATCTCGGCGCGCGTTACGACGACAAGGATCGCTTCATGGGACCGAACGTCCGCGCCGTGAGCCCGCGCCTCGCGCTTGTCTACGCGCCATTCGAGGCGCTTGACGTCAAGCTTTCCTACGCGGAATCGTTTGTCGACGCGCCGTACTGGTACCGCTACAACTCGCTCGCCTCCTACCGAGGAGCGCGAGATCTGACGCCAGAGCACCTGCGCTCGCTGCAGCTGACGCCGACGGTGACGCTCTTGGGTGGTCTCGTCAGGAACACGCTCAACCTGTACTACAACCACCTCTACGACTTCGTCTTCCGCAACAACGCCGCCCTCCCGAGCGAGCCGATCTACCAAAATGCCGGCAAGCTCACGAGCGTCGGCGCCGAAGAGGAGATAAGCCTCACGCTCTCGCGCCTGCACGTGTCGGCAAACGCCACCTATCAGTACGCGCTCGACGCCAATGCCAGCTTTGGCGCGCGCGGCGGCGACGTCTACAACGTGCCGCGCCTCGTGGGAAACTTGGTCGTTCAGGTGGCGCCTCTGCCCAGCATCGCTGATGACCTGTGGGTCACAGCGAGCGTGCGCTACATCGGCGAGCAGCATTCGCCCATCGCCATCACCTTCAAGGACGGTGCCGGCAACGTGGTGAACAGCTACAACGATCCGGACCACACCGTCGCGGCGCATGCCCTGGTCAATCTCGGCGTGCGCAGCAGTCTCGGCTTTGTCGGCATGCGTGACGTGGCTGTCGACGCGACCGCCTACAACCTGCTCGACGAACGTTATCAGCAAGGCGGCAGCACCGTGCATCCGTACCCGCAACCGGGTCGTTGGTTTCTCATCAACGTAACGGGACACTTGCCACTCTAGGGCACATGATGCTCGCACGGATTGGCAGTCGTTGGGGCGGGCTTGCCGCGGTGCCCCTCATCCTCGCGTACGCGTCCGTCGCTTGGGCGCAGGCGAGTATTTCTACCGAGACGCAAGCCAACCTCTTCTACAAGATCGCGACGTACGACGAGAACCTTCCGGCTGACGTCTTGCGCGTCGGGATTGCCTACCCTTCGACCGACGTGAAGCGCGGCCTGGCTATCGTTTCGACCTTTCGCGCCGTGGGGCAGATGAACGTCAATGGGCGCCGCATCGAGGTGCTGGACGTGCCTCTTGCGCACCGTGACTACATCGAGGCGGCGTTTCGCACGCACCGGTTTTACGGGGTGTTTGTGACTGCGACGACCTTGTCGCCGGAGGTTGCGCTGATCCGGGAGTCTGCCAAGAAGTACCACGTTTTCACCTTCGCGGAGGACGCCAGCCGCGTCGCCGATGGCTTGACCGCTGCGATCGCCGTCGAGGCGGATCGTCGGGTGATCGTGCTGAACATGACCGCAGCGCTGGAGCAGGACCGCAAGTACGACGGCAATTTCATCAAGGCGTGCAAGGTCGTGAAGTAGAGGCCGCCACGTGTCTGAATCGCTGCAACCGTTGGGCGCCAAGCCGGAGTCGTCGGTCGACGTGCGTTTACGCTATCGAGAGCGACTGAGCACCCGCGTTGTGCTGTTGCAGCTCGCGCTCGTCGCTGCGGTCTTGGTCTTCACTTCGTGGCGTTTTCACAGCCAGCAGCTGCAAGAATCCCGTGAGCGGCTCAAGGAGGCAGGCGAGACGCTCCTGCCGTTCATGGTACCGAGCATCCGCCCGGTGCTCGACTTCGCTGTCGACATTACGACGGGTCGAGTCGATGAGGGCCTCGTGCAAGCGCATATCGTCGAAGCCGTCTTCGACATCGCCAAAAAGAACCGTGACCTCGTCTACGTCGACCTGGTGCTCCAGGGCAGGCATCGTATCGCGACATTCCTCGCACCCGGCATGACCCTCGCGCGTGTTGACGCGCTCTTCGCGCAAGCCGACATGAGAAGCGGCACCGCGCGCGTCACGAGCGGCGACCTCATCGGCTTTGCCCAGAGTGTCGTTGGACCCGACGGCAAGACCCGACTTGGCGAGGTGAGAGTGGCTCACTCGTTGCAGCGAGTGAGCGAGCGAGCTCGTGCCGAGCTGCTTGCGACCACTGCGATTGGCCTGGTCATCTTCGTCGTGATCGCGCTGCTGACGCTCGGCCTGGGTCACCTACTCATTTACGCGCCGTTGCAGGCGCTCTTGCAGGCCGTTCAATCGATTGCCGCAGGGCGGCTGGTGACACCGATCGGCAGTCATGCCTCCGGTGAGCTCGGTCTGCTCGCGACCGCGGTGCGCGAAATGGCTGGTGACCTGCGCGGCATCGTCATGCACATCCAAGAGACGTCGAGCGACGTTGCCCGCATCGTCGGCTCGATCGCGCAGCGCTCGCGCGATTCTCTCTCCGGGGCGCGTCAGCAGTCGAAGGCTCTCGATACGATCTCCGAAGCCATCAACCTCGCCGAGGCAACCTCGCGTGCCGTCGACCGCGACGCGGGCGACCTGATGAGCGCTGCGAGCCAAGTCGCCGACGATATTTCCTCACTCAGCCAAGGGATGATTGCCCTCGAGCCACAGGTCGGCGACTTTGGTGGGTTTGTGCAACAGACCGACGGCGCCATGCAGCGCATGGCGAGCGCGGCCAGCACGATCGCCGACAACCTCTCGTCGATCACGACCGCGACTGAGGGGGTCGCCGCGACGGTGGTGCAGTTCGAGCAGTCGGTGACTCGTATTGCCGGCGGTGCCGAGAAGGCGACGGCGCTATCAAAGCACGTCGAGCAGCGCGCGGAGGAGGGAGCGCAAGCCGTCGGCCATAGCGTCGATGGCATGACCCAAGTCGGCTCGTCTTTTTCATCCATTGCGCAGGCCATCGCCGGACTCGGCCAGAGTATCGACGCCATCGGGCGCGCACTCGAGATCATCACCGAGGTCAACCGCCGCACACGGCTCTTGTCACTCAATGCGGCGATTCTAGCCGAGCAAGCGGGCGAGCACGGGCAGGCGTTTGTCGTTGTGGCCGACGAGATCAAGGCGCTTTCGGACCGCACCAAGATATCGACGGCCGAGATTGGCGAGACGCTCGCCGCGCTCGAGAGTGGTCGCGCCGCAACGAGCACGGCCATGGCGGTTGGGCTCACGAGCGTGCAGGAAGGCCAACGCCGCGCGGAGAATGCGGGCGAGGCCATTCGTTCCATCCTTGATCTCAGTCGGCAGAGCCACGGCCAGATTGCCGACATCGCGCGTGCTACCCAGGAGCAGGCGCAAGGCAGTCGTCAAATCACGTCCTCGGTCACGCGCATCGCGGAGATGGCGCGGACGATGGGCAGTGCGAGTCGGGAGCAAAAGCAGTCGGCCGACTCGATCACGTCAATGACGGCGCGTATGGTCAAGAACTTGGCCACGGTCCAAGCGGTGATTCGCAAAGAGGTGGGTGCGAGTGTGCGAACCGCCGACCAGATCCGCCGCGTCCTCGACATCGCGGGATTGATCCGCGATCAATCGAGCGCACAGAAGAAGGCCGCCGTCGGTGCCGTCACCAGCGTCGCCGGGGTGCGCAGCTTTGCTAGCGAGGTGGTCGCCATGGCCGAGGCGGTGGCTGCCGAATCCGCTGAGCTGTCGCAACGCACCGTTGCGCTGCGTGACGGCATCTCACATTTCGAGGTGATAAGCGACGGCATCAAACCGGCCAGGGTGCGGTTCCCGGCCGTCGGGGCGGCCCCACCCGCCTCGCCCTTCGAGACGC
>CAYHNK010000193.1:0-9080 GCA_964357695.1 uncultured Bdellovibrionales bacterium | reverse complement strand
CTTTCACCTGCTGCACGAGCTCTTCGACGAGGGCGGGGTTGGTGTTGGCTGCCTGCTCGGGGAGGCGGTTCCAGCCGACGTTCGGCTTGATGACGACGCGCTCGCCCGGGCGTACGAAGCGCTCGATGCCACCGACAGCGCGCAGCGCACGGCGCAGTCCTTCGACGACGTCGCCGCCGCGTGAAATGGCCAGATCGGGTCCAGTCCATGGCACGGCGATGCGGTGGTCGCGCAAGGGCGTAAGGAGCGCGCGCGGATTGACCTCACGATTGACGAGCCAGGTGCCAAGTCCCACCGTCGCGGCGGCGGCCACGGAGGTCTTCGCGACACGAGCGAGCATCTCGCGGCGGGTCATGGGCCGTGGCGGCTCGCGCAACGAGATTGGCGGGCGGCTGCTCACGGCAACCTCGCGATGAGCGCCTCGCCAAAGGAGGGCAGGGCGGCCTCCCCGGCCGGATTGAACGCCGTCAGCTTGACGTAGGCGCGGCCCTTGCGAAAGACGAGCGCCATACTGCCGCCGTGGGCGGTGTCGCCGACCTTGATGGTCTTGGCTGAAGCCGGGCGCTCCTTGTCGTAGATCGCGGCGGCATCGTCCGGCGTGGCCATGAGGTAGATGTCACAAGTGAATTCGCCGCCGCTCGCGGTTTTCCAGTCGCTGGCCACGAGCGACTCGAAGTGCCGCTCGAGAAAGAGCGGCGCGGCGCCGTCGATGTATTCAAACAGCCCTTGGGCGTCGTAGGTTGTCGGTGGGTCGGTGCGCTCGGCACCGGCGAGCGGGGTGGCGACGAGAGCCGCGGGATCGGCGCTTGCGGGCGTTACCGTGACCGGAGCCGCGGTCGCTTCGGGCACTGGAACGACCGCTGCGACGACGCGTCCGGCCTGCCCGCGCGTCAAAATGAACGTCACGAGCGCCGTCGGGATCGCCACCAGGATTGCGAACAAGACGCAGCGCATAGCATCTCCGAAGTCGTCGCGAGTGCAGGCGAGACCGACGCATTGTGCCCTGGTTGGTACTCGTCGGCAACGGTGACGTGCGGACACACACTTTCGTGTCCCCTCGATCTGCGTTACAGCGTCAGCATGTGGCAGTGGCTGTGGTCGTTGATCGAATGGACCTGGCCCTCGTGCGTGATTACTTTCTTTTGTTCGGAAAGGAAGCGGAGCTCGATGCGTTTCTCCAGGCTCACGGACGAGGCGGCGCAGGCCATGCTGACGGCAGCCGCTGACCCGTCCTACCGCGACATGAATCGCGCGGAGGCTGAGATGGCACGCCGCGGCGCGGACAGGACGCCGCTCGAGAGCTTCGAACAGCTCATCGCGTGGCTGGATTTTCTCGGCAGGCTTACGCCCGGTTTCTCGCCCAGCCGCGACGTGGCGCAAGCCGACGAGTTCTTGCTCTGAGTGAGCCCCGTTCGTGGGGTGGAGGTGGCGCGGCAGGGGGGTCCTCGAGCGCCTCACGGCAACAGCACGCTAGCCTCGCAGCTCGCCGGGGGACGCGCGAGGGCCCCCCGAGGCCGCAGCGCAATTCGTTGTGGCAGAGCACTTCGAGACGCCAATGCCTGGCTCAAGCGGTGGGGTCGTGCGGGAACAGACCGCGCTCTGCGAGACAGTCCGTTGACAACCACCGCCCGACGCCCCTAAGACCCTTGCGCTCGGGCGCCGGGGGACGCGGGCAGAGCACAACTGAGAAGGAGAAGACGATGCGCGGACTCGAAGGTCGATGGCTGTTCCTAGTGGCGGGTGCGATGCTGGCGGTCGCTGGGTGTGGCGGCTCCGAAGAAGAGAAGACGCCGAGCTTTGTGGAGCTCTTTCCTGCCAACAACGCGGTGTCGGGTTGGAGTGATAACACGACCGTGGGTGCCGCGGGCGTCGAGAGCGCGACCACCGATCTCGCGGTGGAGGGCCTCATCGACGGCGCCGCGGAGCCGTTTATCGCCCGCGACTGGGTGGCGTTCGGTTGGCAGCAGTACGTCAATGGCAGCTACCATATCGATCTGCAAATGTGGCAGATGGCGAGCGCCGCGGTCGCGACCGACCTGTACACGGGCCTGCTCGTCGAGGGACGCTACGACACCACCTTCTGGGAAACGATCACGCTCGGAGACGAAAGCCGCGTCTGGGACACGCAGTCACAGCTGACCGGATGGTGGTTCAACGTTCGCTCGGGGGCGTACTACCTCGAGGCCGCCGTGACCCCCAACGACGCCGATGCGCGCACGGCTGCCGAGACATTTCTCGCAGCGATCGTGGCCGATCTGCCGTAGGCAGGAAAGCGTCCTTCAACCGGGGAGTGACGCGTCGACGGCGATGAGCTCGTAGGCGCGTGATCCGAGACCAAGCTCCTCGGCGACGTCGAGCCACGCCGTGCGATCGGCGCGCACGTCACTCAGACCAATGTTCTTCTCGGCCCGCAGCGTGTTGACGAGCGCCACGGCGTAGCTATCGACGGCCACCGGGTCGCGGCCGACGAGCAGTCGCTGGGCGATGGTATCCATCGGTGACGAGGTGTCCCCGGTCGTCACGGCCAAGAGCGCATCGACAACCGTCAGGCGAAACGAGCGCTGCACCGGTGGCAGTGCGTAGATGGCGGGTAGGGCGGTGACGAGATCGCCGTGAAAGTCTCCCGGGTTGTCGATGACGCCGTAGATGTTCTTCATCCCGGCGGTCACGCCCGAGACGCCATGCGTTTTGAGCACCGGGCAGTTGATGGTCACGTCGGTCATTTGGGTGAGGATGCGGCTCAAGTGCGCGCGCTTGCCGTCGACGACTGTGCAGGTGTCGACTTCGTAGCCGGGGCCGTCGGCGTTGTCGGTGGAGAGCTGCGTACCGACGACCTGGGCTCCAGCGACCGCCTCCGAGGTAAAGCCGCAGCGCGCAAGCTCATCGAGGCGGCGATCCCAGACGAGGATCGATTGCGGGTCGATGCCGAGCTCGTCGCGCAGGCTTTGGACCACCGCCCGCACGAGCTCGACGGAGGTGGCGCACTGCGCGTTGAGACAATTGACCTTGAGGCCGATGCGTAGGCCGGACACGTAGTCGGGGAGCAGCGTCTGCCAGGCGTCCGCGGCGTCGTCGGTGAGTGTGGTGAGCGCCTCGCGCCACATGCGTAGAATGACGTCGGGGTCGCGCGCAATCGCCGGCTCGGTCGTCACCGCCAGCGGGTCGTAGATTTCCACCACCCGGGCGCTGGGTGCGAACGACGCCGGGGAGCCATCGTCGGTGCACGCCACGAGCTCTCCCGCCCAGCGCCCGCCGACGTCGGGAAAGCACGAGACGAGCGAGGCGCCGGTGGCGACGCGCGCCGCGGTGCCAAGAAACTCGCGCCGTGTTGTCTTTCGTAGGGTCATCTCGAGGGCCGCGTGAGTATGCCACAGGGGCAGGATGGGCGCACGACGTCGAGGGTTTCGTGGGCGCGGTTCCCGACTGTCGGGGTGGCTCCCACCGCCTCGCCCTTCGAGACGCCGCCGCCCGAACCGCGTGCCTGAGGAGGCTTGCGCAGCAAGCCGTCTCGAAGGCCGCGCTTGACTACAGTCATGCGGCGGCTCCTCAGGGACGCGGCTCTCGTCAACCCGACTTTGCGGATCCGCACCCGGGTTTCGTTGTACCTGCACACCCGCCCGGCTATGATCCCCTGTCTGCCGAGAGGAGTGCCCAGGGTGAAACGTCTGCGCTGCACGGTGGTCTTGTCGCTTAGCGTCCTGCTCTCATGCGCCGGTCGTGAGTCAACCGACGAGGCTGGCAGGCCCTGCGACGCGGCGTGGCCGTGCTCGGGAGGCTACGACTGCATCGCGGTCACCGAGACGAGGTCCGCATGCGAGGCGACGCACTGTCGCACGACGACTGATTGTATCGTCGATGCCCGTCGCGGTTGCGATAACGGCGTCTGCCGTCAGCTGTGCAACGCGCAAGGAGAGTGCACCCAGGCGGAGTTGTGCGACGAGGGCTACTGTCGCGTGGTCCACACCGATTGTTCTGAGGATGCGAGCTGTACGCAGCCCGGCCCATGCGAAGAGCCAGCGGGCGCCTACTGCCTCGGCGGCACGTGTCACTACCCGCAGACCCTCGCGGACTGCGTCGCCTGCGCCGATGCCGCCGACTGCGACGATACCGACGAGTGCACGACCGATGTCTGCGGCGTCGACGGGATGTGCGCGCACGGCAGTCGCGAGGGGCTGGCGTGTGCCGTCGTCGTGCCGGGGGATGGCGAGTGTGTCGAGCCCGGCGGCGTGCCCACCTGCAAGCTCGCACTCGGAGGCAGTTGTGGCACCGACAGCGGCGCGTGCGCCTCGGGAAGCTGTGCGCAGGGCGTGTGCTGCGCGAGCGTTTGTGATGGCAACTGCCAGCGCTGTGATGCCGCAGGCCACGTGGGCGAGTGCATCAACGTCGATAGTCTGTGCACGGGTGACTGCGGCGTGTGCGGCGCCACGGGCAACTGCGAGCCCCAAACAACGCTTTGCCCCGCGCTCTGTACGAGCTGTGCGGGCGCCGGGATGACCTATAGCTGCGGCTATGATCAGAGCCAAAGTGCCAGCGACTGTGCTGCGGGCTACGCGTGTGTCAGCCCGGGCGTCTGCGCTCTGGCCGCCGGTACCGCCTGCGCGGCGGACGGGGAGTGCGCGAGTGGGATCTGTGCCGGCTACTGCTGTGACGCGAGCGGCCCGTGTGCCGTGGCCATCGCCGCGGGGGGCAGCCACGCCTGCGCGCTGCTGCACGATGGCACGGTGCGCTGCTGGGGCTCGAACGACAGCGGCGAGCTCGGCGCGAGCATCGGCGCAAGCAGCCCCGGCCCCGTCGTCGTGGTTGGACTGAGCGGCGTCACCCGGCTGTCGGCCGGGGCGTACCACAACTGTGTCGTGCTGGACGGTGGCACCGCCGCCTGTTGGGGGCGCAACGACTACGGCCAGCTCGGCAATGGTGACACGGCGGCGAGCACCGCTCCGGTGACGGTCTCCGGACTTGCGGGGGCGGTGGCCATCGCCGCCGGAGGCTCCCACAGCTGCGCGGTGCTCGGCACCGGTGGCGTGCGCTGCTGGGGCTGGAGCAGCAACGGGCAGCTCGGCAACAATACGAGCGGCAGCGGCGCGCAGAGCACCACACCGGTTGCCGTCTCGGCCATCAGCACCGCGACCGATGTGGCCGCCGGCGCCTCGCACAGCTGTGCCGTGCTCGGTGATCTCAGTGCCCGCTGTTGGGGATGGAACAACACGGGCCAGCTGGGCAACAACGCCACCTCGGACAGCGCCGTGCCGGTCACCATTTCAGGACTTTCGACGACGCACGCGCTCGCCGGCGGCATCTGGCACACCTGCGCCGTGCTGGAGGGAGGCGGCGCCGCCTGCTGGGGACAGAATATTTATGGCACTCTCGGGTCCGGCGCAGGGGACAGTCTGGTGCCGGCAGGCGTCTTCGGGCTCGAAACCACGGTGAGCATTTCGACCGGCCAGTATCAAAGCTGCGCGGTGCTCGCGGACACCACCGCGGTTTGCTGGGGCGGCAACTTCGGTGGCGCGTTGGGGGACGGCACGACCGACAATCGGACGACGCCGGTCGCCGTCTCGGGTCTCGCCGGGGTGCGCGACATCGTCGCCGCGCCCTACTTCACCTGTGCCGTGCTGCGCGATGGCCGCGTCATGTGCTGGGGACAGAACTCGAGCGGCCAGCTCGGTGACGGCACGGTTGAGAGCCGCAGCCTCCCTGTGCTGGTCGGCAACTGGCCGTAGTCACGCTGTGGTGCAAGTCGCCGGTTGCCCGCACCCCGCAACTATCTGCTATGCTTCTTGGCGATGAGCAACTTCTCTCGCCGTCGCTTTCTCGAAGGATCGCTTGCGAGTGCCGTGGGCCTCGCGGCGGTGCCCTGGCGTCGGGTGCTCGCCGCCTCCGCGGGCCCCGACGTGGTGGATGTCTCTGGCACCGATCCGGCGGCCATGGTCGCGGCGGCGCTGGCGGGATTGGGGGGTATGCAGCGCTTTGTCAGCCAGGGCGACTACGTCGTCATCAAGCCCAACGCCGCGTTCGCCAACCCGCCCGAGTGGGGCACGACGACGCATCCCCAAACCGTCGTCGCCGTCGCGCGTGCGTGTCTTGCGGCTGGGGCAAAGCGCGTGTTGGTGCTCGAGTATCCGCAGGCCAAAGGGCAGAAGTGCCTCGAGCGCTGCGGGCTCGCGGGCGCGCTCGATGGCCTCGCCGACGTGTCGGTGCGGCTGCTCGAAGGCAAGAAGGACTTTCGCCGGGTGGAGATCCCCGGAGGCGTGGCGACGCAGGAGGTGGACGTCGCCAAGGCGGTGCTCTCGGCTGACGTGCTCATCAGCGTCGCCGCGGCCAAGGCGCACACGGCAACGGGCGTCTCGTTTGGCCTCAAAAATGCCATGGGGCTCATCTACGATCGTGAGGCGTTCCATACCCGTTTTGACTTGCACCAGGCCGTGGCCGACCTCGGCCGCGTCGTGCGCCCGCATCTCTCGATCGTCGATGCGACGCGCGCGCTGCTGACCAACGGCCCCGCGGGACCCGGGGAGACGGCGACGCCCGGGCGCATGGTGGCGGGGACAGCCAGTGCCTCGGTCGACGCGTATTCGCTGACGCTCGCACGCTTTAATCAGCGGCAGATGACCCCCGAGGACGCGCGCCACATCCTGCTCGCCTCCAAGGCGGGCCTCGGTGAGATCGACCTCGCGAAGCTTGGGATTTCCCGGGTACAGGCCTGAGTCGCGCGGTCTGCACCGTCGTCGCCGCGCTCGTGGCGAGTCTTGTTGGCACCTCGGCCGGCGCGCGTGTGCCGTCGCTCGCCCTCGATCCGCGCGAGGGCGTCTGGTTTGGTGCGGGGGAGCGGTTTGTGCAGCAGACCCGCGACCGCTTCACCGTCTTCGAAGCTCCGGGTGAGGTCAGCGATCTCGTGGTCGACGAGGACACGCTGTGGATCGCAACCGAAGACGGCGTCGTGCGCTTCGAGTCGCGCAGCCGTCGCAGCAGCGTGCTGGGGATGGACGATGGTCTGCCGAGCCAAGCGGTGACCAGCGTCGCCGCGGACAGTCAGTTCGTCTGGTTCGGCTCCAACAAGGGACTCGTGCGCTACCGCAAGCTCGATCGCACGCTGCGTGTCTACACCACCGACGATGGCCTGCCGCACCGGGCGGTCAACGATCTCTTGCGCGTCGGTCGGCAGATGTGGATCGCCACCCGCGGCGGCCTCGCGGTCTACGATCCGGACGTCGATGGTCTGCGTAGCTACACGACGCGCGACGGCCTGCTCGACGACTACGTGGCCGAGCTCTATCTCGTCGGCGATACGCTCTGGGCGCGCGGTGAAGCTGGGCTCACGCGCCTCGATCCGAAGACCATGCGCTTCACGGCATTCGGGGTCGGCGACACGGGCGGCGCCGAGGTTGGGGTCTTTACCGCGGACGGCGAGCGCGTCTGGGTGGGTGGCGAGCGCGGTCTGTTCTATTTCGAGGCGACGAGCGACGCCGTGTTGGCGTTCCCGCAGCAAAAGGCCCTGCGCGGCTCGGTCATCCGTGGCGTCGAGCCTTTCACCGACTATCTGTTTATTCTCACCGACGAGGAAATCGTCCAGTACCACAAGACCAACCGTACGTTTCGACGCTTTCTCGAGGCCGACGGCGTCACCCGCCAGGCAGGAGCGCTCGGCTCGGTCCTCGCCGGTGGTCAGCTGACGTTGCTCTTTGAGGACGGTGCACAGATTTACGACATCCAGCGCGATCTGTGGGTGTGGCGTCCGCTTGCGGCTAGCGCGGCGGCCAATGCTGACGCGCACGCGGTCAGCTCGCAGGTGTGGCTCAAGGCCGATGCGGCCGCGCCCGTCGACCTGGCAACGGGTGCGGCAGGGGAGGAACGCTACGCCACGACTTCCGCCGGGGCTGGCGTGGGCTATGCCCTTCGGGACGGTCGCTCGCTCGACGCGAGTGGCCTGCTCGACTACGGCGAAGTGGAGCTGCGGGGCATTCGCGACGTGGAGCTGGGCGCCAAGTACCTCGGCACGAGCGAGGACAATTTGCGCGAAATCACGCTCGGCGATCGCGTGCCGCTCAAGTACCTCGAAGAGGGCGTCGAGCCATCCGTCGCGCTGATGGGCGGCCGTGCGCGCGCGGCGTCTGCGGGCGAGCATCCCACGGTGCAAGTGACGGCGGACGCCGGCGTGCGTCGCGGCGTCTCGGCGCGCGATTTTCTCACCGGCCCGCGACAAGAGGTCTACGCGCTGTCGCAGCGCTATATCCTGCCGGGCTCGGAGCGCGTCTATCTCGATGGCGAGCTGCTCGTTGCGGGGACGGATTACACGCTCATCTATCCCGCCGGCCAGCTCGCGTTTCTCGATCCGGAGCGAGTCGACGACTTGAGCATCATCGAGGTCGAGTATGAGTACGACGTGTTGCCGAAGAAGGGTCTCGGCGTCGTCTCGCTGCTCGATTTACTGCCGGCCGACAACGAGGTCGGGGCCTGGACGCGCTCTGGGGAGCCAACGCTCATCAGCGAGGAGTCGGGGCTGTACGCGCAGATCGACGGCGCCGCGCCGCGCTACATCGATCGCGGCTGGCAGCGCTCGGTGTTTGCCGAGTATCGCCAAGGCAGCCGCACGATGCGTCTGGCGATCCACGACATGGGCTCGGACACGCAGGCCGAAGACCTGTACGACTACGATCTGCCCGCCGCGCGCGAGCCCGTGGGAGAGCGCGTCAATGTCGTGCTCGACGTGGGGCTTGCGACGTCCTACGCCGTGCGCGCGTATGCCGGCGCCTACTACATCGAGCTCGACATCGACGAGAAGAGCGACGTCGCCAAGCAGTCGGTCAAGCTCTTTGCCACGCAGGTGCTCGATCGCGGCGACACCGCGGGCGAGCATCGGGTAGACGAGCCGCAGATGATCCTCGGCGCCGTGCGCGCCGCTCTCGCCCCCGCCGCGGGCGTCGAGCTCGGCGCTCGTGTGTTGCAGCTCAGTCCGCTGTCGCGTGACGGAGATCTGACGCCCCGTGACCAGGTCACCGCTGTCGTCGACGGACGCTACGAGCGCGAGCTCGGCGACGGGTCGCGTCTCACCGGCTATAGCGAGACGGCGATGAGTCTTGATG
>CAYHNK010000192.1:0-9099 GCA_964357695.1 uncultured Bdellovibrionales bacterium | reverse complement strand
TTTCGTTCGGCGCTGTCCGCGCAGCGGGTGGGGAACTCAATCGGATCTGCGCCCCGAAGCGATTGTCCCTTGGCGCCCCGGTCGCGCGCGGGGTATGTTCCATGCATGGCGCTGCCTGAGCATCTGGAAACCGTGCGCGGCGCGATCGAGCAGCACGCGCGCGATTTCGGATTGGACTTTTTCGATGTCATGTTCGAGGTCGTCTCCTACGACGAGATGAACATGGTCGCCGCGTTTGGCGGCTTTCCGACGCGCTACCCCCACTGGAAGTGGGGCATGGACTACGAGCACCTGTCCAAGAGCTACTCGTATGGTCTGTCGCGCATCTACGAGCTGGTCATCAACAACGACCCCTCCTACGCGTATCTGATGGCCTCCAACGAGGACGTCGATCAGAAGCTCGTGATGGCGCACGTCTACGGCCACGTCGACTTCTTCAAGAATAACTTCGCCTTTGCGCACACCAACCGCAGAATGATCGACACCATGGCGAATCACGGCACGCGTATTCGCCGCTACATCGATCGCTACGGTGTCGACAAGGTGGAGGGCTTTGTCGACAGGTGCCTGTCGCTCGACAACCTCATCGACCCGCAGTCGCCCTACATCAAGCGTCGCGAGGACCAACGCAAAGAGAAGCCCGAGCGTGATCTCGAGGTCGTCGACGTGCCGCGCTTAAAGACCGACCGCGAGTACATGCAGCGCTACATCAACCCCGCGGATTTTATCGCCGAGCAAAAGCGCCGTATGCAGGAGGAGCGTGAGCGCGAGCGACGATTCCCCGAGCGGCCCGAGCGCGACGTGCTGCTGTTCATGCTGGAGAACGCGCCACTCGAGAACTGGGAGCGCGACATCCTCGCGATGATGCGCGACGAGGCCTACTACTTCTCGCCGCAGGGTCAGACGAAGATCATGAACGAAGGGTGGGCCTCCTACTGGCACACCACCATCATGACCCAGCGCGCGCTCAAGGACTCCGAGGTCATCGACTACGCCGATCGACATGCGGGTACCATGGGCGTGCAGCCGGGCAGCATCAATCCCTACAAGCTCGGTCTCGAGCTCTTTCGCGACATCGAGGAGCGCTGGAACAAGGGGCGCTTTGGCAAGGAATGGCAAGAATGCGATGATCTCGCCGCACGTCGTACCTGGGACACCGGGGTGGGGCTCGGTCGCCAGAAGATCTTCGAGGTGCGTCGTCACTACAACGACGTCACCTTCATCGATGAGTTTCTGACGCGTGATTTTGTCCGCGAGCAGAAGATGTTCACCTACGGCTTTAACAAGAAGAGCGGCAATTGGGAGATCACCGACCGTGAGTTTCAGGTGATCAAAGAGAAGCTCTTGCTCGCGCGCACCAATCTCGGCCAACCGTTTATCTCGGTCGTCGACGGCAACTTCGAGAACCGTGGCGAGCTACTGCTCAAGCACACGCACGAAGGCACGGACCTGCGCAACGACTACATGCGCGATACACTCTCCAACCTACAGGCCATGTGGACCCGACCGGTGGCGATTTCGACGCGCATCGAGTCGCGACCGATGCTGGTGCGCTTCGATGGGCAGGAGTTTGAAGAGCGGCGCATCGAGGCGGAGCCCTAGCGGGCGTGAAGGGGGAAGCGATGGCAATCACGGAATCGAGCGTCGCGCGCTGGCGGTGGAATCCGCGCGTTGCGTGCCGTGTCGTCGAGGACAACGCGTTTATCTTGCTCGACAGTCGCATGGTGAGCTTGAACGAAGTGGGCACGACCGTGTGGACGGCGTTCGAGCGCACGGCGACGTTGGACGATGCGGTGCAGGCCGTGGCGACGGCGTTCGACGTCGAAGAGAGCGTGGCGCGTGCAGATGCCGAGGCGTTCGTGCACGAGCTCGTCACGCGTCAGATGTTGATTCAGGGCAGCTAGGCCCACGTGGCCGGGAGAATTCAGCAATGACCCATCGGGCGGTGCGAACTTTGATGGTGTTGGCTCTCGCCGGCTCTGCGACTGCGTCGGGCTGCGATTGCGGCGGCAAGGTCGTCAATCGTCAGGTGCGCTTGACGTTCGTTTATCCGACCGACGGCAGCGCCGTCACCTCGGCGGACGATATCAACACGGCCGCACCGGGACTCCAGGTCAACGTGGTCGTGCGGGTCGTCGGTGCCGAGCGTGGCGCGCGTGTCGTGCTCACCAACGACCTCGACATCGGCCCGACGGGCGTGCCGGTGCCGACGGACGGCACGGTGACCGCTGGCAGTGATGGCGCAGGGCAGGTGGTCTTTGCTGGTTACACGCTCCCGGACGGCCAGGTGACGCTGACCGCGACCCTCGATAACGTGACGACGAGCGCACGCATCACCGTCGTCCAAGGTGTCTGCACGTTCAACAGTCCGCGCGATGGCGACGTCATCACGGCCGATCCCCATCCACCCGCGCAGCCCGATCCACTCGACCCTGTCGACGTCGATGTCGTCGCAGATTGCGTCGGGCTCAGCCTGGGTGACTTCGTCGCTGTACGTGCGAACGATGGCTACCCGGTCGTGGGTGCCGTCGATGACACCGGGCGCGTGGTCATGCCGGCGACGCTGCCGCTCGCCGAAGGGCCCAATGTCCTGTCGCTCTCTGCTCAGACGGACGCCGCTGGCAATAACGCGCAGGCGGCCACGGTGACGGCCAACGTCACGGTATCGACTGGGCGCTGCACGGTCTCGTTCATACCTGGGGACGGTAGTCGCCTGTTGGCGCAAGACGACCGGGATGTGGCAGCAGGCATGCAGGCGCTGCTCGAGGTGACCACGAGCTGTGCGAGCACGTCGACGGTCGAGATCTTGATCCGCCAGGGGGCCGCGACGAGCTATACGACGCTCGCGACGTTTGGCGCCGCCAACTACAATGCCGGCACGCAGCGCTTCGAGGTGGGACCGCTTGTCTTGCCCGAGAGCGCGAGCCCCTTCGATGTGCAGCTTGTGGCCCTGGTGACTGACGCTGCCGCCAGTCACTCCGGCGTGAGTGTGCCGTCGCACTACTGGGTCGATTCGATTCGCCCGCAGCTCCAGCTCATCTCGCCGCTCGGCAATCTCTGCGTCGGACCGCTGCAGGATGTCGACACGGGCGCGACCGGCATTCAAACGGCGGCCTTTGGCAACGTGCTGCTCGCCGAGTCGGGCTCGGAGGTGTGGGTCACGGTGCAATCGGCGACGCAGCCGCTCGTGACCTGCGCGGCTGACGGCGACTGCACGACCGGGACGCTGTGCCGCGCGCTCGTGTGCCGCACGGTCGGCTCTGTGAATGCGAGCGGCAACTTCACCGTGCAGCCGATCGATGTTTCTGCGGGCGAGGTCACCGTCGAGGTCAGCGCGCTCGATCTCGCTGGCAATCGTACGCCCGAGCAGTCTGCGACGCTGGATGTCTTCGACGTCGCGCCCACCGCCACGGTGACGAGTCTCACCTCGGGCCAGCGACTCGGCGTGTCGCTCGACGCGAATCCATCTGTGGACGGCCTGCAGCACGAGCTCGTGGTGCAACTGACCAACGTACCGGCGGGCGCCCTCGGTACGGTGACCCTCAGCGGTCAGGCGCCACAGACGTTCTTGCCGGCAGGCGGCGCGGCAGTTGAAGAGCACGTCCCGTTGACCCTTCTCGATGGTGCCCACACCGTCGTCGTGCGTGTGGAAGACAGCTGCGGCAACCGCACCGAGAGTGCTGCCATCGACGTGCTTGTGGATACTTCGCCCAGCGCGCTGCTCATTACGGCCTACGAAGGGGGCGGCTACGGCGCGCGCCAGGTGGTCGACGACGGTGGCTCGACGTGGGCGGCGACACTTGACGTCGACGTCGTGGTGGGCACTGCCAGCACCGACCGCAGTGTCGAGGTGCGCGTCACCGACGCCTTCGCCATCGACGCCACGGGGCGCACCTGCACCGGTACCCAGACCCACCTAACCTCGTCGCCCGTGCTCGCCGCGGAGCTCGGTGCTGTGTTCGCGGACGTGCCGCTCGCATCGGGTGCGGGGAGCAGCACGATCAACTGCGTCACGGTGACCGTTGACGATGGTATCAATCAGACGAGCACGACGCGTCTGTTCTATCGACGGCTCGCAACACCAACGCCGACCATTGCCGATCCCGCGAACGCGGCAACACTCAGCGTCGATGCCGATGCGGCGCCGGGGTTCAACGCGCCCATGACTGTGACGCTGAATGCGGCGGACACGGCGGCGGGGACGCTGCTCGTCGACATAGGCGCGTGGAACGTCGTGCGCAAGGTCGTGCCCGCGGGCACCGACACGATCATCTTCGCCGCCTCCGAGCTGAGCCTGCCGCTCGGCACGTTCGACCTCACGGCGCGCTATCGCGACGCCTTCGGCAATGAGCAGACAAGCGGTGTCATCTCGATCACCGTCGACGATCTCGGTGGTGCACCCGAGTTGGTGCTGACGCAACCGCAAGGCGGCGAGGCAACGAGCTCGAGCACGTTCACCGTGACCCACACGGCTGGACCGACGCCCGTGACGTGCAGCCTGTATGTCGATGGTGCGGGCGCGCCCGTGGCGACTGAGGCGTTTATTGCCGGGCCGCTGGGCTCGCTCAATCTGACGGCCCCGAGTCTGGCGAGTGGCGCGCACAGCACCTGGGTGACCTGTGTCGATGGGGTGGCGGTGACTGGATCGACGCAGGCGGTGAGCTTTGTCTACTACGGTGCAGCGCCTGCGGCGCCGCTGTTCCTCAATGAGCCAACAACTGCGCCCGGCCGACTCGTCTTCGACGTCCCGGGTGGCTACGTCAACATGTACGTACCGGACACGGCCTCGGCGAGCAGCTTGCAGCACGATGTGACGGCGCAGCTGGCGGCCTTCGATGGCCTCGAGGGTTGGCAGCTCGAAGTCACGGTGACGCCGCCCGGCGGATCTGCAACGCCGTACACCCGCACGATCCCGGTGGGCGGCAGCGGCACGGTGGTCTTCTCCAGCATCGACTTCGGCTCCAGCGACGGGGCATTGCGCCTGAGCCTCGTGGCCATCGATCCGCTCGGCGTGAGCTCGACTGCGACAGTGGTCGATTTCACGGTCGATCGCACGCCGCCGGTGCTGACGCAAACGGAGCCGGAGCCGTCGGTGGTACTGCTCACCAGTGCCAACGATGCGGACCTCGATCCGACCTACGTCGACGTCTACTTCGCGCACACGGTGGTGGGTGGGGTGTTCGACCAGGACTGTTCGCTGACGCCCGACCTATGCATCAGCCTTGACATCACACCCATCCCGGCGACGCACGCAGCCGCAGACTTTCCACAGCGTCTGGTGGTGGCGAGCGCGCCCCCAGTGCCGCGCTTCGGACCGTATGGCCTCGCGGATGGCAGCTACAGCGTCGACGCGTCGGTGCATGACGCCGCTGGCAACGCCGCGACGCTCACGTACAACGTCGACGTCGTCAATCTCAAGCCGCAGATCGACTTCGCCCCGGGAACCGTACCCGCGATGTTGACGCGCACTCAAGACACGAACAAGACGACCCCATCATTCGAAGGGCAATTTGTCTTCAACGGTCGGGGGCTCGCGACCGGGTCGACCGTGGTGCTGTGCTCGACGGTGCCGACGCCGGGGGACCCGAGTCCCGTGGCGTGCAAGCTGGGAGCGGATGGCACGGCTTCGGGACCGAATCGCGGCTACGTTGTCGGCACGGCGTACCTGAGCGGCACGCTGAACGCCTCCGCTGCGTCGATGAGCGCGGTGCTGCTCGAACAAGGGCCGCAGACCCTGCACGCCGAGGCGGCCGAGAACGTCTCAGCCGTTCCCGTCGTCTCGGACTTTCTCGCGGTGGTCGTCGACTCGCAACCGCCCATCGTGACAGCGTTCTCGTTGCCGCAGAACGTGACAACGAACGATGCCACGGGCGGTATCTTGCGCCTCAACGGCGCGGGCGTCGAGGGCACCGTGCAGGGCAGTACGCTCGTCACGGGGGTGGCGCTCCACGTCACCGGTGCGAACGGTCGCAGCGTGCAAGTCAAGAGCGGCGCGGTCGTCGTCGGCTCGGGCACGATCGATGGCAGCGGCGACGCGACCTTCAACATCACGCTGGCACAGGGCTCACACACGCTCACGGTGTACTGCACCGATGATGTCGGCAATCCCAACGAGCCCGTTACCAACAACGAGCCGACGATCTCCGCGCTGGTCGACGTAGCGCCCGGGACCGTGTCGGTGGCCGCGGCGGCCTTTGCTCTCTACGACGCCGCGCACGGCACGCTCAATGAGCATGGCACGCCCGGGGTACGTGGCGATGATACGCTGGACGTGACCATCAACGTGGGCGTCTCCGACAATCTCGCGGTCACAGGTGGCACCGTGACCCTCGCGCGCTACAGTGCTGCAAGCGGTGGCACAGCGGCATTCACCGTCAATCAGACGCTCTCGGCCGGACAGTCGACCGTGACGTTTGTCGATTTTCCGTTGGTGCAGGCCATCAGTGCGAACTACCTCGCGGCGACCTTCTCCGATGCAGCCGCCAACGTTGCAAGCTCTGAGCTGGCGACCAATGACAACGGCCGCCGCGCCTACGCGGTCGACTTCTACGGCCCGACGCTGACGCTCGAGGCGCGCAATGGCGTCGGTGGCACGCTTAGTTGCTCGAGCGCGACACCGTGCATGACCGACATTCTCGACCCCGGGATCGGCCGCGCCTATCTCGATGTGTCGGGTATCGATGGCTATCGCGCCGCGGGAGGCACGGGTCTCTATTACACGCTGCTCGAGTGCGCCAATGGCTTCGCCGAAGATTGCGCGCTGACCAATATCAGTGTCGCTTTGCAATCGCGCATCGCGGGGAGTGGTACGTCTTACTCGCTCGTCGATGGCGGTGCCTACGGTGCCGCGGCGGATGTCGCCAGCGCCGCGCTCTACCGCGACGATGTGGGCAGCTCGCCGCACACGGTGCTTTACGGTCTCGACCCTGGGGCCGTGCGCGAAATGCGCCTTGTTGCCACCGACAAGAACGGCAATGTCACGGTGTCATCGTCGGTGTTCTTGCAGCTCGATGTCAACGGTGTGTTGGTGGAGGTCGAGCGGCTCGATGCTGGCGGCAATCCACTTGCCACGCCCGAATTCTTGGCGGACGACACCTACTGGAACAACAGCGAGAACCAGGGGGCGCCGCCAGCGTTCACGACGGCGATGCGCGTGCACGTGACGCGTATTGGTCTCACGACGCCGGTGCCGACCGACATCACGTTGCAGGTGACGGCGCTGACCCGCAATGACATGCACAGCGCGACGCTCATCGACGACACGGGCGGCTTCTATCACGCCGACTTCACCACCGCCGCGGCGATCGCCTTCACCGCCAGTGCGGATCTGCAGCACTTCGATCCGAATAGCGTCGACGTGACGGTGGACTGTGTGGCGACGCCCGGCTGCGGCGCGCGCACTTACCTGAACATCGTGCCCGATCTCGATGGCCCCACCTACGAGTTCTGGCGCTGCTCGCTGCGCGACCTGCAAGTGCCGCTCGTCGGAGACGATGCGGCCATCTACGCCGCGTGTGACGGTGCGGCTGGTGATGCGCAGGCCAATATCTTGGCAACCGACTACGCCCGGTGGAACGCCGCGGGCGATCGGGATGCCAACGCGGCGAACGGCTTCACGATCATCCCCACGGCCGCACCCGTGCGCGAGCCTCTGGTGGTCAAGATCCAGGGCCTGGAGGACAATCAACCCGTCGACCTCCTGTCGAGTCAGACAGGTGGCCTCAGCGGTCAGACCGAAGCGTTGTCTGCCAACTGCGGGGGCGGCACGCCGGACTGCGAGGCGACATTCAGCAACGTGGGCGTGACGAGCCTCAGTGGCACCGCGCAGCACGATATTTCGGTGCTGTTCTACGACCGCGCCGGCAATCCCGCGCAACCGGACCCAGTACGCACGGGTGAGGTCATCCACGCCCGCGTCGACGTCATTGCGCCGGCCGGCACGCTGCCCACCTCCTGCATCGGCGAGTCGACGACGCCGCAAGGCGTGACACCGGCCACCGACCCGACGACCTACGAGGATCCGGCAATTTGTCCGAGTGCGTGCACAGCCAGCGGGCTGTGCAGTCGACGGCATGGCGACGTGACCTTGAGCTGGGTCGCGCCCGCCGACGACAACGGTACGGGAAGCCGTGTTGCGAGCTACCAAGTGGTAGTGGCGGCGCGTGAGGTCAACTACGCCGGACCGGTGAGCTACGCGGCGTGCAGCGCTGTCGCGACGGCGACGCAGTTCGAGCAAGGCCCACTCGTTGTCGCGCCGACGGTGGATCCGGGGGCGCGCGAGACGATGACCATCACAGGACTCTACCCGCATCGGTCCTACTGCTTTGGCGTCGTCGCCATCGATGATCTTGGCAACCGCTCGCCGCTGGCGACGTTCATCGGCGAGCGCAAGCTGCCGCTTATGCATTACCCCGAGGTCGCGGTGTTTAATCCGAGTGCGCAGGATGACAGCACGGCGACGGTCTACGCGAGCGAGCCTGACACGTCGATGACCTATCCCGTCGCCGCGAACGTCGGCGACGTGGACGGCGACGGACGGGACGACTTCGCGGTGGCAAGCGTGTCGCTGGTGGCGTCGCCGGCAGGGCGCGTCACTGTGACGATGAGCAGCGCCGGCACGCGCACAATTGCTGCGCCGGCTTCGGGTGGATGGTTCGGCTGGTCGATCGCTGGCGGGGATTTCGACGCCGATGGTGTATCCGATGTCGCGATCTGCGCACCGGCGCTCACGACAACCGCCGCCAACGGTGGTGCCTTGTATCTTTACTACGGGCAAACTGTTACAGGCATTCGCGCTGACACGCAGAGCGCTGACCCGGTGCTCCCGTCGATCAAGCCGGACGTAGCGTTGTATGCACCCGGCGGGGCCTATTTTTGCGACCGTGCGCACGTTCAGGAGGTCAACGGCGTTGCGGGGGCCGAGCTCATTGTAGCATCGGCGTGGTACGGCAATCGCACCCGCGTCTACGGGTTCTACGGCGGCAGCCGGACGCGCTTCCCCGGTGGTGGTGGTGGGGCGACGGCTGTTGTCAGCTTGGATCTCGATTCTACTCCGGGTGTTGGGTTCACCAATCGGCCAGAGTTCTCTGTGCGCGGCAA
>CAYHNK010000191.1:0-9106 GCA_964357695.1 uncultured Bdellovibrionales bacterium | reverse complement strand
CTGTTGTGCACGAGATTGTTCTTCAAACCGAACGTCACGCCGGTCGCGCCGCCAGTCTCGAGCACGATGCCGCTCGCGGCAGCGTCGACGACCGTGTTCGCATACAACAGCACCTGGGCGCCGGGGTCCAGCGCACGCACGGCAATTCCGTGGTCAAATCCATAGACCATGGCGTTGGCTACCGTCACGTTTGCCCCACCCTGCACCACGACGCCCGCGGCGAGGTTGCCGTGCACGCCGCCCGCCGAGCCAAGGATCACGTCCCTGACGACGAGCGTGTCGGCGGTGCTATTGATCGCTGCGCCGGTGCCACTCGTCCCGTTGTTGCTGATTTGCAGCCCTTCGAGCTGCACGCAGCCCGTCTGCAGACTCATGGCGCCATCGTTCCCGGCCGCCGCGAGCCGATAGCCGAGCGCCGTCCAGACGCCGTCGTGGCGCTGCGATCGGCCGACGTCCGTGGCCGCGGTTGGCGCATACAGTCGCAAGCAGTAGGTGGCGTTGGTCGTCCACCCAGCCGTGCTCACCGGTGCGGTATCGACGTCGCCAGCGTGGAGCGCGAAGGTCCACTGCTCGTGATTGGCAACCGCGTCGCGCCCCCCTGACCAGGTATCAAAGTCGCGTAAGCTCGCGTCGATACCGACGTTCTCGTCGCCGGCAAGCGCATCGGCGAGCGAGGTGTAGGCGCGCAGGACGGCATAGTCCGTGTCGGGTGCGACCGTTGACACCGGGGCCAGCCCAGCGGCGTCGTAAACGTCGTAGGTGGAATTGTCTCTGCGTCCGTGGATCACGGCGAGCGCATCGACGACGCCGTCGTCGTCACTGTCGTACTGCACCACGTCCCCCACCCCGACATCGAGCAGAACGCCGTGCGAAAACGTCGCCATCGTGCCGACGATGTCGACAGATCCAGCGACGAGAAACGGTGCGGTCCTGCCGGGGCCGACCGATCGATAGAGCGCGGTCGTGGCAGGAGCCGGCAAGACGGTGACATCGAGGTCGGTGGAGAACGTCCCATCGCTGGCGGTGACGACCTGTGGGCCGGGGGTGCCGAACGTCACGGCAGCGGCGATTTCGCGCCGACCGGCGTCGGCCGCTGTGAACGTGGTCGCCGGGGCGAACGTTGCGGTGGTGTCGGTAGACGTGAGTACGACGGTGCCCAAGTATCCAGTGACGCGCGCGCTGGTACTATCAACGGCTTCCACGGTGAGCGTCAGCGGTGTGCCGACCGCCACTGTCAAAGTGCCGCTCAAACGCAGCGCGGCCACGGCAAGGCCGTTGCCACCCCATCCTGGCGGCGACGCGAGCACGCCCGTCGGATCGTCGGTGAAGCCGCTGCGGGCGGTGCATGCGGTGACGACACATGCAGCGAGCGCCATGGCGACGCGGTAGTGGTGGCATACTCTCATTCAGTACCTGATGACGATGTCGTCCATCCATACCCGCCGTTCACGCCCCCACACCGCACCGATGAGCATCCAGGTGACGCGGCCCCCCAGCACCGCCGGTGTGAGCGCACCACTTGTCGCCCCTACGAACGCCGACAGCGGCACCTCGATGCGGTGCCAGCCAAGGCGTGTCGGTACCGTCGCATAGGCAGGATAGGCAAAGAAGATCTCCTCGGCGGTCGCGCCGTTGAGCTTGACCTCGAGGTAGGGCTGCGGGAAGGGACGTTCATGATGCGCCGCCACCTCGACGAAGAGCTCGAGATACGCGTTGGCCCAGGTCGCGTCGTCGATGGCGCTGACGTCGATGTCCATGTTGCCAATCGTGGCGTTGACGAGATCGCCCGTCGCGTCAAACCACAGCGCATTCGCGCCGGTGTGCGCGTAGCCGGAGAGCGCCGGGTCTGAGAATCCGAGCAGATACACGCCGGGGGCCTGCGTCTCCGTTTCCGTGAAGATGTTGATGATCCCGGCCGGCACGGGCGGTGTGGTGGCGTGAGTCTCAGCGACAGGCTCTGCCGTGCCGCTGTCGCGCCACACCCACAGCTGGAAGAAGTAGCTCGTACCCGGGTCGAGCTCGGAGACGGTCGTGCGCTGCACGGCGGCCGCGCCGAAGGGCGAGACCCGCCAGCCGAGATTGGGGTCGTCCTCGATGTCCCAGGTGCTTCCCAGGCCCGCGCGTACGTCCTCCTCGTCGGCGCCATATTGCACGAGGTAGCTGACGACATCGTCGCCAAGGGGCGCCGCATCCCAGCCCAGCGTGACTGCATGGGGCGTCTCAGACCAGACGGTCAGCGTTTGCGATACCGAGCTGCCCGTGCGCTCGTCCGTCGCGACGACCTCGGTACGCGCGCAAGCAGCTGACATGGCCGACATGGCGAGCGACAGCGCACCGACGGCGTACCACGTCCATGACCTACTCACGGCCAGTGTCCCCCTGCGAAGGTCGAGTGAGTGTCCGCACACGGGCGCGCAGCTCCTCTGCACGCACGGTAAGCGGGTGGCGCGCAAGCAGCGATTCGATGGCTGCCCGTTCCTCGTCGCTACGGCCGAGGGCCCGCAGCGCCAGCGCCACGCCCAGGTGCGCTTCCTCGTCCGCAGGGGTCTCTGCTTGCATGAGGTAGGCACGAAAGCTCGTCAGCGCCGCCTCCGGCTCACGCAGCTCACGCAGCAGCACGTCGCCGAGCGACACCTCCACCGCCGCGGCATGGGCGGCGACGGGGAACGCGTCGAGCAACCGGCGATAGGTGTCGACGACCGCTTGCCATTGGCGCTGGGCACGCAACGTCTGGGCCTCGCGCAGCAGCTGTGCCGCCGTGGGTGCCGCCACCTGTTCGCTCGCGCGCAGCACCTTCGCTAGGCCGCGCAGATCGAACGTGCTCACGGTCTCGTGTGCCGAGCTCAGCAGCACCTCGCGCACTTCAGAACGCGTGGCGTCCGAGACGCGCACCACGTGCCGGCCCGGCCCGACGCGCGCGGCGAGTGGTGTCTCACCGAGCTCGCGACCATCGACGAGCACCACCGCCCGTTGCGGCACACTGCGCACGCGTAGTACCGCCGCATCGTCGTGGTCGCTCAAGGCCTCGAGCCCGTGCGCCAGCTGCCACAGGTCGCGCTGTGCCGTTGCCACGCTCGTGCGCACGCGCGCCGATCCGAGGCGCAGCACGCCGCCGACAGGCACGGGCCGTCGCGGTCTTCCTGGCTCACTGACCTCGGCTTGTCCCCGCAGCACTTGTACCTCCACCGCCCCCTGCTGCGCGTCGACTGCGACCACCGTGCCAACGACCGCAACAACCCCCGCAGGCGTCTCGATCTCGAGGCGGCGATGATGCCGCCCCTCCGGCGCCGTGACGAGCAACCGTCCCGCTTCCAAGCGCAACACCATGCCCTGCTCGTTGTGCCGCGTCAGGCGCAAGCGCCCCTCACCGCCGAGATGTGCCAGCACACCGTCTCCCAAGGCCATCACAATCGACCCGCGCGCAGTCTCGAGCGTGCCATCGGTGCCGACGGTGTCGGCAAGATGTGCCGGCACACCCTGGACGGTAACCACCCCGGCGACGAGCACCGAGTGCGGCGCGCGCTCGTAGATGGTACTGGGCGGCGTTAGCGCAGACACTGCATCCGCTGCGATGCCAGCGGGCGCCGGGCGCCATATGAGCCACGACGCCGCGACCAGCGCCGCGAGCGCGCAGGCCGCAGGAACGGCAAACCACAGGCCCATCGATCGTCCGCGCCGGGGTGCCGCGTCGTGCGCGTCGAGAACCCGATGCACTAGACGCATGCGTGCGACCTCGTCGAGGGGCTCGCTTGGGCCGAGCGGACCGTCGGCCCGCAACAGCTCGAGCCAACGTTCGTCGGCGAGGCACACAGCGCAGGTGGCGCGGTGCTGCTCGTAGGCGTGCTGTGCAGCGTGCGCGCGCGCGGCGTCGTGACCAAGCAGCGCCTCAAGAGCGAGCTCGCGGGCCGCGCAGGCATTGTGCGGGAGCGTCACGTCACTCATGATTCGTGCCCTCCTACCCAGGCCATCAAAAAACCGTCCCCATGGGCGGCGGCGCGTAGCTGTCGCAGGCCCGCGCGCAGTCGACTGCGCACCGTATTGGGTCTGGCCGACGTCATGGTGGCGATCTCTTCCACGCTGTAACCTTGCACGAGACGTAGCACCACCACGACTTGTCGCTCCGGCGGCAGCGTCCGCACCAGGTGACCGAGGTGTCGCCGCAGCTCATGACGCACACCCGCGTCGTCCCTGGGCGCGCCTGTGCCAGGTAAAACAGCACCTTCGGGGGCGGCATCGAGTGTCACCCAGGCATCGCGCCGCCGACGGCGACGCAGGTGTCCGAGTGCTACGCGCACGGCGATGCGGTGGGTCCACGTTTCCAGCCGACTCTCGTGGCGAAACGAGCCGAGTGAGCGCAGAACTTCGAGGAGGGTCGCCTGGGTCACGTCCTGGAGCTCCGTGTCGCCGGGTAGAAAGAAACGCAGCGTCGTCCGCACGGGCTCGACCAGGCGCATGAGAATGCTCTGTTGCGCGTGTCGGTCGCCCGCCACCGCGCGTCGCACGAGCGCCTCATCGAGGGTCCTGGCGCGCTCGTCAGGGTCTGTATGCGCCTCGGCCACTGTGAGCCTCATGTCTCCTTAGTGATCGGCAACGATAGAATCGGACCTCGGCGATCGTGCTCTTTCCATCGGCGTCGCCGCCAGTGTCACACGCGCCCAAGGCTGGGCCGGCCAGGGCGCGAGCAACGTGCGCGCACCGGTGCCCGAATCAACAGCGTAACGCCTTGGATTTACGAAGCAATCCACGCCAATGGCGACCTTGGCCTCGAGCCCGCCAAGACGCGCGATGGAGATCGCAACCTCCGGCGCCAAAAATGGCAACAGCGCTAGGGACGATGCCGAGGCGGCGACCCCGGTCGTCGTGCTGGCGGTGCGTTGCCGTGCCGCACTGACACCGACGCCAAGCGCAATGTCGAGCACACCGGCGCGCTCGACGGTTGCGGTGAGACGTTGATCCGCGAAGGTGATGCGTGCGGCGCGCCCTACCCGCTCGCGCGGTTGAAAGAGGCGATAGTCGAGACGCACGCGATACGCGTCGTCCACGTGCCCCCACGCGGAGACGGCCAATGCATGCGTCAGCGGTAGCGCCTCGGCGAGACCACCGACAACGTAGCCGACGGTCACGCCCGCGCCTGCCGCATCGCCGCCAGGCGGTGTGGCTAAAGCGGGCTTGGCAGAAGCGGTCGCCACGCCGATCGTGCCACCCTCAAGGAGCGAGGCGACGGTCGTGCGCAAGAGCAGCGCGGCGAGCTCCGCGGCGGCCGCCGGCTCTGGTGTCGCCAATCGGCGCACGAGCAGGCGCTCACCCGTCGCGTCGCTGATTGACAAGAGCCATTCGGCGCTGCCTAGCCGTGCGGGCGTCGTCCAGACGACGAGCGCCGCGTGTCGTACCTTCGCCGCGGCGGCGGCCGCTGCGAGCACCGACGCTGCATCGCGGCCGTCGATCGCCACGGGCACGACCTCCAAGCGCACATCGAGCCCGGCGAGCTGACCTTCCAGCGCTGGCAGCAGCGACTCGGTCGCCGCATCGCCCTGCAACGAGAGCAGCAGCACCGTGCGCGGCGCGGTTGAAGAGGTTGCCAGGGCGACCCCGGCGGCGGCAAGGAGAGCGATCACCGGGTGAGTCTACCCGGGAAACGCCGTGGGCGATACTCAGGCGGCCTTGCGGCTTTCAACGTATTCCTCAATGAGACGCCGATCGCGCTCGGCAATGCGCACAAAGCGAATGCCCACGCCGTCGGTCGCTTCGTCGTCTTCGTAGCGCACGACCTCACCGACCGCCCAGATGACGTCGTCACTGTTCGGCAACATGATCTCCAAGCCGACGCTGCCGCGGGTGCCAGTCGTGGGCTCGATGAGGCGGTACAAGTACAGGCCGTCGGTCGAAATGTCGCGCACGCGCGCCAAATGCGGCTCGTCGCCGATGATCTTGTTGACGTACAGGTCGAGATCGGCCCGTGCTGCGCGCCGTGTCGTCGATGAGTCGTGGGTGTAGCTCTGCGTCTGCATGATTCTGACCCTCCGGTTGGGGGATCGGCATGTTTGCGCACCGATCCCGTACGTGTCTCTGACGTCACAGTAGGCGCGGCAGATGGGGTCGTCAAAAAAGCGGCGCGTGCGGGCGCCGCCTTACGCGGCAGAGGGCTCGGAGCGCAAATCGGCGAAGATCTGCACCGGGTCGACGTGTCGATAGCGCTGGCTGCGATTGGCGAGGTAAGCGACGCGGTGCACGAACTCGATTCGTCCCTGACCGTCGTCACCGACGCTCCCCTTGTGATCCTTGCGCCAACGCTTGGCGGCCTTTAGGATAGATCCGCGCGCGCGTCGCGGATGTACGGCCCAGGTCTCGGTCAACGCCAGTTGGCCGTCGGACGCGACGAGGCGTGCCTCGAGAATGTCGCCGGACTCGAGGCCCGCGAGCCGGCGGCGCTCGAAGACCTGATGGCGCTCGCCGGTCAGTAGATCGTCGACGGCCAGATGGTCGCCGCGCACGCGGCGAAACTCGAATAAGGACAGCGTCGTGTGGCCAAGCTGGGCGAGCTGCTGTCGGGTGACGTCGTCGGCATCCGCGCCACCGGCGTCGAGATAGAGCTGTGCCGGCGTCAGGCCGCTCGGCGCCAGCAGCCGATCGAGCACGTACCATTCGAGAAATGCAGCGATTCTTCGCTCAAAGTCAGTATCGGTCTCGAGTAGCTGCCCCGTTCGCTGCACGTACTCTTCACGGGCGCGGGTGAGCTCGGGGGCGAGATCGCCGGTCGAGGCAAAGCGCACGATTTCGTCATACAAGCCCTGATACATTCGACTCTTCACCTCGAGGTTGCGGCAACTCTGCTGTCCCGGTGCACGACGCGCCCCGCAACAATCACGATCCTCGCCTTTCCCTGCATCTCACGGCCGAAGAAGGGAGAATTGTGGCTCTTGCTGGCCACATCCGACGCCTGCCAGCGCCATCGACGATCGGGGTCCACGATGGTCACGTCCGCTCTTTCTCCCACAGCCAGGCGCGGTGTCGCAAGCCCCAGTGCCCGCGCCGGCCCGACGGTTAGGCGTTCGATGAGGGTCAACGGCGCAAGGGTGCCGGCGTGATAGAGCGCGAGGGCGAGTGGCAAGGCCGTCTGCAAACCGACGATGCCATTTTTCGCCTCCTCGAACGGCACGTCCTTTTCGAGCACGCTGTGCGGGGCGTGATCGGTGGCGATGGCATCGATGGTGCCATCCACGAGCCCAGCGATGAGCGCCTGCCGGTCCGACTCGCTGCGCAAGGGTGGCCGCATCTTCGCGTTGGTGTCGTAGTCGCGCGCCGCTTCGTCGGTGAGCGTTAGATGATGGGGTGTTACTTCCGCGGTCACAGCCACACCGCGTTCTTTGGCACGGCGCACGAGCTCCACCGCCCCAGCGGTGGATAGATGGCACAGGTGCAACCGTCCCCCCGTGAGTGCCGCAAGCTCGATGTCGCGTCCCACCGCCAAGGTCTCGGCCACCGCGGGCACACCCCGCAACCCCAGGCGCGTCGACAACACGCCCTCGTGCATCTGGCCACCGGCGGCGAGCGAGCCGTCTTCTGCGTGGCTAAGCACGACCAGCGCGTGGTCGTGTGCGTACTCGATCGCCCGGCGCATCAGCGCGGCGTCGCAGCGCACCCCCCCATCATCGCTGACCGCCACGGCGCCGGCGTGCCGCATCTGCGCCATGGGTGCGAGGGTCTTGCCCTGCTGGCCGACGGTGAGCGCACCGATCGCGAGCACCCGACACAAGCCGATCTCCTCGCCGCGCTCGCGCACAAACCGCACGAGCTCGGGGCCGTCGATGACCGGTTGTGTGTTGGGCATAGCGGCGATGGCGGCAAAACCGCCAGCCACGGCGGCCCGACTGCCGGAGGCGATGTCTTCTTTGTACTCCTCGCCCGGCTCGCGCAGGTGCACGTGCATGTCGATGAGGCCAGGGGTCACCCACAGGCCGCTCGCGTCGATCACCTCGGCGTAGGCGCCTGCGTCACTGGCGCTGCCCGGCGGCCCGAGGCGCGCAATGACGCCGCCGCGCAAAAGCAAATCGCCGGGCTCGTCACGTCCGGTCGCGGGATCGAGCAACCGGCCGCCGCGAATGAGCAGATCGCCGCTCATGCGTCACCTCCCGCGCCGAGCAGCAGAAATAGCACCGCCATACGCACGGCCACGCCGTTCTCCACTTGGTCGAGGATGACGCTGCGCGGTCCGTCGATGACGTCCGGCGGCAGCTCGACGCCACGATTGACGGGTCCCGGGTGCATGACGATGGCGTCGGGGCGCGTGCGCTCGAGCATCTTGGCGGAGATGCCATACTCGCTCGCATATTCGAGCAGCGACGGCACGAGCCCGCCGGTCATGCGCTCGTGCTGTAGCCGCAGCGCCATGACCACGTGCGCGCCTTCCAGCGCCGCGGCAACGCTGACCGCTCGCTCACACCCGTACGCCTGCTCCAGCTCGACAGGCACGAGGGTGCGTGGACCCGCGATGCGCACGTTGGCCCCGAGCGTGCGCAAGGCGATGAGGTTCGAGCGCGCGACCCGCGAGTGTGCCAGATCGCCGACGACCACCACCTCGAGACCCTCGATGTGACCGAAGCGCTGGCGGATGGTGTACGCGTCGAGCAGCGCCTGGGTCGGATGCTCGTGCATGCCGTCCCCGGCATTGATGATCGGTACGCGCAGGTGGCGGGCAAGAAAGTGCGGTGCACCACTCTGGCTGTGGCGAATGACCACCGCATCGGGTTGCATCGCTTGCAGCGTCGCGAGCGTGTCGAGCAAGGATTCACCCTTGGTGACCGATGACCCGGAGGTAGAAAAGCTCGAAGCGTCGGCAGACAGGCGTTTGGCTGCGAGCTCAAAGCTCATACGCGTGCGCGTGCTCGCCTCGTAGAAGACGTTGAACACCGTGCGTCCGCGCAGCGTCGGCACTTTCTTGATCGGGCGTCGCGAGATCTCGCGCATGCCATCGGTCGTATCGAGCACGTGCTCGATCGTGGCGCGGGAAAGACCCTCAATGCCCAGAAGGTGTCCGCTCAGCATCTGTCACCCCCCGTTGCGCCGCATCCTGCAACACCACCTCGTCCGCAGCAGCTCCCGAGGCCAC
>CAYHNK010000190.1:7655-9125 GCA_964357695.1 uncultured Bdellovibrionales bacterium | reverse complement strand
GACGAGCTCGGGTGTCAGGCGGTCACGAAACGCCTGGGCCTGCTTCTCGTTGATGGGCAACACCTGCTGCGCCACCGCGCCGGAAGCGGCGGTAATCGAGGCGGGGCCGGTGATGCTCGAAATGCCGGTCGGCGTCGCCGCCGGGGCGGCTGCACCTGCTTTGGCGATCACCGCGGTACTGGAAATCGACTGTGAGCCACTGATTTCGCCTGCCATACGGGTCGGATTGACGGTCTGTGCCATAACTAAGCTCCTGTGCTCTTAAAGGTCCAAAAACTGCGCAAATTTCCTCTCAACGAGCTGGTGCACGCTGGCGCCGACTCGCTTGGTCAACTCTGGCTCGTAGCCGCGTGCGGCTACGGCGTGCTCACCGGCGGCAGACCACCGCCGGGGATGCCCGCGGGGATGCGCACGGTTCTGGCGGTGCGCGCGGCATTGGCGGTGTCACCGACCATTTGCGCCATCAGCGCAAAGGCCCTGATGACGTCGCGAAAGCTCGGATCGGAAGCGAGCTTGATCTCGACCTTCTTCTCGACCACACGGATTTCGATCTTGCTGTCGCCTGCGCTCGTGCCGGCTTCCTCGCTGCTCTTGCGGGTGTCATCGAGCGCGGCGATGGCATCGTTCATGGCTTTCGTGGCGGCCTCGGCGGCCTTCTGAATGCGGTCGGCGTCGCGCCGCTCGGCCTCCGGCAAGTCCTGGCCCTGCATTCCATGCAGAATCGCCTGCGCCTGACCGAGCTTGCGGTAGGGGTCCTCGAGACGTCGATTGAGATCCTGTAAGTGCTGCTGGAACGACTGTAGGTCCTTGCCAAAGGCGACGCTGTTGAAGACCTTCTTGCCGTCGCCGTCGGTGCTCCAATACTGCGAGCTGTTGCGATCGGGGGCCTGAGCCTGCAAGGACTGGATGTCGTTGAGTAGGGCCTGCACGTCGGAGAATAGATCGCTAATCTTGCCGATTTGCGACTCGATGCGGGCAACGACGGAGCTGGCTTCGCTATACTGCGGCGCGTCCACGCTGATACGCGTGGTCAATCCAACGGACGAGCTCATGAGAAAACCCCTTTCAAAACAAAAAGTTAGAAACCAAACCGCCTAAACTTTGCAACGCCCGCGACGCTAACGCTTGAAGACGAAAGTGCGCTGGACGCTCAACTCCTTAGAAATGCCCTTACTCATTCTTTGCGCTTCACCGACCGCTTGGTTAGATCTTTCTGTCACGCGCTGCATACCGTGGGCGAGCTTCTGCTCGTTGAGCCCACCTTTCTCTACATGCACCGACTCTTTCTCACCTGCGACCACGAGACCCATGGCGACCATGCGGTGGCCGGCCGGCACCTCGGCGGGGAGCGGAATGTGAAACAGCCGCTCGACGCTCGAAGACGCTTCTTCGAGCAGCACCGGCTCGGGGGCTTCGCGCTTGGCGAGCTCGTCGAGTCGCTCGACGTCCGCCTCGGTGGGCAAGAACGAG
>CAYHNK010000190.1:5248-7645 GCA_964357695.1 uncultured Bdellovibrionales bacterium | reverse complement strand
AAGAACGAGCTGCCCACGAGACCTTCCGCCATCGTCGTCTCACCCGCTGCCTTCGCGAGCTCCTCGAGCTGGGCGTTGGCAAGGGTCAGCGTCTCTTGCGCGCCGTCGAGCTTCTCCTGGCTCCAGGCGTCGCCGTCGATGTCATCGTTGGGCAATGGAATCGGCGCGTGCGAAGAGTCGCCGACATCGAAGCCACGCTTTTTGACCGCACCACCACGAGCATACCCAGCCTGCGAGGCAACGCGCGCCGCGTCTTGCGGGGTCATCGTCTGCGCCTTGTGGCGTAGAGCTTTGGCCTGCTCTTTGTCGTTGAGGCTCTGCGTCGACTGCGTTTGCGCAGCCTGCCCCGGACGGATCTCATTCGTCTTCGTCATCGACACTCCCCAACGGCGCCCCTCGGGCCGCTCGTATGCACGCATCCTAACCCCACGCGTCGGGAATTGTAACAGATCGTGTCGCCGGTTGGCGAACGCGGGGCGCGCGGCTAAGCCTCGAGCCCGCGCACACGCAAGAGCGCCCGTGCGCGATTGACCCACTGGGCATAGAACGGCTGCGCTTCACCTACCTGCACGGCAGTCTTGAGATCGGAGACGCCCTCATCCTGCATGCCGGCGCTGATCTTCGATTCGCCGCGATACGTGTAGCTGATGACGTCGTTGAGGTTGGTGGTGAGCGCCATGTCGTACGCGACGATGGCCTCGTTGTACTTCTTGAGGGCTTGATTCGCAGCGCCGGCGGCACGCCAGTAACGACTGACGAATGGCTTGTAGAGCGTCAAGACACTGAAGACATTGAGGGCCGGCTGGTACTTGCCATAGTTGTAGAGATAGTGGCCCATCAAGAAGATGACCTCAATCTCCTTGTCGTCGAGATTGAGCAGATCGGCGAGCGTTACCTCGCCACGCAAAAACTTTTTGGCGATGTACTCGACGAGGCGGGCAAACGTCTGGACGACGCTATCATTCGCCATGGTGTGTCCCCGCTAGCACGCGCACCCTCGAAGTGTCAACGCGACGCCCTATTTCTGTTGGCTTTTCAAAGTGTTGTCTGAGGGGACGGAAGTCTCGAGGCGGGCCCGCAGCGCCTGGCCTTCGGCGTGGTCGGGGAAGGCGCGCAAGACGGCCTCCATCCACTTGCGGCTCTCGACGGCATCGCCCACGTGGTAGTAGATCTCGGCGACGTCCGCGGACAAGTCGGCGACGTAGCGCCAGTAGCTGCCGTCGATATGTCGCGGCGTCTCCTTCATGGCGCGGCGCAAAAGTGCAATCGCCTCGCGATCCTCGCCGGCACGGCGCTTTTGGTCGGCAAGAAACACGAGGCGGCGTGCGTCAACGTAGGGCTGGCAAGCGCTGCACGCGCCGGGAAAGTGCTTCAAGTTGCGGTAGCCCGAGACGTAGCCGGTCTCGTACTTGGTGGTCATCAGGCACTCGCGCGGATGGTCGTAGAAGTCGGGCAGCTTAAAGAGCGCGTGCCCGAGCTCGTGCGCGACGATGAAATCGCCGATGACCTCGAGTCGCTCGGCGTTGGTGAGCGTTTCCACGCCCTCTTCACGAAAATACGGCAGCTCGGTGACCATCGAGAAGGTCGAGCCGAGCACGGCGCGCCCCGCGATGGCGCGGCGTTTGGGGCTCGGCAATGAGGCGCCGCCCACCTTGTTCTTTTGGAAGATGCTGTGCGGGTAGGGCTCGGAGGCGAGATCGTAGAGGATGAAAGCGTTGGTGAGCACCAGATCCGCCTCGTCCTGCTCGCGCATGGCGCAGACCCAGCGCACGTACGAGCGCTCATCGAGGCGCGCCGCATCGAGCAACGAGGCGCCGCGCGCGAGCTTGAATCCGGCGATGAGCGCCACCTTGCGATCGAGCTCGGCGAGCAGCTGCGTGGCAATGTCGTGATAGCCGCCAAGACCCGGGCGCTGCGCCTCGGGGAAAAAGGCCCGTAGCTCATCGAGAGTCCAGCGCGCCAAGAAGTGCTCGACGAGCGTGGGATCGACCATGCCGACACTGGGCCGGCCCGGGCGCGCCCGTAAAGGCTCAAAGCCTGCGAGGCAAGCGCTGCCCTGGGGCGCGTGGCGCGTGAGGAACGCCGCCACCGAGTCCTCACCGCGAAGGACAAAGCGCAGCTCGCCGTAGCCGAGCTTGTCAGCGAGCATCAGGCGTGCGTGCTCGAGGATGGTCTCAGCTTGCGTGCGGGTGACCGCCGGGAAATCCGCGTCGCGCAGGAGCAGCACCTCGAGGGTGATCGCCGGCGAGGGCTCGGCCACGACCGTCGGCGTCGCCGCGGTGACGAGGAGATAGAGCGCCGCCCAAGCCGTCAGCATGCGGGGATTGTCGTGGATTGGGCGCGTAGCCGCAAGGGCGGTGCGGGGCCGGGTTGCTTTTAGAGTCCGGTGTTGTCGAC
>CAYHNK010000190.1:0-5238 GCA_964357695.1 uncultured Bdellovibrionales bacterium | reverse complement strand
GTTGTCGACGAAGAGATACTTGTGCGACAGAGGGGTGCGGATATTGGCGGTCTGCATGCGCTCGAGAAAGTCCTGCACCTGATAGCGGCCGGTGCGCGGATCGGGCCTCTCGGAGCGCAGGCGCAGCTGCACCTCGACCGCCGTGACGAGCTCCAAGTCGGCGGGGAAGTTACCAGCCAGCGAGGCGTTCGGCACCCAGTCGTCGTCGTCGAGGGCACCGCTGCCATCGAGATCGTCGGGCTCGCCGTTCTGATCGCGGTCGACGAGAAAGCGAAAGCGCAAGCCCACCCGTTCGTTGGCCAGCGCGCGCACGAGCGGCGCGTCGTTCGCAAGCACCGACGTGTCGACGACCGCAGCGAGCGGCAGACGCTCCTCGCCGACCCCACGCGTGGCCCAAAAAAGATAGGGTTTGGTTGGGTCGTCGGTGCAGTCGACGCCGAAGGTCGACACCTGGGCGAGCAGCACCGCCGTCTTGCGCGAAGGGCTCGTCGGCACGATGGTCGTGCTGGAGAGGTCGAGCTTCTTTAGACCGTACGTCGTCGAGCCGATGTCGACGTCGGTATCGCCCGCGGTGCGCTTGCCACCGACGTGCACCATGCCATGGCCGTGGGCGCCGCTCGCTGGCGTCGCCGAATCGTAGGCGGTGCTCTGGTAGAGATAGAGCCACTGGCCCGCGAGAATGTCCACATCGGTGGCGACGCCTGTGGGCTCGGGACTGGCGCTCTCGAGCGTTAGCGTGCCGCCCGTGGTGTCACCGGTGGCGCTCACTAGGCGCCACTCCCGCAGGTAGTCGAGCGAGGCCACTGACAGCTGGGGTGCCTGGGCGCAGCGGTCGCCCGCGGCCTTGAGCTCCTGAAAAGCGAGGTAGTGTGGCAGCCCGAGGCCGGCGCGGCCGATCTCGCGTCCCATGATGGCGAGCGCAATACGGCCGCCGCGCTGCACGGCCGAGCGCTCGAAGGTGGCGGCGTTGACGCGTACCTGCGAGATGATGAACATCAGGGCCGCGCCGACGACGAGCAGCATGGCCACCATGCTGATCATGAGCTCGATGATGGTCATGCCGCGCTCATTGCGGCGGGGTACCCAGTTGCTCATGGCAGGCTCCGGCCACCGGCGACGGCGACCTGGCGCCATCTCTTGGCGGTGCCGTCGTACCAAGTCACGGTGACGACGATGCTGCGGTAGTCGTTGCCAACCGTGGTGGAATTGAGGTCCTGGTCGACGACGGTCCAGGTGCGCGCGTACCAACCGTCTTGGTCACCGAAATTTCCGGTGGGGTCACCGTTGGGTTTGTACGGCGTGCCCGTGGGCCCGAGGTTCTTGTCACCGGGCTCGGTGTGGTCGCCTTCGCTGATCGCCGCGTCGGTCGACGGCAGCCGCACGAGCTCGTCGAGCTTGCTACGCGCCAAGATGGTGGCATGCGTCATGTGCGTCGAGACTCCTGTGCCCTGCGCCCCACTGACGGTCAGGCGCACGAGGGCCAGCGCCCCAATACTCAAGACCATGAGGGCCAGCATGACCTCGATGAGAGTGACGCCTCGCTCGCGAGCCATGTGCCTACTCCACCCGATCGAGCCGCACCGCGCCGGTGGCACCAATAAAGACCAAGGCCTCGACGTGGTTGGGCAGCTCGCCGGCGGTGTTTTGCAGGACGATCGAGCCGCTCACGCCGCCCACCACCAAGCCGTCGGCGTCGAAGGTGATGGTGCCCTCCGTGTTGCCGGCACCGCATGGCGTGCACCAGGCATCGTGGGGCACCGCGGCATAGGGAGCCGCAAACGCCTGCGGGAACCCCGTGGCCGGGCCAAAGCCGATGCCCGGCCGCGAGTCCGCAAAGCGATGGCGACTATCGCGCTCGAGCGTGCCATCGCCGTTGCGATCAACGAGCACCTCCCAGCCGCGGTCATCGCCGGAGAGGACTAACCGCAGCCCGCCACGATTGCCGCTGTTGATCGCCAATCCCTGGGCCTCGACAAACGCGGCGTAGAGCAAGCGTGCCTCGGAGCGCAGGTCGCCGCGGCGCAGCATGCGAAAGAGGTTCGGTGCGGCGAGCGCCACCAGCACGCCGACGAGACCGACGACGACCATCACCTCGATGAGCGTGAAGCCGCGTGGCTCGTGCGGCGCTCGTCTCATCGTCATCGTCCCTCTCCTACTTGCCGTGGTGGACTACTTCGTGCAGCTCGCGCGACACCGGGAAGAGCATTATCTCACCGGCGAGGCCGCCAGAGCCAGCGCTGAACGACCGTGAAATGAGACCGCTGTCTGAGGCCCCGGCAAAGATGGTGGAGGTGGTGGTGCCGCCGGCGATGGCCGTGCTCACGCTTGGCGCGGTTGGCACGCCCGCGCCCATGTCGACGTAGGAGGCTTCGTCGGTGATGAGACCGTCGTTGTCCCAATCGAGCACCTTGCCGGTGAGATAGTGGCGCGCGTACAGGCGCGCCTCGCCCTTGCTGTCGGTGGAGCAGACGTCTGCGCCGCCGCTGCACACGGACGCCGCAGGCATGAACGTGGCGTAGAGCGCGTAGCCGCCGACAATTTCATAGGGCGTTGCGACCTTCTCGCCCGCTTCGAGCTGCATGTACCAGCCCTTGCTCGACGCCAGCGCGTAGGTGCTATCGCTGTCGCTCACCTCGGTGAGATCATTCTCGGTACACGGCCGCGTGCCGCCCGAGCCGTTGTCGCACGGCTCGACGTCAAAGGCGTAGAGGCGCTGCACCTCGCTGCACAGGGCGGTGGCGACGTCGGCGTTGATGCCAGCAGGAGGGACGAGCATATCGCGATCACCGGTGCCGAGGATCGCGCGGATCTTGCCGTGGTTGTAGGTCAGCGTCGGGATGAAGAAGAACGGATGTGTCTGGTACTCGCTGCCGACGACCACGCCGTCGCGGTTCGTCTCAGGATCGGGACTGATAGGTGAGGCGACCGTGCGGAAAACGATCTCGGGGGTGAAGTTCGTGATGACGCCGCCCGAGAGGATCGCTGGCAGCGTCTTGACGTGCCAGACCTGCCCGCCGTGGTCCACCGCGACGATGCCGTCGATGTACGACTGGGCCGCGCCGTAGTTGGCGTAGAACGCCGGCGTACCGGGGAACGAGTACTTCATATCGCTGTTGGTGGCGTGCCGCGACGTCCACAGGAGCGCGCCGCTCGTCGCATCGACGATGAACAGCGCTCGACCCTTGGTGTCGGTGGGGTCGTAGCCAGCCGAGAGCAGCACCACCCACTTGAAGCTGGTGCTGCCATCCGCTTCGGTAAAGCGCATCGGGCCAATCGACGCTGGCGCGGGGAAGACGTCGAGCCAGCTCTGGGCCATGAGGCTACTGACGAGCGTACCGTCTGCCGTGCGCGTATTCGCCTGCGGAAATTGCCACAGCACGGTCGGGCTGTCGATGTCGGTAACGTCGAGCGCCACGTAGGTGGTGCCGCCCTGGCGATGGCCGTAGACCGCCATGGTGTGCCACTTGGTCTTGTTGGTCGCCAGCTCGAAGTTGTCAGACGCGCTGCCGAACCACACGTCACGTACCATCACCGAGCCATCCACCTTGAAGCTGTAGTCGCCGAGGGTGCAGCCGGTGAGTGACGGGTTGCACGTGTCTTTGAGCTTGGGCAACATCTCCGGGCTGACAAAGCCCCACAGCTCCTCGCCGCCACCGGCGGCCGAGTTGATGGTGTCGTAGCGCTTGTCGGTGCTGTTCCACGTGCCGGTACGAAAGGCGTGCAGCATGCCGTCGTTGGCGCCGACGACGATGACGCGGTCGCGCGTGTCATAGTCCTTGGCGAACTCCTTGTACGAGAGAGTGCTGCCCCAGCCGCCCATGCCACGACCCTCCGGCCGTTCGACGATATTGGGAATGGAGTGGAAGGTATCGCCGAGCTTCCACCAGCCCTCGACGGCATTGCCGCTGGCGTCCTGGATGTTGCTGAGGTTGCGCTCCTCGGTGCGATTGCCGTCAAGATCGACATCGCTGACGTCGAAACCGCGGACGAACTTGACGAGGTTCTGCGCCAGGGTGGCATTGCCGCCGACGTTGAGCGCGGTGACGAGCTGTGGGTGCGCCGTGAGGCTCGCGAGCGAGAAGTCGACTTGGTCCGCTGAGGTGAGCGTGCTCGAGGTATTCAGATCCACGGCCGTGTAGATGGAGCGTGCGTTCGTTGCGGTCTCATCGGCGGCGCGATCGCAGCCGGAGACGTCGAGTCCCGAGGCGTCGGGCGCCTTCGTGTCGTAGGCGCCGCTGATGTCGCCGGAGAGGCAGAGCTGTGCGTCCCAGAACGGCCGGGATGAGAGGTTGCCCTCGTCGTCGTAGAGAATGAGCCCGCCATCGGCGTTCTGGACGCAGACGTCGTGGGTCGTGGTGCCATTCTGACAGGTGCAGCTCGTGCCCGTCAGACGCGCCGTCTCTTCATCGCAGACCTTGAAGCCAAAGATGTGGCCTTCCCACAGCGGGAAGTCGGCGGCGGGACGAAATACCGCGGTGCCGAGCGAGGCCTCGCCCGAGACGCGCGTCGTAGGGACGGATGGCGCGGTGAAGTCGAGCGCGCGACGGACGATCTCTTCGACCACCGTGCGCAAGGCCTCGCGCAGCTCGGCGACCGAGGTGGCCGGTAGGCAGCGCCCCTGACCGGCGTTGCCGGTTTCCTCCAACAGGCCGTCGCACTTGGTCGGGTCGGTGGTGTTGAGCACACCAAAGCTGACAACGTAGGTGAAGACGGCCTGGATGCCATCAATCGTCGAGTGGTCGATCTGCGCCAGGGCCTTGGCGACGTCGTCGACGAACTCGCCGTTGTTGACCGCGTACGAGTCGCTAAAGCCACTGATCTGCCCGTTGACAAACGGTACGTCGCTGGCGCGACTGGCGTCGCTCGAGGGCAACCCGTCGGTGATGAGCACGATGAAGTTATTGGCCTCGCCGCAGCTCGAGTAGCTCGAATAGTCGCAGATGGGCACTGCGGAGCCCCCGCCGGGTCCGTTGCCGCCGTAGTAGGAGCCGGCATTGTCGAGCGCTTTGGCGAGCGGCGTCGAGTTGTTGAATTCGAGCGTGTTGTGCAGGTAATTCTCGAGGTTCGCATCCGACGGATTGAAGCACGTGGTCGCCGCGTTGCCGTCAAAGCAGTCGGCGCCGCGCGCCTGCGAGCACCGCGGATCGACTATGAAGTGAATGTCGTCCGTGCCGACATCATCGAAGTCGCTCACGCCGATGCGGGCGTCGCCGACCATGTTGTGGATCGTGTCGACAA
>CAYHNK010000189.1:8280-9212 GCA_964357695.1 uncultured Bdellovibrionales bacterium | reverse complement strand
TCCTGGGTGCACCGCGCCGAGCGCGTCGTTGCAGTCGTCGCCGCCGCACACCGCGTCATGGTGCCCATCGCTGTCGCCGTCATTACACGACGCGCAGGCGCCTGCTTGCCACGCGCCGGTGCAGCAGTAGCCATCGACGTGCCACGCGTCGGCGCAGCACATGCCATCGGTGTGAGTCGCGCCACCGCAGAGACACCCGGAGCTCGTGACGACCGCGTCGCCACACGAGGGGCAGGTGGCGTCTGCGCCGTCACAGTCTTCGTCGATGCCATCCCCGCAGACCTCCGTCGCGCCCGGATGGAGCGTCGCGTCGGTGTCGTCACAGTCGGCGACCGTCGAGTAGCCATCTCGGTCGGCGTCTATCGGCGAGCTCGGGTCGGTGCCGGTGGCCGTGCCGCCGCAGCCGACGGCCAGGGCGAGCAAGATCGGTGTGATGATGGTCCGCATCGTAGGTTTCCTCCACATGTTGCGCCGCTGCATTTTCACATTGGTGCTAGTGCTCATATGCACCGATCGCCGGGGGATTCGGTCTTGTCGTGCCGGTGAAATCAAGCGTTGCTTTATTCGTGTTATTGCCCGCGCCGATCAGGGGCGATCCCGTATCCGGTGTAAAGTCCGTGCCTGCATTCACAAATAGAGGCACCCCTGTAATTGAAGCAGAGTCAAATCCGTAGGAAGTCGCGTAAGCTTGCCACGCAGACAGTGACCCGCGCGTGTACTCAAAATTGTACGCTCCTGTTGCATAGCAGTGATTGTTGTTCACGAAGGCATACGAGCTCAGCGGCAGGTCATGCCTATAACAATTCATGGCCCCAGCGCTTTGTGCGCTCGACACGGTATTATTCGCAATAATGTGCCCTGTGCCTTCGCCCCCGAATGCTCCGACGTCAATCCCCCTTGTGGTTCCAGTTACATTTGGACCGTACCATACC
>CAYHNK010000189.1:0-8270 GCA_964357695.1 uncultured Bdellovibrionales bacterium | reverse complement strand
TTGCGACGCTAACGTCAGCCTGACCCCTGGTGACGCCGGTAATGCCTATACCAACACCCCAGCCGCCTATCCAGTTGTTAATGATGACATTGTTCTCGATAACGCAATAGGGACAGCTCGTAACCGAAAGGCTGACGGCACCGCCATTGATGATGGTATTGCCGGAGAACACTGCATTGCGAAAGAAATTGGGCCTTTGATCAGATGTGCCGTTGTCGGACGCCATTCCGTAGCACCCGGCGGTGGCCTTGTCCGCATCAATGCTGATGAGGTTATTCTTCACAAGGAAACCATCGACCGCTGCGTGGTTTGAGATGACGGCCCCAACACAGGAGTCGCCATACTGCCCCTGAATATCGTTTCCTATAATCTCCACATTGTAGGATGTAATGCCGCTGGCTATGTAGATAGAATGTTGGTAGACGGTGTTATTGCCCGTTGTCCTAATGCGATTGTAATTCACTTTCGCGCCAGAGCCACCCCCAAGATATGCCATTCGGTATGCATGGTAGATGTTATTCCCTACAAGCTCGTTGTTGCTGGACTCTGCCGCTCCTTCTTCGCTGGCCATGCCAAGGCTGAAGTCGGTTATGTCTAGATTGTACGCCTTGATATCATGCGCGCCATCGTAGAGGAAGAATGCATAGTTATCATGCGTACCGGAATTGTCTCCAAAGATTGCAAGATTCATCACACGCACTCCCCCAAAGTTCCCTTCGGCGTAAAACAGTGTAGTGCCAGGCGCGCTGGTGATCACTGGCTTCGCTGTACCGGTGAACGTTGTTGGTGTGTACTCCCTGAGGTCAGTGCACGTAGTACCTGCCGTGCAGCCCGCGTTGGCAATGAACAATCTGGCCGCGGCATCAAATGCGCCACCCATGCAAAGTGCAACTGTGTTGGTTCCGGTGAGTGAGCTCAGAAGAGCCATTGCAGAAGCAATCGTTCTGCGCGGGGCCGAGGAGCTTGTGCCTGCATTTGCGTCGTTACCAGCGACACAATCGCCCTCCGCACCTGTACCGCAATCACAGTAATAGTAGATGGCCCCTCGCATTGGCTCTGCTGCGAAAGCTGCCTGCACGCTGGCGATAGACCCGGTGACGCCGGTATCGACGCTGAAGCTCACAACGTAGTCCGAGGTCGTGGCGTTGCCCGCACCGTCCTGGCAGCGGACGTAGTAGGTGTAGCTCTGCCCGTCCGTGAGGCCGGTCACCACCGTACTGTGCGAGGTCGTGCCCGTGGTCGTGAACGTGCTCGCCATCGCCGCGTACGCCGTCCCGGAGACCGTGGCCCACTTGCAGGTGGCCGCCTCGTCGGTCGTGACGCGCAAGGTCGCCTGCGTCGTGCCGCCGGAGAGGGTTCCTGTAGGCTGACCGCTACTGACGACGGGCGCGGTGGTATCGCCCGAGCAGTCCTGGTCGATGCCGTCCCCACACACCTCGGTGCCACCCGGATGCACGCTACTGAGCGCGTCGTTGCAGTCGTCGCCGCCGCAGAGCGCGTCATCGTGCCCGTCGCCGTCGCTGTCCGTGCAGCTCGCGCAGGCGCCTGCTTGCCACGCGCCGGTGCAGCAGTAGCCACTCGAGTGCCAGGTGTTAGTGCAACAGAGTCCGTCGCTGCGGGTCGCGCCGTCGCAGACGCAGGCAGAGCTCGTGATGACCGCGTCGCCGCACGAGGGGCAGGTGGCGTCCGCGCCGTCACAGTCCTGGTCGACGCCATCCCCACAGACCTCTGTCGCGCCCGGATGGAGCGCCGCGTCGGTGTCGTCACAGTCGGCGACCGTCGAATAGCCATCTCGGTCGGCGTCTGCCGGCGCGTTGGGATCTGTACCGGTGGCGGTGCCGCCGCAGCCGACGGCCAGGCCGAGCAAGATCAGCGTGAGGTTGGCTCGCATCGCAGGTTTCCTCCCCAGGTCGTGTCTACGCATTGTCACTGTGGCGCTGCCCCCGATTCGAGTCGCCGCGATCTGTCAAGGTCGGTGCCGCTCGGGTGCTTTGGGGGCATCCGGGGGCTTCGGCGAGGACTACGTGGAGCCTGGGTGCACCAGCCACATCGCCCATGGCCTGTGCGTCGCCCGTGGCCGTGCCTAAGATGAGCTCGACGTCGGAGCACGACTGGATTCCAGCGGTAACGACCATTTGCCCGTTCCATGTCGCGAGCACGAAATTCATTCCGCTCCGCCTTGCGGTGGAAACGCTGCCTGCCCGACAACACACTGCTCCATGCCGGAAAGCGGTGTGGTATTGCCGGCACTCACGGCAACGCTTCTCCGGATCGCTAATCTTTCACAGTGCTGGAGGCATGTTGGCTTCGAGCTGAGCGCGCGGGATGGCTACGACTCCACCGTTTTGTTCGAATACCGATTTGGGACTATTCGTGTTCCCCGGCGGATCGATGTTGACGAAGTAATGCTTGCGGGGAGTGGAGCTGACCAAGCCGAAGCGTCCGCTACCCGAACCTGGCGCATAACCCATCGGAGAGAAATCCGATACTTGAGAATCGGTGGCGGGATAGTAGTCAATCCCCATTTGCACCAGGAGTTGCGCCTGGTCGCGATCATCTATCCCGGCAGCATCGTCAAGAATGAGCTCGGTCGTCACTTCACCATACGCCGCGGCCACGTCTGACCCAGTGATGGCATACTTGGCGAGTCCGCCATGAAGGGGAGCGAAGCTTGAATCGAGTTTGTAGGATAGTGTCCCGTCCGGTTCAGTTCGCACGTTTGCCGTGCCCGTCGGCTGGTTTCGCGCCCACGTGGGACTGCCACTACAGATCTCTACCCAGGTTCCAGTCGATTTGCTCAGCACGTACGCGTTGATCGCAGAGATTCTTACCCGCACATTGGTTGCGGTGTGAAGCGTACCAGGCCATATTTGGAACCAGGCCGCCAGAGCATTCCAGTACGCAGAAGATTTGAGGTCCTGGTTTGCCGGCTGAAAGAACCAAGCGGTAGCGTCCCCTCTCGGCACGCCCATATCGACGACTCCCCGCACAGTCCACGCAGGTCCAACCGGCGCGTTGAGCAGAGTAGCTTCATGGGTCCCCATGTCTGCCGCAATGAGGCTGGCTCTATTGTCGACCGGACAAGCCAGATCGGCACCCGAGCAGTCCTGATCGATGCTGTCGCCACAGACTTCCGAGGCCGTAGGGTGCACGCTGGCGAGGGCATCATTGCAGTCGTCGCCGCCGCACACCGCGTCATGGTGCCCATCGCTGTCACCGTCGGTGCACGAGACGCAGACGCTCGCTTGCCAGGTGGCGGTGCAGCAATAGCCGCCATCGTGCCAGACGTCGGTGCAGCAGGTGCCGTCGGTGTGCAGCGCCCCTGCACAGAGACAGCCAGAGCTCGCGACCACCGCGTCGCCGCACGAGGGGCAAGCTGCGTCCGCGCCGTCGCAGTCCTGGTCGACGCCATCGCCACAGACCTCAGTCGCGCCCGGATAGCTCGCCGCGTCGCTGTCGTCACAATCCGCCACGGTTGAATAGCCATCTCGGTCCGCGTCTACCGGCGAGCTGGGGTCTGTGCCGGTGGCGGTGCCGCCGCAGCCGACGGCCAGGCCGAGCAAGATCAGGGTGATGTTGATTCGCATCGCAGGTTTCCTCCACATGTCTTGTCACCGCTCTTGCGCCGCCAACGCACGGAGCGTGCGTGGCGGGAACGCCTGCTCGCACTCAGTGAATCACAGCGCCCATGTCCCGAGAGCTCGTTGGGGGCACCAGGAAGAAGTCCGACCACACAGGCACCACGGCGCCCGTGCCGATGGCGTAGCTGCCAGTCGTGATCTTGAAATCTGCCGGGGTCAGCGGCGGCACGACGGCCATCAACGGTGATGTACGGGTGTTGCTCGTGTTGTTGGACGCCAAGGTCGCGTAGTTGTATCGCCAGAAGCTTCCATTGAGATTGGGGAAATACGCGAGGTTGTTGATGACGGTGATGTCGATCGTCCCGCTGTTGACACTGACGCCGTAGGGCGTGCCGTAGTCATCGGTAGCGTCGTTGTCGAAGATGGTGTTGTGGTAGAGACGAACGTCGCTCGAGGCGGGCGAAACGGTGCCGGCGCCGCCGACACCGATGCCGAGATGGAAGCCCGCGCCCGTGGTGTCGATGAGCTCATTTCTGACCGTCATGTCTTGCGCTTGCATATTGAGCATTGGCCAACAGCAATTTGCACCGGCACCCGTGTACCAGTTGCGTTCGAAGAGGATGTCTTGAAACCGCTGGTCCCATTGATCTGGATTGGAGGGTCCAACGGTCACCGGCTGATTGCTCAACCCTGCAATGAAGTGGTTGTCAGAGACAACCGTCTGCGATGTGAGTGCCGCATAAGTCCCGTACGGAAGTAAGTTTGGGAGACACTCACCCGTCGGACATCCAACGGCGGTGTACGCGACCGAGCGAAGCGTGAATGTCTGCTTCGTGAGCGCCGGATTGCTGAATGTATTGTTGTTGATGGCACCCTTGGCGGCGTGGGGAATACGCGTCGTATGCTGTGCCGCCGCAGCGTCATTGATGCTGTTGCCCAGGACGGCGAGTCTGTTCGCGTAGAGGAACAGACCGTAGTTGCCGAGAAAGCGATTGAAGGTACTGTCTGCCAGTGTGAACTGGTCAAACATGTGCCCGTCGTATGCGTCGTACGCCGTGGCGTATTCGACGACCGAGCCGCTGAGCAGTATGCCGTCGCCGATATCGTGGACATTCAACCGCAGCAACGTGATCTGATCGGCGTTGCCGCCGACCCCCACCCCGTGCTGGCCGGTGCTGGACTGGCCATCGAGCTCCAAGTCCACGATTCGCCAGTCCTGCATCGTCACCGTCGAGGCCGCGCCCAGCGTTATGATGTTGGCCGCGGACGAGCGCACCTTGGGCCTTGCGCCGACGCCATACATACCGATCGTTCCCGGTCCGTTCACTGCGATGGTGGCGCTCGAGCTGCCAGTGAACGTGTCATCATGCTTGAACAGCACCCGCTTTCCCGTGTCCGCAAAGGCGCCGAGCGCCGCAGAAAATGATGCCTGTTGCGTGGTGTTGGCGCCAACAGGACAGCCGTCTTGTCCCTGAACGGGGGTGCTGGTCGCCCCAACGCAAATCGTGTTGCTGCCGGCAAAGACCACGTCGGGGTCGGCGACCGTGACCGTCGTCTCGGCGGTGGCCGTGTTGCTGCCGTCGAAGACGCTCAAGGCGACCGTGTACGTGCCCGGGGTCTCGAACACGTGCGCCGCCACGGGTCCCGTAGCGAGGTTCTTGCTGCTCACGCCCGCCTGGGCGCCATAGGCCCACGTGGCGCCGCCCGCCGGGTCGCCGAAATTCCAGCGGTACTCGAGGTCATGGAAGGGCTGCGACGTCACCGCGGTGTCCGTTGTCCCCGTCGCATCGAAGAACACCGACAAGGGCGCGACGCCCGAGGCGCGGCTCGCAACGAGCGACACGGCAATGGGCCCCGCGACCGCGCTGATGCCAAAGGTCACCACGTAGTCCGAGGTCGTGGCGTTGCCTGCACCGTCCTGGCAGCGAACGTAATAAGTGTAGCTCTGCCCGTCCGTTAGCCCGGTCACCGCCGTGTTGTGCGACGTCGTGCCGGTGGTCGTGAACGTGCTCGCCATCGCCGCGTACGCCGTCCCTGAGACCGTGGACCACTTACAGGTGGCCGCCTCGTCGGTTGTGACGCGCAAGGTCGCCTGCGTCGTGCCGCCGGAGAGGGTTCCTGAAGGCTGACCGCCACTGACGACGGGCGCGGTCGCATCACCCGAGCAAGCCAGGTCGCCGCCCGAGCAGTCTTGATCGACGCCGTCCCCACACACCTCGGTGCCGCCCGGATGCACGCTACTGAGCGCGTCGTTGCAGTCGTCGCCGCCGCAGAGCGCGTCATCGTGCCCGTCGCCGTCGCTGTCCGTGCAGCTCGCGCAGGCGCTTGCTTGCCACGCGCCGGTGCAGCAGTACCCACTCGAATGCCAGGTGTCAGCGCAACAGAGCCCGTCGCTGCGGGTCGCGCCATCGCAGACGCAGGCAGAGCTCGTGACGACCGCGTCGCCGCACGAGGGACAGGTGGTATCTGCGCCGTCACAGTCTTGGTCGATGCCATCCCCACAGACCTCTGTCGCGCCCGGATGGATCGCCGCGTCCCGATCGTCGCAGTCGACCAAGGTCGAATAGCCATCTCGGTCGGCGTCTGCCGGCGAGCTGGGGTCTGTGCCGGTGGCGGTGCCGCCGCAGCCGACGGCCAAGGCGAGCAGGATCAGGGTGATGTTGGTTCGCATCGCGGGCTTTCTCCACATGCCCTGTCACCGTTCTGGCGCTGCCGACGCACGACGCTTGCGTGGCGGGAGCGCCTGCTCGCACTCAGTGACTCACGGCGCCCATATCGCGTGTGCTCGTTTGGGGAACCAAGAAGAAGTCCGACCACACAGGCACCGCCACCGCACCCGTACCGGCAGCGTAACTTCCTGCTGCAATCCTGAAACCAACCGGGCCAGTCAGGGGGGCGGTGAATTGTGGGTTGGTACTTCTCATTTGTGTATTTGTTGAGTTATTTGATTCAACGAACCCGGTGCCAGAAGTTCCAGCAAACATGACTGAGCCACTACCTAATGGTGTGTACGCTAAGTTATTTTTTACAGTCATATTTGTTGACACTGAGTGAAGTTTAACGGCTTCTATCGCACCCGCCGAGCTTGAATACACAGTATTGTTATAAATCTGAACGTTATCGGGTGGAGGTTCTATTCCCCACGGGCCTACGTCGAAGCACCGCACTCCGAGTGCTCTTAAGGACATGTCGCAGATGTTGTTTCGTATCGTCACATTCCTCGACATTATTCCTATTGCCATCTGGGTACTTGACGAGCCAATAATCCAGCTATTTTCGAATATCAAGTTGCGTGCACGTTCATCACTCGTACCATTCTGCGTGCCCATCGTCATCATATAATCAATACTTGATCCCGATACGAGCTTATTCGCTGAGAATAGCATCTGCTCAGAGTATCCAAAAGTTTTTATGCCATCGTTGGATATTGCATTCACGAGGGGGAAGGTGTCGTTGGTGTAGTTGCAGCCTGGTGTTACATTAGATTCGCAGTTTGTTGGAGCGTGCATCTTTATCAGCTCTTTTGTTGGGCCTGCATTAGACAACGTGTTGTTGCTCACTACTGTCTTGACTAGCTGTGCGAATCGCGTTGATCCGCCAGTAGCCGTCGCGCTACACGCCAAGGAACTACCTAGTACCGAAAGATAGTGTGCATTTATGAATGCCCCATAGACTCCAGCATTTAATACATTAGAGTCAACGATTGCTAACTGGTCATGTATACGATGGCCTGGTGATCCAGCACCGTTGTAGTATTGCAGTACAGAGTCATTCAGGCTGAACCCGTTGGCTACATTCACCATATCTAGTCTTAAAAGTGTTACCTGCGTTACGCTGCCATTTGCAATCACCCCATGCGCACCCGTACCTGACAATCCATCCATATATAAATCCATCACACGCCAATCACTAAACGCTGGGGTGCTCGCGCTAGATAGTGTTAACACCGGAGCACCACTAGTAGCTTGTACAATAGGCTTTGCTCCAGTGCCATATGCACCAATCGTTCCGGGGCCGGCTACAGATACCCGTGCGCCTGAAGCTTCGGTGAAGGTATCACCATGCTTAAATAGCAGTCTTTTTCCCGTGGCGATGTATGTGCTGATAGCCTCAGCAAAATCTGCCTGCTGATAATGCGCCGCACCAGCCGGACAGCCGCCCGCGCCGGGCGTCGGGTCTGTATTCGATGATATGCAAATTGTGTTCGTGCCGGCAAAGACCACGTCGGGGTCGGCGACCGTAACCGTCGTCTCGGCTGTCGCGGTGTTCGTGCCGTCGAACACGCTCAGGGCGACCGTGTACGTGCCCGGGGTCTCGAACACGTGCGCCGCTACGGGTCCGGTAGCGAGATTCTTGCTGCTCACGCCCGCCTGGGCACCGTAGGCCCAGGTGGCGCCGCCCGCCGGGTCGCCAAAGTCCCAGCGGTACTCGAGGTCGTGGAAGGGTTGCGACGTCACCGCGGTGTCGGTTGTGCCCGTCGCATCGAAGAACACCGACAACGGCGCCACGCCGGAGGCGCGGCTCGCAACGAGCGACACGCTGATGGGTCCCGCGACCGCACTGATCTCAAAGGTCACCACGTAGTCCGAGGTCGTGGCGTTGCCCGCATCGTCCTGGCAGCGCACGTAGTAGGTGTAGCTCTGCCCGTCCGTAAGGCCGGTCACCACCGTATTGTGCGAGGTCGTGCCC
>CAYHNK010000188.1:0-9226 GCA_964357695.1 uncultured Bdellovibrionales bacterium | reverse complement strand
TAACGGCCGGTAGGGTTGTTGCCTCGGGAGGACGCGAAGCGGGTGCACTCGGAGGCGGCGTGGACGTCGCGGCGATAGGTGCGATCGCGGTTGCGGGCACGTCCCCGTGCGCGCCACTCGGAATCGGGGCGACGTCGACGTTCGCGCGGTCATTGACGGACTCTTCGCGTGCCATGGGCGTGGCTACGGCGTTGCCGGCAAGCGGCGGGCGCTCGGAGCGAAGCGCCATCGCTATCACGACGATGACGAGCACCAGCACGAGCCCCGCGCCCGCCATCGCGACGCGGTGGGAGAGCGTCCCCAGGAATGGCACATAGACGTGGCGCTCGTCCGGTGGCTGCGCCTCGTGCAGGTCACTGCGCCCAAGATCGATGGCCGCACGCTCCTCACGGAGCTGCGCTTGCTCGCTGGCTAGGTGGAGCTGCAACGCATCGAGCTTGCGCTCTCGCTCGGCGACGAGCTCGTCCCGCTCGTCCCGCTCCTGCACCGCCTGCTCGCAGCCACGCAGTGCCTTGTCTCGCTCAGCCTCGACTTCGCGAGCGCGGTCCTGTTCCGTCGCCAGCTCCTCGGCGAGTCTCGTTCCCGCAACCTCCTGCGCTTCGAGCTTGGCTGTAAGCTGCGCCAGCCGATCGCCCGAGGTGATGATCTGCACCGCTTGGCCGCGCGTCTGTTCGAGCATTTGTGCAAGACGTTCCTCGAGACTGCGTGCACGCTCGGCTACAGGCTCAAGCTCCGCGACGCGTTGGGCGAGCGCCTGTTGTGCCTGTAGCTGCTGTTCGAGATGGTGCACCGTGTCGTCCTGGACGGCGACGCGCGCACCGATTTCGATCGCTTCCGACTGCGCGATCTGCAGCTCCTCCTCCAGCGCGGTGCGGGCGCGCGATTGTGTCGCCAGCTCTTCGCGCACGCTGGCGAGGTGGCGCTCGTACATCGTCCCCTGCTCGGCGAGGGACTGCTCGAGAAGCGCTTTTTGGGCAAGGATGCTTGACAGCTCCGCGGCGCTCGTCTCGGCGGCCTGCGTACGTTGTGTCTCGTCGCGGGCGAGGGTGGTCTGAAGCTCTTGCACGTGCTCGGCAAACGATGAGAGATCGGCCTCGAGCTGCGTGACCCGCGCTGCGTTGGCCGCGGCAAGCTCGCGCTCGCGCGTCATCTCGGTCGTGGCGTCATCGCGTCGCTGCTGGACATTCTCTTGCGAGACGGCAAGAGCCGTGCGCGCCTGCTCGAGGTCGGTCTCGGCGCGCGCGAGCCGCGACTCGAGTGCGCGCTGCGCAGCGGCGAGGGTCTCATTCTGCTTTTCGAGCTCGCTTGCGCGGCGAGTCTGCCCTTTAACCTTCTCTTCGTGTCGCCCGAGCGCGGCGTGCGCCTTCTCGAGCTCGGCGCGTGTTTGGGCAAGCTCGGCGCCAAGTCGTGTCTGCTCGGCGAGCAAGGTAGCGTTCTGCTTGTTGAGGTCGCCCGCGAGGCGGCTCTGCTCTTTGGCCTTCTCTTGGTGGCGGGCCAACGCCGCCTGCAAGCGCTCGGCATCAGCGGCAGCGCGCTCGGCGCTGGCGTCGTTCTCTGTCTGTTGCTGCGCTAGGCGCACGAGCGCCTCCTCGAGCAGATGCTGATTTGCGTGCTCCTCCTTGCGCAACGCGGCGTTTTCCTTTTCCAGCCGTTCCAGCTTGTCGCGCAGCTCGGTGATCGCGCCGAGCTCGTCGTGCTTTTTCGTCACCGCCGCCGCGCGCGCATTCAGGCTTCGCTGCAAGGTTGCCAGCTCGTGGGCCTGTGTCTCGAGCTCAGCGTCGCGTGCCTTGATGGCTCGGGCGCGCTCATCCACGTCGGCAGCGCGCGTCGCCACCTTCTTGGTTTCCGTTTCGGCCGCTTTCGCCGCGACCGCGAGTTGCTCGCGCAGCTCGTCGAGGTCTTTTTGCTGTTTCTTGACCGCTCTCTCTTGCGTGCGCAGCTCAGCGCCGCGTGCTTCTTGCTCGGCACACAGCGCGTCGAGGTCCGCGCGCGCGCGCTGTAACTTGGCCGCGTCCGTCTCAATCTGCTTTTCGCGCTTGGCGATCTCTGCGTGCTTCTCTTGCGCAGCCTTGGAGAGCTTGTCGGCTTCTTTGCGGGCGGAGCGTGCCTCGGCAAGCGCAGCCTCATGCGTCTGGGCGAGCTCTTGCCGCTGCGCTTCGAGATGGTGCGCCAGCTCCTTTTCACGCTTGGCGAGGACCTTGGCGGCGGAGGCTTCAACCTGCGCCGCAGCCTGTTGACGTGCGGCCTCGGCCCGCGCTGCTTCATCGGCCCGCGCCTTCGCTGTGACGCGCTCCGCCGCCGCGATGCGAGCCGAGGCAAGCGCACCGTGGATTTGCTCGAGTGCCGGGGAGGCGCGCAGTGCAAGCCCCTGTTGGACGAGCTCATCGAGCTCGGTGATTAGCGCATCCGCTTTGGAGCCTCCGGCGCGCACGCGTGCGAAGAGGTAGGCCGCGACATGCTCGTAGAGCTCGACGCTGCGACGATTGGCGTCTACGCCACGTCGAAAAAGCGCCAAAGCGTCATCGTGCCGTCCGAGCTCGTCGTAGAGAGCGCCGAGGTCGATGATTTTGGTGACCGTCGGACGGGTGACGGCTGTTGCCTCCTCGAGCTTTGGTACGATCTGCGTTTCGAGGAAGGCGCGTAGGCGGACGGTGTGTACCGGGTCGTCGGAGAACTGCACGCGCGTGAGCGGTGTGCGCGTGCTCGTATCGAGGGCGATGACGCGACCGCGCACAGGCAGAGGCTTTTTGCCGTCCCCGAGGTGTAGACGAAAGTCGACCTCATCACCGATCGCCAAGTTGCCGGCGCTGCGCAGCGCCATGCCGCCTTGCGACAAGTCGGCCATGAAGGCCATCGACAGTCGCCAGGCATGCTCGTATTCGACGCGGTGGGTGGCAGCAATGCGCCAGTGGCGGCGCCGCTCGGCAGGGAGCACGGCGTCCAAGGCGTTCGTGTCCTTCTCTGCCGCCGCCTTCTTGGCACGGCCGCTCGGTGCTCGAGATTGCTGTTCGTTTCGCGCCATCGTGACGTATTGAGCCTACCAGCATCCACGACCCGGTGCAGCCATGGCGAGTCACTTTTCTCGCGGGTTGGCGATTGCGACGCGGGCGCCTCGACGCTAGACTCGGCCGGTGCAGCGCAGCTCCTCAGGGGTCGTCGTAGCGATGGTCGTCGCGGCAGCGTGTCAGCTCGTCACGCGCGGCGTGCGCGGGGTGGAGCCGACAGCGCAAGAGGCATCGCGAGTCGTGGCGGTACTGTTGTTTGACGCGGACGGTTCGCGCGTACGGATCGAGGCAGTCGGACACGCGCTGCGCGAGATCGCGCAGACACTCACGGACGTCGCGGTGATTGGTGACGCCGAGCTACAACAACGCTTGGGTCTTGCAAGCGTCGATGCCGCGTTGGCGGCGTGCGGTACCGACATCGCGTGTGTGGCGCAGCTTGGCGTGCGTGCGGGGGCGGACGAGGTGTTGTACGGGCGGGTGAGCGCGGACAAGGCGAGCGCGCACAGCGTCAAGTTGCAGGCGCTGATCTTGTCACCGACAGATGGGCAGGTCCTGCGCAAGGTGACCGTTGTCGCGCCGTCGCGTGCGGACGTGCGCGCCGTTTTGCAGGAGCGTGTCGCGGAGCTGTTTGCGTCGGACGTCGCTTCTCCCTCCCCGGCCGTGACGCAGGCGCCATCGCCGAGCGGCGTGCCTGCCGCCGTCGTGCAAGCGCCTGCAACCGGCGGGCACTCCTGGCTCTCGACGCCATGGTGGCGAACGGGTCACCGGCTCAGTCTCGTGGCCGCAGGTGTGGGGGCATTCGGTGCCGTCGCCATGGGCGTTGGCGTCGTCACGGGTGTCGGCAGCGCGCGTGCCGGTCGCGACGTGGACGAGATTGAGCATGGTCGCTACGGCACGACGCAGCTCGAAGCGCAGTCCCTCGAGCGCAAGGCGGACGATGGCGCGCACCGTGCCAACGTGCTGCTCGGTGTCGGCGGAGTGCTCGTCGCCGTATCGGCCTCGTTGCTGGGCGTCGATTGGCTGGTAATCGCACCGACGCCTTATGCGCCGCCTCGCGGTGGTGATCAGCCGTCGCTGACGTTGGGGGTGGCACGGTGTTGGTAGGCGGGCGCACGCGCTTGCTGGGAGCCGTGTGCTTCGCTCTGGCGTCATGTCGCGGCGCCACGGTCAACTACGACAGCCTGGCGTGTGATAGCGGGCGCTGCCTTGCCGGCTACATCTGCCACCCGGAAATGGGCGTGTGTGTGCCGGAGATTGCGCTCGGGTGCGATGGGGTGGGCACAGCGTGCGCCGATGCGATTCTGGTGGGGGACACGTGCGCGGTGCCCGGATCGTTTGTCGCGTGCCCTGGCGGCACCTTGGCATGCGACCGCGGCTGCCGTACGTGTCTTGCCACGCGCGCGTGGAGCATCTGCTCGCGCGGCGAGTGTCTCGCGGATACGGATGCTGACGGCGTTGTCGACTGCATCGACGATTGTCCGGTCATCGCCAACGGTGGACAAGAGGATGGGGACCGGGACGGGATTGGTGACGTCTGCGATACGGTGGTGAGCACGCGCGACTACGTCGCATCTGAGACGCAGGTCACTTCGGGTGGTGGCGTGCAGGCGTCGTCGGCCTACGTTGTGTACGGCGCGATGGGACAGCCGTCGCCGAGTGAGAATGCGTCCCCAGCAGGTGCGCAGTATCGCCTGGTTGAGAGCTACGTTGGCTTGGGCGCGGTGGTCGCGCCGTAGGCGAGGAGGTTCTATGCGAACCATTGTGTATGCAAGCTGCTGCGCCACGCTCATTGCGGCGTCGGCGTTTGCTGCCGAGGCACCGCCGGTCATCGGCTATCACGGCGTGCTGGCCAATGCCGTCGGCGAGCGCGTGTCGGTCAGTCTGCCGGTGATCTTCCGTGTCTACGACAGTGCGAACGGTGGCAACCTGCTGTGGCAAGAGACGCACAATGCCGTGGCCTTTGCCGACGGGCTCTTCGATGTTGCGCTCGGCGCCATCGAGCCCCTCGATGCGAGCATGTTTGCCGATGGCACACCGCTGTGGCTGACCTTGCAGGTCGATGCGGACGTGGAGATGACGCCACGCCAGCAGCTCGTGTCGGTGCCGTACGCGCTGCATGCGAGCAATGCGGACACCGTCGGGGGCATCAGCGCCGCGTCGCTCGAGGAGTCCGGGGAGATCTCATTCGCCGTGGCAGCGCATGTGGCCAACGCCTCGGCGCACCCGCTCACGACGTTCGAGATGACGCAGTCGCCGTCGAGCCCGATCACGACGACGAGCACCTCCGATGTGGTGACGGGTTTGAGTGTGACGCCGGGCGTCGGGACGTACCTCGTGATGTTCAGCTGCTCGCTGCAGAACAGCAACGCGAGCAGGAGTCAGACGGTGTCGCTCTATGTCGGCGGCAGCCAAGTGGCCGGGAGCGAGCGCAGCGCCAACAGCGTGGACGCCAATCGACCGACCAGCCTCAGCGTGCAAGCCGTGCTGACGGTTGGGGTTGGTCAAGCGGTGGAGGTCCGCTGGCGCACCGAGGCGAACACGGCGACGATGCTCGGTCGCACGCTCACGATGCTGCGCCTGCAATAGGGCAACCGCTAGATTTTCACGCGCGAATCGAGCGTCAGTCCCAGCTCCTCTTTCGCCCGCTCAACCATGTTGTCGAACACGTAGAGTCGCTTGTAGGCGGGGATACCGAGCTTGTCGGCGTCGCTCGCGCGATACACGGTGCGGCTCTCCATGTCGATGACCAGGGGCATGGGCGTCATCTTACCCTGCACGAAGTGGCGAAACTCCGCCGGGCGCACCGTGCAGCGACCCTCGCCTTTGCCATAGATGCCGCGCTTGTTCTCGACCGCGGCGCGCGAGGCTTGGGCGTAGTCCGTGAACCAGGCGAGATCGAGTCCCGGTTTGTAGTACATCGACATCTCGCCGAGACCCTGCTCGACGATCCAACGGTTGACGTCGACGCGCTCACTGCTGCCGGGGAAAGTGGCAAACACCGTGCCGAGCAGACGACTGTAGGTGTCGAAGGGGCGCTTGGCGTCGGGATGCACTTCGACGCGCGTCGCCTGGGCCAGAAGCTTCTTGAGCTCGGCGGCGGCGATCTCCCCGGGTCGTCCTTGGCTGTAGGCCACGTCTTCGCCGTTCTTGTCCTTGGCGATGACGTGCGTCTCGGGCGCGTCAACGCCGATAAAGCGTACCGCCAGCATTCCGGGCGGCGACTCCTGCTGATCGGCGATGGCGACAGCGCGCTCAAAGCCATCGATGTTGGCGCGAAAGACGCCCGCCTTCGGCGAGGGGATGAAGATCGTATCGCCATCGTCCGCGACGTAGCCTGCCGCCGAGACCGCCTTCGGTGGGTGCCACGCGATGGGGATGTCATCGCCGAGCTTGTTGATGCGCGTCTGCGTGACTGGGTCTGGCAGCTTGGAGAGATCGGGCGCCGGCTGCCCGGAGTACACGTGCGTGAGCATCACCTCGCCTTGCGCGTTGCGCAGGGTCATCGTGTCGCCCGCGTTGTTCCACACCTCCGCGGCGGAGCCGAGAAACATTTCGAGTGGCGCGCTCGGGTCGAGCTGTTGCTTGCCTTTGCCGGAGCTCACGGCCACGGTGTAGCCGGCCGGCAAGGTGAGTGCGGGCAGCGGGAATTTCTTGCCTGCTGTGTTGGTCACGGTCCAACCAGCGAGCGCGAGCGGCTTCGCGCTGATGTTGGCGAGGCGGAAGTACTCGACGTTGGGGTTTTCGGCGTCGGGGCCACGGCCGTTGCCGTGAAACGACGTGACGTAGAGCGATTTGTCCTTGAATGGCTCGGTGCTCCAGAGGCCAAGACCGGCGGTCCGCGCACGCGCCTGAGCTGCGAGGAGGCGCTCGATGCGTGCGAGCTCCTTGGGGTCTTTGCCGTCCGGGACGACGTACACGTGCGCCAGGCCGTGTCCAATGAGCAGCTCGGCCAAATCACCCTTGTCTGTCTCGACCTGCGCCACCAGCCGACCGTAGCTGTCCGAGGTCTTGGTGCCGACGTAGTGGAGCTTGACGCTCTTGCCGACGACCAGCTTGGCGGTGAAAGCCTTGGCAGCTTCGGCGAACGGCTCCGGGCCGCTTGCGGACTTCATTTCGGTGGTATTGGCGCCGTGGACACGCACGTGAAAGCCTTCGGGGCCAGCGAGTGTCAGGGTGTCGCCGTCGTAGTTCTCTGGCACCTTGGCCTTCGCGGGTGGCTTTGGCGCAGGGGGCAATTCCGGCAGCACGATGACACGACGATCGGGCCCGATGGCTGCCTCGGCGGCGATGTCGAGACCGTTGGCGCCTTGCATGCGAGTCTGGACCGCGGCGACACCCGGGCCTGGGGCGTCGGTGTTCACTGATCGAGCAGCGGTCGTCGTCGGGCCGAGAGGCGAGAGAGCGGTGGTGGTTGACATGGCACACCCATCCCAGAGAGTTGTTGCTCATTATCGGCAGCGAGGTCCCGGGGTTGCCTCGCCGACTCAATAATTTGCGGGCTCGACGCTCAGATGCGGCCGCCGGTGAGCATGATACGATTGACGCCGCTGCGGGTCTCGCCGACGGATGTCACGCGGATGGCGGCTTGGTCGAAGACCGGACAGCGCGTCTCGCAGATGCCGCATCCGGTACAGCGATCGAGATCCACGTAGGGTTGCTTGAGCGTCTTGCGTCCACCGTCGCGTGTCGTCACCGTCGCCTCCTTGAAGTACACGGCCTTCGGGGCGGTGGGGCAGACCTCCTCACAGACGATGCAGCTCGTATCCATGGCCCAGGGCAGGCAGCGACCGCGGTCGATAAACGCCGAACCGATGCGTACGGGCTCCGTGTGCGGGGCCTTGCCGATCTTGCGTTCGACGTCGAGGGGCACAAGCGCCTCGGTTGGGCAGACATGGCTACAGAGCACGCAGCTTTGCTCACAGTAGCCGAGACGCGGTACGAGCACGGGCGTCCACAGGCCTTCAAAGCCAGCTTCGGTGAGCGCGGGTTGCAGGCCGCTCGTGGGACACGCCTTCATGCAGGCGCCGCACTTGATGCAGCGACTGAGAAACGCCTCTTCCTCGACGGCTCCCGGAGGGCGAATGCGTTGGGGATTGGGTCGCGGTCCAGTGCCATCGGACGCGCGCAAGAGCGGCACGGCCGCGATGCCGCCGAGCAGGGCGCCGAGGGACTGGCGGCGACCGAAGTCGAGCTTGTCGGTGGTCAAATCGAGCGACGGTAAGAAGCGGTAGCGGATCCCTTCGCGCGGGCAAGTCACCTGGCAGTTGAGGCATAGCATGCACTCGCTGACGCGCAGCGTGCCCTGCGGCTCGGCGGCGCCCTGGCAATCGGCGCCACAGAAGTCACATTCGGTGCACAAGGACGGTTGCTTCTCAAGGCGAAATAGGGAGAAGCGCGCGAGCAGACCCAACAGACCGCCGAGTGGGCAGATGAGCCGGCAATAGAGCCGCGGGATGTAGAGGTTGGCCGCCAACGCGCCGAGAAACAGCGCCACGATGAGCGTGCTCGTCTGGAAATGACGCTGTCCCTGATAGAGTCCCAACGCGGTGTTGTCGATGGCGGGCACGATGGACGTCGCCAGCGCGCGCCAGGTGAAGGCGATGGGATCGAGGAGGCCCACCTGGGTGCTGCCCATCGCTGCCATGCCGAGCATGACGAGAAGCACGTAGTACTTGAGGTGATAGATGCGGCGTGGGCGGTTCAGGGCCACGCGGTCGCGGGCACGCCGGATCTTGCTCGCCCAGCCGAGCGCGTGATGCAACGTGCCGAACGGACACATCCAGCCGCAGAAAAAACGCCCAAAGATGAGCGTCAAGACGATGAGTGGGATCGCCCAGGCGGTGGCGAGGGTCAGAGCATGGCTGGCGAGCGCCGTGCTCGTTGCGACCAGAGGGTCGAGGCCGAGAAACCACTCCACCGGATAGCCGCCGATGAGCGACGCCGTGGTGACGAAGACCAGATAGAGAAACAGCCCGAGAAAGACGAGCTGGTAGGCGCGCCGCAGTCGCAAAAAGAGCACTAGCCTCGTACCTCCGCGACCCGCAGGCTGCGATAGTCGATGCGTCCGAGGCCAGCCGCTTGCGCGAGCCCCAAAAAGGCGAGCTCACCCGGGGCGCGTCCCAAGAGCTCGGCGCCGAGCGCGTCGAGTGCCACCTCGACGGTGCCGACGGCCACGGTGTCGAGCCGCTTGACGTCGTCGAGGTTGCCGCCCGACCGTCCAT
>CAYHNK010000187.1:0-9260 GCA_964357695.1 uncultured Bdellovibrionales bacterium | reverse complement strand
CGGTCCGCTCGAAACGATCGTGGAGCTCACACCGTACTCCGCGCGTACGGAGTCCACCTCGGCCTGCAAGGCGGTAGCGCCGGCAGCGGAGGCGTCGAGGAGACGCTGGTGGAGCTCGGCTCGCTGGGGATAACCGTGACCGTGGTCCGCGTCGACGCGGTAGCGCGTCAGCACGTAGCTTCCTGGCGGCACCCCAGTGATCTGCAGCTCCGCGGTCGCGACCCGCGATCGCTCCAGGCGATAGGCAATTCCGTGGTCGCGCACCGCCTGCTGATAGGCCGTCCAACCGGCCGGCAAGCCGAGGTCGGCGACATCGAACACCGGTGGCACCGCGAGCAAGTCGCGCAAGAACTGGCGAGGGAAGTCGGCTTGGCTGAGATAACCGACCATGAGCGAGCTGATCGTGCTCGGATCGAAGAGCGCGAGCTCCTGACCGTAGTTGTGCTTGGTGAGAGAGCCCCCCTGATAGCCGGGGAAGCCGCCCCCCTCGGCGACGAAGTGCAACTCCGAGGGAATGTGGCGCGCCAACATGATCGCAATACGATCCGAGACGCCGTCGCCGCGGTAGCTGCTCACCGCCGTGATCATCGGGTCGCTGGAGTCGGCGAAGCCCAATCGGCCCTCGAGCTGCGTGAGGAGATGGAGCGCGTTGTAGCTCGCCTTGGGGATACCGGCGCTGTTGACGATCCCCGGCCGTCCATCGAAGCCAGCTCGGGCCGTCATGCAGGAGGCCAGGGCGCCGAAGGGCAGCATGTATCCGTAGATCAAGTCGAAATTCTGGATGAGGCGGGTGGAGCTCGCTTTGAGCGCGTCGATGGAGTAGCGCAGCGTTGCCAGGCGATGCTCGATGAACATGGCGGCGAGGTACTCCGAATCGTAGTAAGAGGTCAGCGCGTCGGACGGATCGACGATGCAGACGTTCTGCCAGTTGGCAAAATCAGTGGCGAGGACCGTCACGCCTGGAGCCGTAAAACCGGCTCCGACCAGCCAACCTTCGAGGGTGTCGCCGTAGCGCTGCCAGAAAGCGCCCTCATTCGGGTACGCGCTCGGATCCCAGATGTGAAAGGTGATGTAGTCGATGGGCAAGCCCTGCGCGCCAAAGTGGTCGATCCATTTCTTGAGTAGCGGCTCGTCGAGCAACTCAGGGACGTAGGTGAATCGATCAGCCACGGAGTCGTAGTTCGGTTGCGCCTTGCTGAGGTCAGCGGCCATCTCGACGGGAGTGATGCCGGCGAGCTGAGCCTGTGGGTAGCCGGCGAGGATTCCTTCGGCGGTCAGCTGGTAGGTATCGAGGAAGGCTGCGAGATCGCCGACGAAATAGGACTCCGGCTCGCGGCCCAGCAGATAGATGACGCCGTCGCCGTACCGGCTGCCGAAGTATTCGGCCACCGCCCCCACCACCACGGCCCAGAGGCCCCGGCTCATTGTATCGCCCTTCGGCGGACTGCAGGAGGAGACGGTGTTGGCGGTAGGCACGTTCTCGCCGCTCAGCACATCGTGCAGGAAGCCCTCCCTCTGAGACAGGAAGTCGGGCATCGGGCATTCCAAATTGAGCAAGACGCTGCCACCGGCGGCGATGATGGGGCCGATGATGATTTGGTCGAGGGTCGCCAATCTCGCGCTCAGCTCGCTGTTCGTGTTGGGGGGAGCCGGCAAGGTGCGCAGGAGATCATCGATTCCGTCGTAGAGGATCCTCCCCACGCGCTGATCGTTGTCGGAGAGAAAGCCGTCGAAGGTATCGGCGATCGGCGAGACGCCGATGCCATCGGCGGTGACGCTGGGGCGCAGCAATGACTCGGCCTCATAGGGAGTCAGATTCGCAAGGTCGACGGTGACCACGGCGTCGCTGTCGCCACCAGGCGTGTCACCGGGCATCTGGCCACCGGGCATGTCGCCACCCGAGGTGTGATTGACGCAGGACAAACCGGCAAAGCCCACGGCCAGGGCAATTACGACGAGACCGACGTTCTTAGGCATCTGCACCGCCAAGCCCACCTCCAACTTCGGCAGACGCATGAAGCCGGACCAGGCGGCCTGCGCCAGCGTCCCGTCGCACACTCCTCCACGCTCGACCCCTGACGTCAAGCGCGAACGTGGCGTGCGCACGCAGCAGCGAACAAGAACGGCGGCTGCGGCGGTCCGGTCGTCCGCTCGATCGCCGCCACGACTTCCCTGATCACGCGTGCGTCGGTGAATAGACGACATCCTTGGACTCTCCTGCGGCGCCTTGGGCGCACCGGGGGGACGTGGGGGGACGGGCGCAGCTGAAAGGGCAGCGAGCGGACCAAAGTCAATCTACTTTCTCGATTCATGCTGATCGGCGCTGGGATCCCGACCGCCGTGCCGCCTGCCGCAATGCGCTAGGGCCCCCCACCCTCTACCTACAGCGCGTGGTGTAGGTAGAGGCCGCGACGGCGCAAGCGCCCGGACACGTGGCACCGTAGGGACTACATGTCGTCCAGTCTATATTGGCGGCGCCGCATGCTGCAATCGGCGTGCTACGGTGGCGCTGGCGATGCCGCAGCTTGTCGTGCATGCGCAGCCGGTAATGAGAGTGGCGCTGCATGGGGTCGGCAGGTCATCACAGTCATAGTCAAAGGTCCCGTCGCCGCGCGGGGTCATCCTCGACCTGCTCGCACGCGCGGGTGGGGCCGTGCCAACAGACTCGTGGTAGGCGCGTCCAACCAAAGCGTTGCTGAGCCGCGACTCCTCGACATCAGGCTGCGCAGGCCTGCGGTGACCCCACGCGGCGCTGCGGCCATGGAGGCACATAGGCTCTGCCGCTCTCTCGTTTCGGCGTGATCGAAGGGGTGTGCTGGGCGTCTTTGCTGACGCTGCGCCTGAAATCCGACGCTCGCCACATCGCCGTCGACGGCAAGACGAGCCGACGCAGCTTCTCGGCTGAGCGGCCGGCCATCCACACCGTCAGCGCGCATTTGTCCGAGGCGGGGCTCGTACTCGGCCAGCAGAAGACCTGCCAGTAGTCGAACGAGATTGTCGCGATGCCAGAACTCCTGCGGGTGCTCGACCTGCGCGGCGCCACGGTCACCATCGACGCGATGGGTTGCCAGACGGAGGTCGCGAAGACGATCCGTGATGGCAGCGGACACTACGTGTTGTCGGTCAAAGACAACCAGCCGACGCTCCACGCAGACATCATCAAGATATTCGCCGAAGCGAGTGACGAGAGGCGGCGCTCGCGTGACGAGATTGCACGGCCAGCCGTCGAAGTGTTCAAGGAGAGCGAGAAGGCTCATGGGCGCATCGAGCGTCGGCGGGTCCGTGTGTGCCGTGACCTCGAGTGGCTGACGACGTCGGAGCGCTGGCCGGACTTGGCGTGGTGAAAGTGACGCGGGGGCAGATGCGAAGCACGTGGGGCGCTGGATCCGGCGCCACTGGGAGATCGAGAGCGAGCTTCATTGGGTGCTGGACATGGCGTTTCGTGAGGATGAGGCTCGTCACCGAGCGCGTAACACGACGCAAAACTTGACGACGCTGCGTCACTTCGCGCTGAACGCGGTCAAGCAGGACGGTGCACGCACGGTGGGTGCGAGACGTGCAGCAGCACGTGGCTCACCTCTCCGTGGTGACCGCTGTACCAGCGGTGAATCAGCGGCGGGTTAGAACTCGACTGCCCTGGGGTGGTGCACCGCCTTTCTTGACGGGGATCGCCCCCGACGTATACTCGTCCCTGCGGTACTTTCGATGAGCGAACAGGCGAAGAAAAAGAGCAACGTCGAGGTGCAGATCCTCGGGCAGCGCATGATGCTGCGCAGCGACGACGATCCGCGACACGTCGAGCGCCTGGCCTCCTACGTCAAGCGCAAGGTCGATGAGGTCTCGGCGAGCGGGCCGGTGGCGAGCCCCAAGATTGCGCTGCTTGCGGCGCTCAACATTGCCGACGACTACTTCCGTGCTCTGGAAGAGGCGCGTGAGCTCAAGCGCCAGGTGGCGCTCAAGTCCCGCGCGCTGCTCGACGACTTGGATGGCTGAGGCGCGACGAGACGCCACACACGCAGGGCGGTGGGGCGAGGCGTGGCGGGCCGTGCGAGGCCGGCGCGTGACCGTGCTCGGCGATCCGATGCTCGATGTCTACGTCTACGGGGAGACGGCGCGGGTGTCGCGCGAAGCGCCGGTGCTCATCGTGCGCAAAGAGCGTGAGGAGTACCGACTCGGCGGCGCCGCCAACGTGGCGGCGAACTTGGCCGCTCTCGGCGTCCAGACCGAGCTCTTGGGGGTCGTAGGAAGCGACGCGGCTGCGGGCAAGCTGCGCAGCATGCTGCAAGAGCGCGGCGTAGAAATCGCTGGTCTCGTCGTGGGCGCGGCTGCTACCCCGACCAAGACCCGTGTGCTCGCGGGGGCCACCGGCACGGCAAAGCAACAGGTGCTGCGCATCGATGACGAGCCGGAGCTGTACTCCGTTTCGAGCGGCGATGAGCTGGCCGAGGCGTTGGCAGCGCGCGCAGCGACGAGTGATGCGCTCGTCATCAGCGACTACGGTCTAGGGAGTGTGGGCGCGCGCACCATGGCGCTGGCGACGCGCTTGAGTAGTGAGGGACACACCCTCTGCGTCGACTCGCGCTATCGCCTTGGGGAGTTTCGCGGCGTCACGGTCATCACGCCCAACGCGCCCGAGGCCGAGGCGCTCACGGGCCTCTCGCTCTCGCGCCCCGGAGCCATCGAGCAGGCGGGGCGTATGCTGCTCGAGAAAACGGGCTGTCGGCGCTGTCTGCTCAAGCTCGGCCGTCGCGGCATGACGCTGTTTTCGCAGGACGGCGCGTCCGAGCACGTCGACATTGTCGGTGAAGAAGAGGTGGCGGACGTCACGGGCGCGGGAGACACGGTCATCGCCGCGTTCGCGACGGGGCTTGCGGCGCGCCTCGGAGCGGGCAACGCCATGCGCATCGCCAACGCCGCGGCGGGTGTCGTGGTGACCAAGATCGGCACGGCCACCGCGTCACCGAGGGAGGTTGAGCACGCGGCCATCGCTGCGGGTGTGGAGCTGGCGCCATGGGACGCATAGCGAGCCTCGACGAAATTGCCCGCGAGGTGGACGTGGCCCGCTCGCGCGGCGAACGTATTGTCTTGACCAACGGTGCTTTTGATCTGCTCCACGTCGGTCACGTGCGTTATCTAAACGGGGCGCGCCAGCACGGGGACGTGCTCGTGGTCGCGGTCAACAGCGATGCCTCGGTACGGGGCCTCAAGGGCGAGGGACGTCCCGTGGTGCCTGAGGACGAGCGGGCCGAGCTCGTCGCGGCGCTCGCGGGCGTCGATTGGGTGTTTGTCTTCTCTGAGCCGAATGTGCGCGGCATCATCGCGCGGTTGCGCCCGGACGTGCATGCCAAGGGTACCGACTACACCGTCGACAGCGTGCCTGAGCGCGACGCCGTGCAGGCCTACGGTGGTCAGGTGGCGATCGTCGGCGATCCAAAAAATCACTCAACGAGCGCCATGGTCGCCGACCTCGAGCAGCGAGACGCGAGCGGCGTGGGCGCCATCAAGGAGGCAAGACGATGAGCGCCGCATTGCGCCGCGGTGTGCCGCTCGTCGTCTCGGCGCCGAGCGGGGGCGGCAAGACGACCTTGTGTCGACGTCTCATGAACGACATGGGCGACGTCGCATTCTCGGTCTCGTACACCACGCGTGCGCTGCGAGGACGCGAGCAGGACGGTGTTGACTACCACTTTATCGATGCAACGGCCTTTCAGGCGATGATCGATCGCGGCGAGCTGCTCGAGTGGGCCGATGTGCACGGCTATCGTTATGGCACCGGGCGTGCCGAGACGGCGCGTTTGCTCGAGAGCGGCACCGACGTCCTTTTTGACATCGACATCCAAGGTGGTCGGCAGATCGTTGAGCGCATGGCCGAGACCGTGCTCGTTTTCGTCGTGCCGCCGAGCATGCAGGAGCTCGAGCGGCGCTTGCGCGGTCGGGGATCGGATGCGGAGGACCAGGTGCGTCGCCGGCTAGCGGCCGCCCGTGACGAGATCCGCACCGCGGCGTTCTACGACTACTGGATCGTCAACGACGTGCTCGACGAGGCGCTTTTCCGCCTGCGGGCGGTGTTGCTCGCGGCGCGCATCCGCCAAGAGAACAAGCCCGTGCTCGTAGCGCAGTTGCTGGGTGAGGCGTCACATGGTTGAGCTGCGGGCGCGCCTCGTCGCCACCGACTCCTCCGGCAATCTCGCGCCGGCGCAGGTCGAGCTCGGCCACGAACGCGTGACCCTCGGACGCGCGGCGGGCAACGGCGTTGTGCTGCAGGACAACGAAGTATCCAAGCGCCACGCCGAGGTACTCGTCGAGGACGGCGCGCACGTGCTCCGAGATCTCGGCAGCTCCAACGGCTGCTTTGTCAATGGGCGCAAGGTGCACAAGCACCGCCTCGCGCCCGGAGATCTCGTCGAGCTGGGCGGGTGTCGCTTCACGTATGAGCCCTCGGGTGGCGCAAGCGCGCGCGTGACCATCTTGCCGACGAGTCCGATCGACAAGACACAGGTCCTCGCGTCCTCGGACCTAGCGATCGCCGAGCTTGGAAAAAACCGCAACGAGGGTCAGGCGGCAATCCTCTACGAGCGGGTGCGCACGGCGTTCGATGCGCTGCAGCAGCTCATCGAGACGACTGATATCCAATTGCTGTGTCACCGCATTCTGGATGTGGTCTTTCGCCTCGTGCGTGCTGAAACCGGAGCTGTGCTGCTCTTTGATGCAGCGCACAATCTCGTGCCGTGGTCGACGCGCACTGCCGGCGGAGACAGCGAGCATCTCGTCATCAGCCGCACCATCGTGGACCAGGTGTTGCGCGATCGGGTGGGGGTGCTGGCGAGTGATGCCCTGCGGGATAGCCGCTGGTCGTCGGCCCACTCGGTCGTGCTCTCGGGCGTGCGCTCGCTCATGGCCGTGCCGCTCGTCAACAAGGAGCGCATCTACGGCATGTTGCACGTCGGCAACAGCTCGGAGACCGGTGCTTTTACGCAAGGCGATCTCGAGCTGCTCACCGGCATCGCGACGGGCGCTGGCGTGGCGCTCTCGAACGCCTTTATGGCGCACCAGCTCGCCGAAGAGCTGCGTACGCGCGAGTCACTGGGACGCTTTCTTTCACCGGTGCTCGTCGACCAGGTCATGCAGCGGCGCATCGACCTGCAGCGCAGTGGTCAAGAGCGCGAGGTGACGGTGATGTTCGCCGACATCCGCGGCTTTACGAGTCTCACCGAGCGCAGTCGCGCGGTCGACGTGGTGACGCTGCTCAATGAGTACTTCGATCAAATGGTGGAGGTGGTCTTCGAGCATCACGGCCTGCTCGACAAGTTCATTGGTGACGCGCTCATGGCGGTCTGGGGGACGCCGGTCAAGCAGCAGGACGACGCCGCCCGCGCCATTGCCGCCGCCAGGCGTATGCAAGAGGCGCTCGGCGAGCTCAACGAAACGCGCCGAGGTCGGCAGCAAGAGGACATCTCCATCGGTATCGGGCTGGCGACCGGACTGTGCGTCTCGGGTACCATCGGCGCGCGACGGCGCATGGAGTACACCGTCATCGGCGACGCCGTAAATCTCGCGAGCCGTCTCGCGGGTCTCGCGAAAGCCGGTCAGGTGCTGTGCGACGAACAGACGTTCGGCGCGGCCGGGCGGCCCACGAGCAGCAACAAGCTCCCGGCGGTTCAGGTCAAAGGCAAGACCAAGCCGGTGCCGGTGTATCTCGTGGCGGGGACGTAGCGGGTTATCCCGCGACACTCGCCTTCAGATAGTCGCGGTTCATCTCGGCGATGAGCTTGACGCTGATCTCCTTGGGGCAGACCGCTTCGCAGTCGTAGGTATTGGTGCAGTTGCCAAAGCCCTCGGCGTCCATTTTGGCGACCATGGCGAGCACGCGGCGCTGGCGCTCGGGCTGACCCTGCGGCAGGTGCGCGAGGTGGCCGACCTTGGCCGACAAGAAGAGCATCGCCGAGGCGTTTTTGCAGGTGGCGACGCAGGCCCCGCAGCCGATGCAGGCCGCCGCGTCGAACGCGATGTCGGCCTCGCCCTTGGCGATGGGGATGTTGTTGGCGTCCTGCGCGTTGCCGGTCGACACCGAGACGTAACCACCCGCCTGCATGATGCGATCGAAGGCGCTGCGGTCGACTACCAGATCGCGAATGAGCGGAAATGCCTTGGCGCGAAACGGCTCGACGGTGATGCTGTCGCCGTTCTTGAAGCGACGCATGTGCAGCTGGCAGGTGGTGATGCCGGCATCCGGACCGTGCGCAATGCCGTTGATGACCAGCGAGCAGGCGCCGCAGATCCCTTCGCGACAGTCGTGATCAAACGCGATGGGCTCGTCACCTTGGGCGGTGAGCTTCTCGTTGAGCACGTCGAGCATCTCGAGAAAGCTCATTTCCTCCGAGACGTCGTCGACGTCGTAGCGCACGAGCTTGCCAGGGGACGTGCGATTCTTCTGACGCCAGATGCGCAATGTTAGCTTCACTTGTAGCTCCTCACGGCGGGCTTGACGTTTTCAAAGACCAGCGGCTCCTTGTGCATGGTCGGGATCTTGCCAACGCCTTGAAACTCCCAGACGCTCGCGTGCGAGAAGTTGGCGTCGTCGCGTTGGGCCTCGCCTTCGCTCGTTTGGCTCTCTTCGCGGAAGTGGCCGCCGCACGACTCGGTGCGCGTGAGCGCGTCGTGCACCATCATCTCGGCGAACTCGAGGTAGTCGGCGACGCGGCCGGCGTGCTCGAGTGAATTGTTCAGCTCGTCGCCACTGCCCGGGATGCGCAAGCTCTCCCAGAACTCGGCCCGCAGGCCCGGGATGCGCTCGAGCGCAACGCGCAAGCCCTTGTCGTTGCGCGCCATGCCGACGTCCTCCCACATGATGTGGCCAAGCTCGCGATGGAAGGAGTCCACCGAGCGGGTGCCGCCAATCGACAGCAGCTTGTCGGTCTTTTCGCGCGCGAGCTTCTCGGCCTCCGCAAACGCCGGGTGATCTGTCGTCACCGCTGCGACCTTGGTGCTCGCAAAATAGTGACTCAGTGTGTACGGCAACACGAAGTAGCCGTCGGCAAGGCCCTGCATGAGCGCGCTCGCGCCGAGGCGATTGGCGCCGTGGTCGGAGAAGTTCGCCTCGCCGATGACGTGCAACCCTGGGATGGTGCTCATGAGGTTGTAGTCGACCCACAAGCCGCCCATGGCATAGTGCGGGGCCGGGTAGATGCGCATGGGCACGTCGTAGGGATCCTCGTCGGTGATGCGCTTGTACATGTCGAAGAGGTTGCCGTAGCGCTCGA
>CAYHNK010000186.1:7104-9309 GCA_964357695.1 uncultured Bdellovibrionales bacterium | reverse complement strand
TGAGTCGGCGGTTGGCGCTATCGGGCACGGGGACTGGTCGGCAGCATGGGACGCATTGAGCAACATCCACGAGGACAGCTCCTACGCCCAGCAATCAACGGTGCTCGTCGAGCAGGTTCGGGGCGCACTCGTCACCGAGGCGCTGGCGAAGGCCAATGCCGCCATCAACGACAAGGACTTCGATACCGCCGAGGATCTGGTCAACGAGATCAACGACCTCGACCCGCAGCGTCCCGAGCTGGCGGGCCTGCGCGACGAGATTGAGCAGGGCCGCCGTCGCTACGCCCAGACAGGACGCGGGCGACCGAGGGCCGCACGTACGCCGGTCGCCAAGACCAAGACCAAGGCGACGCCGCCGCCCACTCCGGCGCCCACACCGGCTGCCGGCGAAGATGCCAAGGGCCTCTGTAACGAAGGCATCAAGGCGCTCAACGGCGGTCAGCTGCAAAAAGCCATCGATCTCTTCAGCAAGTGCGTGCAGACCGACAAGCGCTTTGGCAACTGCTACAAGGCGCTCGGCATCTCGTACGCCCGCGCGCGCAACGGCCCCAAGGCGGCGCACTACTACGAGCTCTATCTGCGCGTCTCACCCGATGCGCCCGACGCCGACAAGGTGCGCGAGCTGTTGCGCAACTACAAAGAGCGATCCAACTAGCGACGCAGGCTCGGCGTGCCAGATCTCTTCGAACGCCTAAACGCAGCTCCGCTGAGCGTCTCCGAGGTCAACCAGCAGGCAAGGCAATTGCTTGAGCGCCACCTGGCGCGCGTGGCGGTGCTTGGCGAGATCTCAAATCTCAAGACAGTCTCTGGCCATCGCTACCTGACCCTCAAAGACGCGACCTCGCAGCTCGCCGCCGTGCTCTTTCGTCGCGACGCCGAAGCATTGCGCTTTGCGCTCGAGGACGGCCTGCGCGTTGTGGCCACCGGGCGTCTGACGATCTACGCCCCGTATGGCCGCTACCAGATGGTCATCGAGCGCGTGGAGCCACAAGGGGCAGGCGCATTGCAGCTCGCGTTCGAGCAGCTCAAGAGCCGACTCGATCAAGAAGGGCTCTTTGCCGCCGAGCGCAAACGCGCGCTCCCCCTCGTGCCGCATCGCGTGGCCGTCGTCACGAGCGCGACGGGAGCGGTGATGCGTGACATCATTCACGTCGCGACACGCCGCTACCCTCGGGCCGACTTGCTACTCATTCCGGCGCGGGTGCAGGGCCCGACGAGCGCGACCTCGATTGTCGCTGCGCTCAATCACGTCGCGGGTCACGCGACGCACCTCGGCGTTGACCTCATCATCGTCGCCCGCGGCGGCGGCTCACTTGAGGACCTGTGGGGCTTTAACGACGAGACCGTGGTGCGCGCCATCGCCGCGATGCCCGTTCCCGTGGTGAGCGCCGTCGGTCACGAGACCGACTATACCTTGGCCGATTTCGTCGCCGACCGGCGCGCACCAACCCCTTCGGCCGCCGCGGAGATCGTATTTCCCGTCTACAGCGAGCTGCTCAGCGACTTGCGGCGACCGATCGACCGCGCCGCACGCGCCCTGCGGCGCGACCTCAGCGGACAGCGCCATCGACTCAGCAGCTTGCGCGCGCGCTTGGGCGATGGACGCCGTGTCGTGCACGACGGCCAGCAGCGACTCGCCCTGGTCCAAATGCGTGCGGGTGAAGCGCTGCGGCGCCGCGTTCTGCGACAACGACTTCAAATCGTCGAGCTGAACGGACGATTCGAATCGTTGCATCCGCGCGCACGCCTGACGCACATGCGCGGATCTCTGCGTCTTGTCGAGGAGCGCCTGGTGCGCGCGGCCAAGGCACGCATCGAACGCCAGCGCACCGCCATCGGCGCCATGCAACGGCGCCTCGATGCGCTCTCGCCCCTCGGAGTGCTCGAACGCGGCTACAGCATCGTGCTCGACGCTCGCGGTCACGCGGTGGGTCGCGCCGCCGACCTGCGTGTCGGGGACGAGATCCAGATCCGCCTGGCACAGGGCCGCCTCGAGGCGGTCGTGCGGGCGACGCACCCACCGGACGAGGACCGGCCAGGCAGCGCTTGACGCTACGTGTGAGGACCTCTATCTACACGAGCGATGACCACCGACACCGCCGAGCCGAGCTTCGAAGCGATCCTCAGCGAGCTCGAAGCCATCGCCGCTCAGCTCGAGCGCGGCGAAATCAAGCTCGAGGACTCTTTGCGGCTTTTTGAGCGCGG
>CAYHNK010000186.1:0-7094 GCA_964357695.1 uncultured Bdellovibrionales bacterium | reverse complement strand
GGGGCCCGGGGCGGCACCGATTTCCCCCGAGGTTGAGCGCTGGGTGCAGCTCGCACGTCTGGGCTCGCGCCGACTCGACGAGGCGGAGCAGAGGATCGAGCTGTTGCTCGAAAATGGCGACACACGCCCGCTCGATGATGCGGATACCGAGGGCGCCTCTTAGGCGAGCCTCTGGGACGGCGCCGCAGAGCACACATGGAACGCCACCGCGCCGATCGCATGGTCGTCGAGCAGGGACTTGCCCCCACGCGCACGCGGGCGCAGGCGCTCATTCTCGCAGGCGCTGTGCTCACCGAGAGTGGCGCGCGTGTCGAGAAGCCGGGCGAGCTCGTTTCGTCGGCGGAGCGCTTCGTGCTCAAAGGCGAGCCCCAGCGCTACGTGTCCCGCGGAGGCACCAAGCTGGAAGCGGCGCTACAGCACTTTCAGATCGACGTCGGCGGCCGCGTCGCCCTGGACATCGGCGCCTCGACCGGCGGCTTTACCGATTGTCTACTGCAACACGGCGCCACACGCGTTTACGCGGTGGACGTGGGTTATGGGCAGCTGGCGTGGGCGCTACGACAAGATGCGCGAGTCGTGACGATCGAGCGGGCGAATATTCGCCACCTGGCACGCGAGTCCATCCCCGAGGCGTGCTCGATCGTGGTGATCGACGTCTCGTTTATTTCGCTCAAGCTCGTCGTTCCCGAGGCGCTGCGTTTTTGCGAGCGGGGCGCGGATCTCGTGGCGCTCGTCAAGCCACAATTCGAGGTGGGCCGCGCCGGCGTCGGTAAGGGGGGTATCGTCAGAGATCCAGAGCTGCGCGCACGCGCGCTCAGCGATATCGCCGAGTTTTGCAGCACAAGTGGTCTGTCGGTGCGCGGCACCATGGCATCTCCCATCCTCGGAGCCAAGGGAAACGAAGAGTACCTCTTGCACGCAACACTTGCAGTGACCACCCCGAAGCGGTGATAGTCGAGATTACGGGGTACGAGCGACCATGCAGGTGACCTGCGGACAGTGCGGCGCACAGTACGAATTTGACGCCTCGGCGATCCCGCATGAAGGCTATGACGCCCAGTGCGCCGGCTGTGGCAGTGTCTTTTTTGTGGCTCCGCCGTCGAGTGAGGGCAACGCGCTCGTCTCGGTTGCGTGCAAGCAATGTGGCGCGATCTACCAGTTTGCCGCCTCTGCGATCCCGCCGAGCGGCTACGACGCCCAATGCACGCAGTGCAGCGCGGTCTTCTTCGTCGGTGGGCACGCGTCTGCGCCCACATCACCGCCGCCCTTGCACACCGCTCGCGCAGAAGACGTCACGCTGCCGCCCATCGCGCCCCCACCCGCCGACGTCGAAGCGCCGGTGCTGCTCGCAGAGCCATCGACGGCCGCGACGCCACTTGGCGAGATCCCCACCTCGCAGAATGTCCCGACCTTCGCTCCGCCCGTCGATGACGAGATGCGTGGCGAGGACGGGCGACCCTCGACGCACACCGAAGACCTCTTGGCGCTTTCGGCCGAGCTCGGTGAGCCCGCTGCCTTGCCCGCTGGCGTCTCGCCCGAAGATGACTTCGAGGCGATCGTGCAGCACAGACGGCGGCGCTGGCGCGTCGTGCTCGGTGTGCTGGCGATCGTGCCGTTGTATGGGGTCGTCACCTACTTTTTGGCACCGGTGACCTTCGACCACACCATTGGGCCGGTCATCGGTGTGAAAGCGACCATTGCCCCTGCGGCAGTCCCTCACTTCGAAACTGGCCGCAACGCCATGCTCGCCGACACCGAAGCCGCGTACGTGAGCGCTGGCGCGGCGCTCGACGAGGCACTGCGCATCGATCGCCGCTACCCGGCGGCGCTGGCTCTCGCCGGCCTCACACACCTCTTTCGCGGTAGCGATATTCAGGCTCGTGGGCGCGTCTTTCTCGACGAGAGTGCCGCCGCGTTGTCGAAGGTCAGTGCGCTCGAGGCATCACCCGGGCGTCGCACGCCGCAGGCGGCAGCGCAGGAGCGTGAGCTGCGCGCCAAGGCCGATGAGGCCAACGGCAACTCCGCCAAGCTCTTTGAGGCGGGTGGCATGGAGGTCACCGCCGGCCAGCAGCTGCTGCGCCAGGCACTCAAGGACTACGGCAGCAACCCCATGGTCGCCACGGCGGCCGGTATCTACTATGCGACGGACCCGGACGGACGCGACAGGGCGAAAGAGTTGTTGCGCTTCGCCATCGAAACGCGGCTCGGCGTGAGTAAGAAGCTCGACCCCAAGGACCCACCCGATGTGTGGACAGCGTTCTTGGGTGCAGCGCTCCATGCCATGGATCCCCGTGAGCTCGAAGAGGCGGCGGCACTCTATGAGGCAGCCGTGCGGCTCGAGCCGCGCTTTGACCGCGCACGCTATGAGCTCGCACTCGTGCGCCAGAAGATAGGGCGCGTTGACGAGAGTCGACGCCTCGCCGAAGAGATCCTCGCCAACAATCCCGCACATGAAAAGGCGAAGGCCCTGCTCGCACTGCTGCGCGCCGACGGCGAGAAGAAGGCCGTCACCCCGCCGCCTGCTGGGGGCAAGCCTGCCGCCGCACCGCCCCGCAGGGCCCCCCGCCGACGGGGGCGAGGCGGCCGTTGAGCCCTCACCCGCGCACGCTCATCGCGTGGTCGTTGCTTGTGGTTGTCGCTAGCTGCGCGCGACATCCGGTGCCCGTCGCGGCGCCGCGACCGCAGGAGCTTGCGGGCATCATCGCCCACCTGGATCGTACCCGCGTACGCGTGCAGTCGTTTACCGCCGAAGCACGGGTCACGAGCTTTGGCCCCGAGGGTCGCCGTCGGGTGACGGTGGTGCTAGCTGCCGCGCGCCCGCAATCACTGAGCTACCAAGTCCTCGGACCCCATGGCGCCGTGCTCGAGGCGTTTGCCACCGACGGGGTGGAAATGCAGCTGTTTGACACCACCACGCGGGCGTTTCGCTACGGGCCGGCAACGCCAGACCATCTCGCCACGCTGCTCGGCAGTCTTGCCTTGCGACAGCGCGCGGCGGACTGGGTGGGACTCTTTTTCGGCGACATCGACATCCCCGAGCAAGCAACACTCGTCGCGCAAAGCGACGGGGACATGCGCGTACGGTGGCTCGACGCCGAGCTCGAGCATACCGTGCGCCTCGATGCGCAAACGCTTCGTCCCGTCGAGCTCGCGGTCGGCCGTCCTCGCGAGCCGCCGTCGCGGGTGCGCATCACCGCGCGCGACGACACCGGCCTACCGAGCACGCTCGTCATCGACAGTCCCGACCCCGCCCGCGAAACACGCATCGAGCTGCGCGATCTGGCCATCGACCCCGCTCTTGATCCGCAAACTTTTCGCCTCGATCCGCCTAGCGGCGCGCTGCTCGAACGCCTGGTGCCGTAGGTGACGCCGCAGCGCCGTCTGCGCTCATGCGGGAGCGTTTGTTGACAGGCACTTCGGTCTTGGTAGACTCGCAGCAACCCAGGGCACCACGGGACGCGCGGGAGTATGCATGGGAGGCGGCGGTTTGGACTTAGACGACCTCGACGCTGCGCTGAGCGGCCTGTCGAGCCCCACTGCGCCGCAAAGCCCGGCCCCAACATCGACCGGTGTACCCGGTGGGGCCCCACCCCCTCTCGGTCCGCCCCCTCTCGCCGCGCCCGCCAGCGACGGGCCTGTGCCACGAGCGGGTCCGCCACCTCTGACGCCACCCCCCGTGCGCGCCCGCCGTCCAACCGGACGCGAGGGCGCCGTGGCGATGCCGTCGCAGTGGACGGGTCGCACTCCCTTCGATGAGCTCTTTGTCGCCGATGCGGCGCCGCTGCCCTCGGCCCGCGGCGGTCTCGAAGAGAAGGTCGAGTATTTTCGCGAGAAGCTCAAGCGCTCCGAGGCTCTCACCGCGCGTTTTCGTGACGCCTGGCAAACGCGCGAGCGCGAGATGGATGTCGTCGAGGCTCTCCTTGAGCAGGAGAAGGGCCACGTCGAAGAAGGGTCCGGCCGCATCGGCGAGCTGACGCAGAAGCTTGCGGCGCTCGAGGGCTTTCTCGACCAAAAGAAGCGCGAGTTTGAGGCCTACGGCCAGAAAGTCGCACAGGCCTTCCAGCAGAAGGACGAGCAGGAAAAGCAGCTACGCGAGCAGCTCACCCGCGCCGAGCAGACCCAAGCCAACGCCATCGCCGAAAAAGAAGGCGACATCGACGCTCTACGCAGTCAGCTGCTCGGCGTCCAGGGGGATCTCGAGCAAGAGCGGCGTATCCACAACGAGGACACCGAGGGGCTCAGCACGCAATTGCGCGACCGCGACGAGCGCCTCGCGGACACCGAGCGCCGCCTCGGTGAGACAGCGCAAGACCTCGAGGCCAGCCGGCAAGAGCTGCTCGAGACACGCGACGTCTTCGAGCGTGACTTGGCGCTGCGCAATGAGGCGATCGAGAAGCTCAAGGCCACGGTCGATTCACAGCGCACCGCCATCGCCGAGCGCGATGAGCAAGTCGAGTCTCTCTCGACGCAGCTGTCGCAAGCCTCCGAGGAAGCCATGCGCAATCGCATGGAGCTGGAGGCGCGCGTCGCCGAGCTCACACACGAGCTCGAAGAGGAAAAGCGCACGCTGCAAGAACAGAGTGAGCGCGACGTGCAGCTGCGCGACGAAGCCATCGCCAAGCTCAAAGAGGGGATCGAGCGCCAGCGCGCAGCGATCGCCGAACGCGACGAGAAGGTGTCGCAGCACGAGCAGGACGCGACGGCCAAGGAGGCCCAGCTCGCCGAGCTGCTGGACGCGCGCGATCAAGCGACGCGGGACATCGCCCTTCGCGACCAGGCCATCGAGCGGCTCAAGGTGGCCCTGGAATCACAGAAGCAGGCACTCAGCGAGCGCGAGCAGCAGCTGACGAGCGTCGGCGATGAGCTGGCACGCACCAGTCAGGAAGCCGCAACACGTGGCGCGCAGCTCGACGGACAGGTCGGCGATCTAACGCAGGCGCTCGAGGAGCGTGACGCGCAGGTGCATACCCTAAGCGAGCAGCTGACAGCACGGACGCGCGAGCTCGCCGAGTCACGCGATGCGGCCACGAACTTCGAGTCGAGCCTACAAGAGACCTCGCAGACGCTCACCCACGACGTGAAGATGCGCGACGAAGCGATCGGCAAGCTCAAAGCTGCGATCGAGCATCAGCGGCAGCGCGCCGAGGAGCTACAGCGGCAGGTCGAGCAGCAGTCCGCGCAGTCTCACGAGCTCGACACGACGCATCGCGAAGAGCGCCAACGAACAGGCGAGATCCTGGCACGCACGCTCAAGGCACTCGAAGTGGCGCAGAAGCTTCTCTCATAGGGGTGCCGTTGTGACGCGATGTGCGCTGCAGCACGCGAGCCAGTGTGTCCACCGTAAACGGTCGCCGCAGTAGAAAATCGACGCCGCGCGCGCGCAGCTCCTCCGCCGATGCTGTCAGCGGCCAGGCGGTGACAATCCCAATCCTCAACCTGGGCTGGACCTCGCGCAGCTTGCGCGCCAGTTGCCAACCGCTCATGCGCGCCAAGTCGAGATCGGTAAAGACTATTTCCACCGGGTTGGCGCCGATCAGTCGCGCCGCCTCCGAGGCATCGTCGACGACCGCGGCGCGATAGCCCCACGCGCCCAGCAAGTCCCGAAATGCCTCACCGGCTGCCGCGTCATCTCCGACGATGACGATCGACAACGGGGCTTCCTGTGGCTCGGCCGACGCCGCGGTCGCCTCGGCACCCTCGGCCTTGGCAAAGTCGATGCGACAGCGCGTGCCCTCGCCGGGCGCCGTATGGATGTGGATCCTCGCGTCATGCCGACGAAGGATCTCGTGACTCACACTCAGCCCCAGCCCCGTTCCTGCGGCGCCCTTGGTCGTAAAGAAGGGCTCGAAGATGCGGCGCTGCACCTCCGGCGGCATACCGGGGCCATCGTCCTCGACCTCGACGACGGCGTGGCCGTGGTCATTGAACACGGCGATGCGTACCGTCCCCTCGGCGCCCACCGCCTCGATGGCGTTGACGAGTAGGTTGACGAGGACCTCACGAACCTCGGTGCCACTGCCGCGAGTCGGCGCCACGTCTGCAATTTCTATGCGCAGGGTCATGTCGCGCGATAGACGCGGCCGCACGTACTGCGTCGCCTCCTGTGCCAGCTCGCGCAAATCGAGCAGTCGCCAAGAGTCTTCGCCCGATGGACGCGAGAAGCTGCGGATGCGCTGCACCGTCTTCGCTGCATCTTGTGCCGCAGTCTCGATCGCCCTGAGATCCTCTGTGACGTCTTCATGGCGCCGAAGCCGCTCGCGCGCGAGTGCGGCTCGGCCCAAGATGGCCCCGAGCGAGTTGTTGAAATTGTGCGCCACACCCGCGGCGAGCTCCCCGAGCGCTCGCAGGCGCTCGATCTGACCCGCCCGCAGGCGTGCACGATCGATCTCGTCCTGGAGCTCGCTCAACGCGGTCACGTCGCGGGCAATGCCGACCACCGCGCGCTGCCCGTCAATGCTCGAGACACAGCACGCAACCTCCAGACGACTCGGGGCGCGTCCGGGGCCCTCGAGGGTCATCTCAACGAGCTCGCGCGACTGGCCGCCAAACTCGACGCGTGCAATCTGCTCGGCAACACGTTGTCGCTCCTGCGGCACCACGTACTGGACGAGGGCTGCACGACCGACGAGATCCTCAGGCGATTCACCAAGACCCAGAGCAAACGCCGCGTTGACGTAGCGAAACATGCCATCGACGAGCACGAAGATGCCGTCACCGGAAGCTTCGAGGATATCGCGGTAGTGCTGCGTCGTCTCTTCCATGCGTGCGCGCAGACCGCAGACACGCGATGCGCGACGCACGGCACGGTTGGTGGCGGCGAGATAGTCCCCGTCGCGCACCACCACATCGAGCACGCCAGCCGAGACGAGACGCTCGTGCAGCTCGGGTGAAAGCACGCCGACAAGCACGATGGTCGCGCCGTCCTCGAGTCCACCGCCGTCGAGCAACTCGGCTCGCAGGCTCTCATCGAGACCCTCCCAGTCGACCACCAGGACGTCGGGTCGCAGGTCAGCAAGGTAGCTCGCGTGGCACTCGCGTGCATGGGCGACATGAATTTCGGCCGCCGAGCCCAGCTCCGAGAGGGACGCAGCGAG
>CAYHNK010000185.1:8931-9326 GCA_964357695.1 uncultured Bdellovibrionales bacterium | reverse complement strand
GGGGTTCCAGGTGGACTCGGTCCACTCGATGCCGGAGCCTTGAGCCATCAGTGCAAGTCCTTGAGCAAGTGGTTCGCGATGCGCAGCGCGACGGGCTTGCCACGCTGATTTCCGACCGCGAAGCACAACAAATAGAGTGGGTTGTTCGTCGAATTGCGCAAGACGCCCGGCTCGTCGACGACCCCTGCGAAGACCTGCTTGAGGCGATTGTTGAAGTAGCGCCCCATGGTGTCCATCGTCACCTTGACGAGGCGCGCTTCGTCTTCGCCGAAGAGATTGCGCTCGGTCTCGATCTGGTATAGCTCGTCGTACCAATCCGTCGTGCCGAGCAGGAGATCGAGGCGTCGCCGCCAGGGTGCGGGTTTTCCCGTCAAAACGGCCTTCCAGGTACTCGT
>CAYHNK010000185.1:0-8921 GCA_964357695.1 uncultured Bdellovibrionales bacterium | reverse complement strand
CGACTTTCCCGCCCCGGTTTCGCCGGTCAGGATGTTGAGGCCCGGGCCGAGTGGAAAGAGGAGCCATAGGTCGATGGCCTTCGTGTTTGCCACGGCCTCGATGGTCTGCCACTCCACCTGCATGCCATAGGGATCGAGAAAGAGCACGGCGCGGTGAGCCGTCCAGTCCTTGGCACACAGCGCCCGGATCTCGTCGTTCGCATCGCCCTGGTGGATCTCGATGTCGCTCGCGAGCTCGGCGAATTCCGTCTTCAGCGCTTCGAGCTGAGTACAGCGCTCGGTGCTGCGCTCGATGAAGATGTACTTGTCGAAGCGGGGCTTCACCCGCAGCGCTCGACGTGCCGAGCCATCGAGCAGCCCTTGCGCCGCTGGCTCGGCGAGCTCGGGAAACAAGAGCGGCTGCGACGCGTCGTCAGCGTTGTCATCATCGCGCGCGGTTCGAGAGCCGGTCCCCGCGAAGGCGTCGATGTACGCCTTGCGAAAACGCTGCCCTTTGAGCGCGTTCGTGTAGCCCGCGAGGTACTGCTCGATGACTACGAGCTTCGACTCGGTCCAGTCTCCGCCGAAGCGGTGGGTTCCGTCGACGGGTTGATTGCGGCGCGCCTTCATCATGGTCGGCGACGGTACAAGCGTTCAGGCATCGTGTCGATCCCCAAAGTGCGCGGCGCCACATCATCCAGCTGATGGTGGAGCTGACCACGCCGCAGCCAACCGACCTCATTTTCGATCCGGCGTGTGGCACCGCGGACTTTCGCTTCACTCCTCGTCATCGCTCGCGGGCAGGCGTCGCGTACCCCCGGCACACGCGCTCGAAGAAGACTTCTCTTGCGGCGTCGTCCTTCTCTAGTTCGGCCCGCAGAGTCGCGTCGCGCAGCACGCGCCCCCACACGCGCCGCAACACCTCCTGGACGCGCGCGAGCTTCTTGAGATTGGCGTCAGCCTCGTCGTGCATGAAATCGAAGCCACGCCCGTGCACGAGGTCGGACCTGAAGCCGTAAATCTCGCGAAACTCCCCGACCGCCCCATCCCTCTCCGTCTTCGATGACGCAATCAAGCAGGCGTAGCACGTCGCAAGGCGCTCCGCGATGCCACGGCCCTTCTTGGCCTTCTTGGTGTAGGTCAGCACGGTTTCTATCGCGGCGACTGCGCAGATGAGCGCCACCTGCCACGTCTTCGATTCGCACGAACGAAGCGACAACATCAGAGCCGTGCGCAAGCGCCTCCCGTCGACGGCAATATCCTCGAGCGACGGGAACACCGCTCCTACAGCTTCGAGATCGGCGAGGGTGACCTCATCGTCGACACGTGCACGGTTGAACTGGAATCGGTCCAGCAACAGCGTCGTGCGCCACGCGTCTCCTCGCCGCTCGAACCGGTAGCAGGCCTGCGCGCGGGTTGGCCGCTGCAGCCAAAGCGCGAAGAGGAAGGCCGCAGACAGCACCGCAGGCTTGAGCCGCGGACGATCGGTTGCCTCGACGACCAAGCAGGTATCGAAGCTGCGAAGGCCGGTCTCGATGGCGTCGATGGCGTTCTTGAACACCGAGTCACCGAGCTCACTCGAGTGTAGTCGCTGAAGACTCATGCCGGCGCCAACCTCCACGGCGTCTCCGTACCAGGGGAGGTCGTCGAGCGGCACAACAACGGCAGCCCTGTCGATCGTGGCCAGGAGCGGCGTTCCTCTGCGTTCGTCGTTCTTCTGCATGCACCACCTCGAGAGCGTGCTCGATTCAGGTTGCAGGCGCTTCACTCGCGATGACAAGCGTCTCCACAATCGAGGAAACGTCCTGCCGAATCTCACTCTCCCAAAACCGCAGCACAACCCACCCCTGCTCCTCGAGCGCGCGCGTGTTGCGCGCGTCGCGGGCCATGTTGGTCTCGATCTTCTTGACCCAGTAGCTCGGGTTGGTCCCGACTGCGAGCTTCGTGCGCCGCTGTTCCCAATCCTTGCCGTGCCAGAAGTCGCCGTCGCAGAAGACGACGAGGCGCACCTTGGCAAAGACGATGTCGGGCTTGCCGGGGAGCGTGGATACGTTCTTGCGGTAGCGCAACCCGCGTGCCCAAAGCGCTGCGCGCAGCAGCTGCTCGCACTTGGTGTCTGACTTGTTCGAGCTGCGGGAATGAATGCGACTGGCGGCGTCGGACGCGGGGCGAAGACCAACGTAGCTGGGTGTTGTGCGTGGCACGCGGAGCTCAGGCCGTCGCGACGTTGCCCTGGATCGCACGATGTCCTTTGCCTGTGCCGGGATGCGCGCTGTGTGCACCGACCCGGTAGAGGTACCCCCGCGGCACTCTCGTCACGGGCTCGGGTGGCGGTACGGGCGAGCGTACGGGAGGAAGAAGCTGCAAGCTCTTGCGTGGCCTTCCAAGTCCCAGAAGCTGCGTTCGGATCTCGCGGCCGAGCACCTCGGCGAGAAGTGATGGAACGGCGTTGCCTAGCTGGCGTTGCACAGCCCGCATATCGCCGACGACCACGACATCGTCGGGGAAAGTCTGCAACCGGCACAGCTCGCGCATGCCGAGGCGGCGACTCTCCCAGTGGAACGGACCTGTTGCCGGCCCGGGTTGGGCCTGAATCGTCCACGCTGGACGGTTCTTGGCCAGCTTCAAGAGGAACGTCCAAAAGTGGCGGCGCCAACCGAAGAGCGGCATGCCCCCGCCCCGCTCGGTGTGAAAGAGATAGTTCGTCCCTTCCGGGATGGACGGGAGAAGGGCCGCCCATTTGCCGGTGACCGCGACGTCTTCGTCGCCAGCCGGGCGCACGTCGCCGATGGCGTCCCAGGCGGTGCGGTAGGGATCGAGCCCTGCGGAGGGCCAGAGCGCGGGCTCAAATGCCGCACGATCGCCATGCGTCGGCTCTGGGAAACGAAACGCCGAGCCATCGCGAGCAGCGACGACAAAGACACGCTCGCGCATCTGCGGCACACCGTAGTCGGCGGCGCGAAGCTGCTTGACGAAAGGACGATAGCTGCTGCCCGTGCGCTGGTTGATGCGCCGGATCATGTCCAAGAGGACTTGCATGCCCTCGTCTTTGCCGTTGAAGCTCAGTCCAGGAACATTCTCCAACAAGAAGGCGCGCGGTAGCGCTTCCTCGACGACGCGCATGTACGCCTGCAACGTGCTCGCGCGTGGATCATCGAGGCGACGTGCATCGCCGTTCGCCCAATAGCCGGCCTTGGAGAATGGCTGGCAGGGGGGACCGCCGATCAGCAAGTCAGCCTCGCGCGACTCCAGACCCCCGGCCTCCAGAATTGCGTCCGTGGTGACGCCATGGATGTCACCCTCGATGACGCTCCACGGTCGGTTGTGCCGAAGCGTCTCGCAGCACGTGGGGTCCATCTCCACGGCGACGCTCGTCGAATACCCGGCGGCCTCGAATCCGTAGTCGAGCCCGCCCGCGCCGCTGTACAGACTAATGAGTCGTGGCTTCTTCATGACTGAACACTTGTCTACTGCGAAGGTCCGACAAAACGGCCGCTGGACGCGATATCGAGCAAATCCACAAGCGGTTGCTCCCAGGTCACCCCGCTGACGACAACACGCTGGCTCAGGCGCCCAGGGCACGTGCGGTGCGGCGGCAGCTGTGCGGTCAGGCAGTACTTGAACTCCCATGCCTCGGTGATGGGCTGCAAACACGCGGCGAGAATCTCAAACTGTGACGCCTGGTAGTATCGGCTGCACGGGTCGCTCTTTGCGGCCCGCGTCTTCTGAAAGTCGACCTTGGGGCCCGCCGCCACGGGCGTCCGACCAACGTTTTTGCACTCGATGTAGACAGGTCGCCGCTTCTTGTAGACGACCTCAAGATCCGGTCGCCCGTCTTCGTCGAGCGTGCGTGCGCTGGTGACCCCAGGCATGCCGGTAACCTGATCCAGCAGGTGCTTCTCGGCGACGCTGCCGCGTACCGCCACCTTGAGGCGAAAGGCATCGTTGATGATGTCCATGATCTTGGACGCTGGCAGCTGCAGCTCCGTCTCCAGGCTGTGAGGTCGCGCGAGGCGTGTCTGCTCTCCCGGCGCGAAGGTGTCGATCCAAAGTAGTCGGCGGCCAGGCGGCAAGCCCGTGGCCATGCGCTCCAGCTCGACGTAGCGTAGAAAGTGCTCCGGTGTGAATGCGAGAAGCACCTCATCCTCGTAGCTCGCAAACGGCTTCATGGCCTTGCGCCGAGCGACACTGCGCTCGCGCTCCCAGCCGATCCAGCCTCGCTCCCGCGCGCCTTCCACGTGCTCGTCCTTGAATTCGATGGATTTCGAAAACCACGTCGTCTCGTGCATTGCCGGATCGACCGCCACGAAGATGCCTGCTTCCACATGCACACCGAACATGAGCGTCACGCGATTGCGCTCGTCGGCAATGTAGATTTGGTGATAGCGCGAGAAGTCGCTGCCGTACTTCACCTGAAACCGATGCTCATCACCCGGCCGCTTGCCCTGCTCGTACTTGTTGGCGTGAAACGCATAGCAGACCAGCTCGAGCGCCTCGCCGCGCGGCGTCTCGATGGTGATCTCGAACGGAGCCTGCGTTGGATCGGGCGGGCGAATGATCTTCGCACCGCTCTTCTCGAGTGCGTCGACAATCATCGCCACATCTGCGTGACGCGAGACTCGGTATCGCTCCATCCCGCGCATCAAGACACGGGCGTCGTGATGAATGCAAGCGACTTGCGGGCGAGAACGTGCGTTCATGCTTGGTGCGGTCATGCCCGGTGCCAACCACCTCCTCGCGCGATCGACGTCACCACCGCTCTGCCTTGCTCGCTGCTTTTCGAGGGTGGTCCAGTAGTAGCGGACAGCGTCTCGCGCCGTCGATCTGGCGAACCGACGCGCCGAATCGCGCCACTGCGCGCCAACCGATCTCGGTTGGTCCTAGCTCGCCTCGCCACCCGTCAGCCGCGCGCGAAAATCATCCATCGTGCGCCGCAGTCCCTCCTCGAGGGACACGCGAGGCCGCCAATCGAGCAGCTCCTCGGCGCGGCGGATATCGGGCCGGCGCCGCGTGGGGTCATCGACGGGCAGGGGTGCCGCAACGATGCGCGAGACGCTGCCGGTGAGCCCACGTACGAGGTCGGCGAGCTCACGCATGGTGGCTTCGGTGGGATTGCCCAAGTTCACCGGTTCGCGCTCGCGCGGGTGGGTCATGAGCGCCACGAGGCCATCGATGAGATCATCGACGTAGCAGAACGAGCGCGTCTGCGTGCCGTCCCCGTAGAGGGTCAAGGGCTCGCCACGCAGGGCTTGCAGCACGAAGTTTGAGACCACGCGTCCGTCATTAAAGGCCATGCCGGGCCCATAGGTATTGAAGATCCTGGCGATGCGCACCTCGACATCGTGGCGCCGCGCGTAGTCGGAAAAAAGAGCCTCGGCTGCCCGCTTGCCTTCGTCGTAGCAGGCACGCGGTCCGGTACAGCTCACCGAGCCGCGATAGCTCTCAGGCTGCGGATGCACCTCGGGATCACCGTAAACCTCCGAGGTCGAAGCCTGGAGCACGCGCGCGCCCACGCGTTGCCCGAGCTCGAGCACGCGCAGGGCACCTTCGACGTTGGTGCGTAAGGTGCGCACCGGCTCGCGCTGGTAGTGCACGGGCGAAGCTGGGCAGGCAAGATTGTAGATCTCGTCTACCTCGACGGTGATGGGCTCGCGTACGTCCTGCTCAAGAAAGACAAAGCGCTCGCGCGCGTGCAGGTCGCCGAGGCGATCGCGGCGCGAATTGGAGAGATCATCGAGGCAATAGACAAAGCGCCCGGTCGCATGCAGGCGGCGGCACAGGTGCACGCCCAGAAATCCGGCACCGCCGGTGACGAGAACGCGAACGGGGATCACGAAATGAGCTAGGCCTTGGTGTTGTTGATGGTCGCCTTCATTGTATCGTGCTGCTCTTTGAGAATGTTCGCCATCAAGGTCAGCGCCTGCTGATAGACCTCGTACTTCTTCTGCAGATCGAAGCGCATCATCTCGGTCATGTCGCTGATCGACGCTTGCTGCATCTCGAGCTTGTCCATCAGCGCCGTCGCCTGCGCTTTGGTCAGCGGCTCATCGGTGTGCGCTACGACCTCATAGCTGCCATCGTCCTTGTTGAACTTGACCTCCGTAAAACTGAAGGTCTGCTCGCTGCCATCATCGGGCCAATCGACGAGCGCGTCGCGCAGCTCGGAGATGTCGGTGCGCGCTTCCCGACCCAAGTCGGTGCGCCGCTGCACCTCGTTGGCAAACTCGGCGATGTCGTTCTCGAGGTAGGTGATGCTGCCGACCATGATGGCTTCGTAGGCGGCCGACTCCGACGAGCCGTCAACTCCGACAAAGCCCTGGACCGCGCCGCCTCTGGCCGCCGTGAACGCCGACGACACGCGACCCTCGAGTGCCGCAGGATTGGACTTGACCTCGGCGCTCACCGCCGCCGCAAAGCTCGCGCTCACTTGCTCGAACGCCTGTTGGCCGTCAGCCCCGAGGCCGTCGTAGTGCTTGGCGAGGGTCGCGACCTGTTCCGCGCTCGCCCCTGGGAGGTCGACGCGATTGCCGTCCGTGAGGGTGACCGAGGCGCCACGCTCAAAAGAGCTGTCGCGATAGAGCTCGAGTCGCCGACGGATCTGCTGCTCGTGGACAGGACTGACGCGTACGCCACTTTGGACTTGTTCGATGCGGGCTATCGCCATGGGCCGGGGCCTCCGAGGTTGATGCCGGACGGTACCACACGTCATACACGCTGCCGAGCATTTGGGCTCGGAATTCTATGGTTCCTACGGCTTGCGGAAGGCGACGAAGTAGTGGTCACCGCTGCGCAGAACCTTGAGACGCAACACGGCGCCGCGCTTGAGGATATGCACGCCCTCGGCAAACGCCCGCGCATTGGCGACCGGCTTGCCGTTCAGGCTCGCGATCACGTCTCCAGGGCGCAAGCCATTGCGTGCTGCCGGACCGTCGGAGGCCACGTCTTTGACGAAGGCTCCCGCGGTCGTGCCGATCTCGAAGCGCCGCTGTAGCTCCGGGGTCACATCGGTCACTGTGACCCCGAGCTCGCCACCGCTTTGCACCTCCTCCCCCGATGCCACCGCCGTCTCGTCGGGGAATTTGGCGAGCGTCAGCGTGATGGGTAGCTCGCGTCCATCGCGCCAGATCTTGAGACGCACTTTGCGGCCGATACCGGCCATGCTCGCGAGCAGCGGTAGATCGGTGTTGCTGCGCACCTCTTTGCCCTCGAACTCGAGCACGATGTCGCCCTCCCGGATGCCGGCCTTGTCCGCAGGCCCCGCGGGAACCACCGCCGCAACCAGCGCCCCCTGCGCGCTCTTGAGACCGTAGCTCTCGGCGAGCTCGGGCGAGAGAGGCTGAATACGGACGCCAATCCAGCTGCGCTCGTAGCGCCCCTTCTCCTTGAGGTCGGGCAGCATGTCTTTGACCATGTTGATGGGGATGGCAAAGCCAATGCCACTGCCCGCCGCGTTGATGGCGCTGTTGATGCCGATGACCTCACCGCGCATGTTGATGAGCGGCCCACCGGAATTGCCGGGATTGATGGAGGCGTCGGTCTGCAGAAAATTGTAAATGCCGGGGCGCCCCGACGGACGGATGTCGCGTCGGTCTTTGGCCGAGATGATGCCCACCGACACCGAGTGACTCAAGCCAAACGGATTGCCGACGGCCATGACCCAGTCGCCGATCTGCACACTGTCCGAATCGCCGAGAAACGAAGCGGGCGCCGCAAGCTTGTCCTTGGTCTGGATGAGCGCGATGTCCCACTCGGGGGCACTGCCTAGCACGCGCGCCTCGAGGCTCTTCTCGCTGCCGTCGTCGAGCGTCAGCGTCACGGCGATCGATTCGGCGCCTTCGACGACGTGGTAGTTGGTCAGCACGAGCCCATCGCCACGGATGAGAAAGCCACTGCCGACACCGCGGTTGCGAAACTCGCGCGGCATCTCGCCACCAAAGAAACGGTGAAAGTAATCGAAAGGATCACTGCCGGGACCGCCGGGCGAGCTATCCACCGAAACCTTTTGCTCGACCTGCAAGCTGACCACCGCCGGCACGGTCTTCGCAGCCAACGCGGCAAAATCAGGCACCTGAGCGAGCGGCGCGCTGCCGGCCGGGCGCTCGGCCCACAGTGGCTCAGAGCGCGCCCACACCCCCGTCGTCGACGTGGTGAGCGACAAAACGGCGGCGAGCGAAAGCCAAATATGCTGCGGCATGAGCGACCCCCTTGTGGGGCGTTGTTTAGTCCGATCGCGGCGCCGAGCTCAAGTCCTGGGGCGGCCAAGCGGTCACCAGCCAGCGCGCGCGCGGGTTTGCCGGCAGCAGGCGTTGCTGCTCGAGATCCACGTCGAACAGGTAGCGCAGCGTCGCCCCCTCGGAGTCTGTGAGCCGCGCCGCGAGGCGCACGACGTCGAGGCGACGGTCGATGAGCGTGCCATCCCAGACGATTTCGGCTTTGGCGGAAAGCGCATGCGCGCGACGCAGCAGATCGGACATCGACGTACCGCCACTGCCCATCGGCCAGACGCTCACACGTGCGATCGCGGCACCGACGCGGTCGCGCTCGTGGCGCAAGCGCACAACCCAGATCGCCCCGAGGGCCGCGCTCATGACCAGCAGCGTCCCAACGGTGCGCGTGCCAGCCCTCACAGGCGACCTCGTCGATCTGGGCGACGGACGGTCCACCGCATCATGGCCTCGTCGGCGCCCCTCGACCTACGAGCTCCGCAAGGCTGCGGCGATCGGCGTCGCTCAGCTCGTCATGCGAGGCCCGCACACCAGCGCCCTGCAGACGCGCATGCGCCGCGGGTGCGCTCTTCGCGAGCTCCTCGCGCAGCTTGTCCTCGACGCCGCGTTTGACGAGCCCGACTTTCTCCTGCATCACCGGCGATTGCCACACCTCGGCCAAATGCGACGCGACGCTGCGGCCTTGTGGGCGGCAACGTGCTGGGACGGCAGATCCTG
>CAYHNK010000184.1:0-9329 GCA_964357695.1 uncultured Bdellovibrionales bacterium | reverse complement strand
GAGTGCGTCTGCCAGTTCCGCAAGGGGATCTGCGACCAGACGTGCGTGCAGGGGATGCTCGAGACGCCGTTCTACATCGCCTGCCTGCGGCTGACGGGGCGTCGCTGCGTGGTGGTCGGCGGCGGATTGCCTCCGGCCTTCACCGGGTCGTGCTGCAGGATCGTCAGCTCCGTGCGCTGCGCCGCGAGCGCCTCGAAGAGCGCGCGGTCGGAGCGGAACAGCTTGACCTGGTGATCGCGCTCGGCCGCGGTGAACTTCTTGCCGACGAGCGAGTCGACGACTCGCGCCGCCTCCTCGTCCTCGTAGGCCTTCGCCTTCGCCAGGGCGGCGTCGCGCTCGGCGCAGAGCACCTTGTTTTGCGCCTCGTGAGCCTGCGCCTGCTCGGTCGCCTTGTCGGCCCGGGCCCGCTGCTCGTCGCGCTCGCGCTTCGCGGAGCCCAGTTCCTCGTTGGACTTGTTCAAAGCGGCCTGGAGTTCCTGCGACATGGGGCGTTCCTTCGGTGCGGTGCGGTTGGGGTCGGCGTTCTGCGCCGTCGCGAAAGGCGTGGCGTGAGGAGAGGCGCGTCGGAGCCAGGGGCGAGTGCCAGCGGCAGCGGCGAATCGCGACTGCGGCGCTGCGCTCGCGGCCGGCGCCCCATCGACGGCGTCGACGAGCTTCGACGCGAGCGCCTCCGCCGCGGAAAACCACGTCTCTGCCGCCATGAGGTCGCGCATCGTCGAGCTGCTCTCGCCGGTCTTGCGCGCGTAGGTCGTGGCAAGCGCCTCGGCGACCTTGTCGAGCTTGTCGGCCGTGCCGCGCATCTCGGCGGCGTTGCCCATTGCGATGGTCCACGGGTCGTGGATCATGAGCAAGGCGTTCTCCGCCATGCGGACCTCGTTGCCGGCCATCGCGATGATGCTGGCCGCGCTGAGGGCCACGCCGTCGATCTTGACGGTCACGTGCTGGGGCGCGTCGCGCAAGAGGTTGTAGATCGCCACGCCCTCGAAGGCATCGCCGCCAGGGCTGTTGATCCGCACCGTCAAGCGCGCGTTGGAGTCGCGCGTCCGCAGCCAGTCACGCACGTCGCTCGCCGTGACGTAGTCGCTCCAGTACGAGACGCCGATGTCGCCGTAGATGGCGAACTCGTCGGTGTGCACCGGGACCGTGGCCTGCCCAGCGTCGGCCTTCGGATGCTGCTGCGCGCGCATGTGTCGTTACCCATAGGGTGCGCCAGGTGGCCTAGGCTGGCCTAGGCTGGCTCACGCAGCCCTCCGGCGCAGCGCCAGTCGATCGTCGAGGCCACGGGCGGCGAGACGGCCGGTGGTGCGCCAGGCGATGCGCCAGTCGTTCCGTCCAGGAATGCTCACCACCACGCCCGGGGCAACGGCTGCACGCTCGGCGCTCGTCGTGGCTACGTCGGCGGTGCCATCGCGCGACCCCGAGGCCGACACTGCGCTTCGTGGGCTGTCCGCTGCCCGCGCGCTGGATGATGCCTCGCGCTCGGCCGTAGTTGCCCCGTGCGCTGCCTCTCCAGTCGCAGTCGCAGCAACAGCCACGGTTGAGCGCTCGGCGCGCACAGAGGCAGCGCTGGCGCTCGTGCGGGCCAGAGCTGAGGCCGTGGCTATGCGCTCTCCGTGGGCAGCCACTCCGCCGTCGCAGCACTCGGCGGTGCGAGCCGCGGCAACACGCTCGACCGGCAGAGGGATGAACAGCGCCGGGCCTCGTGACCCGCCGTAGCCAGACCCATCGGCGCGCTCTGTGCGTCGCGTGCCGCTCGCCGACACGCCGCCGTCCTCGGCCACCCCAGGGCCCACCGCGACCACGGCCTCGACGCCGCCCGCGAGCAGCCCCTCGCTCGCGCCCTCGAGCGGCTCCGCTCCGGCGCCGAGCCCGAGCGTGGCTACCGAGCGCGGGTCGATGGTCACAGCCGCTCCACCGTGACCGTGCCCGCGGCCTCGTCGATGGTCTGGGCGATCTCAGCCCCGGCGTCGCGCGTCGTGGCGGTGACGACGAGGGGGCGCGTCGGGTCGAGCCCGGCCAGGCGGTAGAGCTCGGTGAGCATGAGCGCCTGCCCCACGGTGAGCCCGCCGCCACCGCCGCCCGTGGTGCTCGACTGCGTCAGGACGTTGGAGACGTACGCCACGGGTTACGCTGCTTCCCTCACGCGCGAAACGGGGCCCGGGTGCGCTCCGCCCCACTTGATGGTGACCGTCCCGTTGAGCAGGACGCCGCCGGTGATCTCGAGCACGTCGACGACGGGCGAGTCGCCGTCACCCGTCCGCTGCTCGTAGACGACGGCCCACATAGCCGTCTGCAGGCCGACGAGCCCGGTGTACTGGACCTGGTCCGCCATTCGCACGGCGTTGCCGTCGACGTCGGATTCGACCGTCTTGCCGCCGAGCGCGCGCCGCTCGTAGCCGATGGGAGTCACCTCGCCGAGGCACTCGCTCAGGTGGACGATCGCGAGGTCGGGCACGAACGCCGCGCCGAAGAGAGCGACGCGGTAGTCGCGCTAGAGCCAGCGCAGTTCTCCGCGCGCCTCGTAGAGCTTTGCCGCGGTGGGTCTCATGTTTGCCATGGCGCCTCTTTTGGATCGAAGCCGTGCTTGCGCGCGAGCGCCTCGCGGTCAGCGGTGAGGCCGAGCTCCTTGAGCTCGCGCAGGTCGGCGAGGAGAGCGGCGGAGCGCTGGGCGTAGGGCGGGGCGGGAGCCGGCTCTGCATCAGCGACGGGCTCGGCGTCCGTGACCGGGAGATCGGCGGGCGAAGGCGCATCGATCGCCTTCAAATCCACATCGACCTCGCCGAGGACGTCCTCGTCATCGCCCGGCTCTGGGATGCCCGCGACGTCGTAGACCCAGCATGCGGGGATTCGCAGGCCAGCGTCCTTGAGCGCCTTGACGCCATTGCCAAAGCTGACGAGGTCGGTGGCCTCGTCGGTGGCGAAGTACGTCTTCGGCAGCTTCGTGCTCGGGCCGTAGTTGAGCCACACGACCGGAGCCACAAGGTGGCGCCGGAGCGTGCCATTCATCTGCTGCGCATCGTAGGCTCGGATGTCGCGCCGCACGCCGTCGTGAACGCGTCCGAGGGACTGCGATCCGCGGTCGCCCTGCTCGGTCGTGAGCGTCTGCCCAAGCGCGCCCTTGGCCATCTCGGCGGCCATGAACGCGCAGAGCTCGGCGTGGTTGCTCCTGCTGGACCCGCCGCTCGACCCCTGCTGCGGCATGTGGATGTCGAGCTCGGCGACCTCGTCGTTGAAGACGGCAACGCCGGCGCTCGTGAGGTACTCGAGCATCTCGAGCAGGTTGTCGCGGTCCTTCTGCCCCGCTCCCTTCTTGAGCTTGCCGAGCCGCCAGGGCTTCCACGACAGCTCCGCCAACTTCATCCAGTCGCTCACGCTCCAGTTGCGGAAGAGCGCGGGCCAGATAAGCAGGCGGGAAAGGCCCTCGCGCGCCGGGACGTCGCCCATTTCGCGCGGCTGGTGCTGAATGTACTGCCCGGGGTACGTGCCCGGAAGGTCAATGCCTGCACTCGAGTAGGCGCTGCGGATGGCGCCGTCTACGAACACGAGGCGCCCGTCGGAGTTGCGGAAGAAGAATCGCCGCGCGTCGATGGGCGCGAAGGCCTCCGGGACGATGTCGCCGTCGCGCTTCTGCCAGCGCGTCTCAGCGTCGGCGAAGCCGTGGTAGATGCCGCTCTGCAGGTGCGCGACGAGCTCCTCGAAGCCCACCGTGTCCTGGCCGTCGCCGCACAGGTCCGAGATGCAGGCCTTGACGAAGCTCGCGACGTCGCTGTCGCGTGGCGTGGGGTCGGCCCCTTCGTCCGTGTACGGCTCGACCACGAACGGCAGCGCCGATAGCGACATCTCGCGCGTCCGAAGAACGCTGTGGAGCGTGCCGTCTTTCTGCCGGCACTCGTTCGCGAGCTCGACGAGGCGCGAGCAGTCGCCACCGTCCGCCTGGCGCAGGATGCTCGAGACGTCGCTCGGGGTGAGGTTGCCGCCGATGCGGCTGTACTGCTGCCACAACGGCAGCTTGCCGATGACGCCGCCGCCGACGACAACGCGCGGCCGCGTGAATGCGGCCGCGATGCGCGAGAAGAGGCTCACCGGTTCGGCCCTCAGGCCGCGAGGGCCGTGCCCTTGAACAGCACGCGCGATCCTACGAGCTGGTAGGCGTCGGCCGCGTGCGCGTTCGTCGGCACGAGGCAGAGCGTGCAGCGCGTCGCCCCGACGGGGATGTCGGCCGCGGCGATCGTCGCGGTGATCTTGTGCGCCGTCGCGCTCTTCGTGCCGGCGTCGCTCGCGGAGTCGGTGACCTTGGCGCCGCCGTCCCAACTGGTCTCGACGGTGAAGGTCGCGGCGTCCGTGACGCCCGAGTAGACCCAAAGCTCGATGGTCGCGTCGGCCGTATCGTCCGCGTTCGGAGGCACCATGAACTGGCGCTGGATCGGGTCGACGTTCCCGGTGGCCCAGCTGATCTCGACGCTCTCCGCCGCGTCGGCGCGCAGGATGGGAGTCGTGTCGCTCGCGAGTACCCCGCCGTTGGCAGCGATGTTCGCGTAGTCGCCGCCGGCGTCGACCTCGCGCCAGCTGTCGAGCTCGAGCGGCACGCATGCCGCCGAGACGCTCTTGATGTGCTGCAGGATCTCCTGCGTCAGGGCCTCGACCTCGATCTGGGCGGTGAAGTTGCCAGCGTCGGTGACGGTCACGAGGTCGGCGGCCGTGGTGCCAGCGGCGGCGGCGAGCTTCAGGTACCGGCCGCTCCCGGCGTCCGGCACGAGCACGGTGGCACTGGCGCCAGCGACGCTCTCGGCGTCGAAGACCCACAGCGACGAATCCGCGAGCACGGTCGTCGCCGACCCGTCGATGCGGCTCTCGTGGTCGGCCGGAAGCGCCGTGAGCGTGGCGGTGGTGGCCGTCGCGGCAGCGTGGCGACCCTTCAAGGCCCGGGCGACCAAATCACCGAATCGAGGGGAACCCATGGCGAATGCTCCTGCGTGTTGGCGTGCGCCGGACGTGGCTTGGCGCGCGTGTGGTCTACACCCTGCGTCGCAATTTGTGGCCTAGGGTGGCCTAGGGTGGCCTACCCGAAGCCGCGTGTGCGCCCTGCCGCTGCGCCCCAGCGGGTTTGCGGCGATCCGAACTTCGCACCGAGCGGCTGCGACCATGGGGCATACACCGCGAGTGCGAGCGCGTCCGCGCGATCGGGCGAGCGCTTGAGGCGGCGCTTGAAGTCCTCTTTTTTCTCGACCTGCCGACGGCCCCGGGCGTCGAAGCCGTAGTGCGGCGCGACGAGGTCGCCGCACAGGCGCTCGTCGTCGGGGATGGCGCCGCCTTCGCGGAGCCAGAGCTGCGTCGCGAACCAGAGCTCGCTGCGGCGGTTCGGGTATTCGTCCTCCGCGTTCGCGCGCTCCGACGCGCTCACCTCGACCACTTCGACCAGGTCTGGCGCCTGGTGCAGGATGCTCGCGACTCCGAGCCCGCTGCCGCCCGTGGTGTCGATTTTCGCGCGCGGCGGCGGCTCACCACGGTGACGCCAGGCGCGCGCCTGAGCGAGCACGAGCCCAGCAACGGCCTCCTCGGCGAAGCCGTTGCGGGCGACGAGCTCGAGCACGTGGTCGCCGCGCACGGCGCAACTCACGCTGTCGTCGTCGCCGAAGCGCGCCACGTCGACCCCGAGATTCAGCGGACCGAGCCGACGCGCATCATCGGCGCTCGTGCGAGCGCGTTCCACGTCCTCGGCGTCCCACCGGTCGATCGCGCGCTCGATAAGCCCGAGCGGGATCACGCACGCGTCGGACGCGTCGGCGAAGTTGCCGCGCACACGGACCTGGAAGAGCGGCGAATCCTCGCCCCAGTCGCGACGCTTCTCCTCGACCCAGTCGCGCGTCGCGAGTCCTGGGATCGCCGCCTCGCCCGTGACGTTCGGGCTCTCCTCGCTCGACACGTGCAGCGTGTGCCAGCCGGCGCGGTGCCGACCGAACGCGTCGGCGAAGGTCCCTGCCGGCTGCGTTGGGTTGCCGAGGCAGAGCAGGCGCGCCCCTCCGGCGCGGTTGCCTTCGATGGCCTCGAAGATTTCCTCTGCCACGCCGCTCGCCTCGTCGACGATGAACAGGAGCTCGGCGCCCGAGTAGCCGCCCATGTTCTCGGTGTTGTCCGTGCTAAACCCGAAGATGAATCGCCCGTCGTCCCATTGCAGGCCGGTGCCAGGATCGAGCGGCGGCTCTGGGATGTCGACTCCTCGCTCGCGCGCCGTGGCCGCGAGGCGACGCAGCTCGCGCCACACGATGCGCTTGACCTGGCGCCCCGTCGGGGCCGTGAGAATGACTCCGCCCTTGGGGCGCGTGTGGGCCCACCACAGGGCGATGCCCGCGGCGCTCGTCGATTTCGAAACCTTGTGTCCGCTGCGCACGGCGATGCGGTCGTGGTCGCGCACGGCATTCAGGATGTCGCGCTGCCTCGACCACGGCTCGAGCCCGAGGGCCTCGCGGAAGTACGCCGACGGGTCGAGGCGCCAGCGCTCGGTTTCGGTCGTGCGGTCAGCCACTGCCAAGCCGTGCTTCGCGCGGTAGCGCTGGACCGTCGTCCTCCAGTGCCGCAATGACGAGGGCGAAATCACCTGGCGCAAGTACCCTTTGGCAGACATCGAGCAGCGTCTCCTTCGCTTCCTCCACCTCGACCTTGAGCGACGGGCCGAAGCGGCCGCGGCGCGTCCGCTCGAGCAGCCATTCGATGCAGCGCGCGCCGCTCGCCGCGCCCTTCGGGTCGGCGCCCGTGCTCTTGAGCGTCTCGACCATGTCGGCCTCTGCGCGCGCCATTGCTCGTTCCACGGTGTCCCAGAAGCCGGCGTAAGGCTCGGCGCCTGCCTCGGCGCGCTTGCGCCAGTCGAGCAACAGGTGTCGCGAGACCCCGTTCGCGAGCGCGGCCGTCTCGAGGTAGTTGCCGTGGAGCAGCATCCGCTCGACGGCATCCTGCAAACTCTGTGTGAGCTTGGTCACACCGCGGCGCCCGACCTGCTTGCCGTCGAGGAAGCCGCAGTGGGAGCACGGCTTACGCGCCGAGCGCTTGGCGCGCTTCGCGGTCATGCCGTCCTCCGCGCCTCGACAGCGCAGACGCGCCGGTCGAGCTTCCAGAGCTGCTCCGCAAGCAGGTGAACCTTCGCCCGCGTCTCTTCGAGCGTGTCGCTCAAGACCTCCTGTGACTCGCGGACTGCGTCGACGATCGCCGAGTCCTTCTCTCGTAGTTCAGGCATCCATCCAAGCAACTCCGCGAGTGTGACGTGTCCCGGGCTGCGCTTTCCGGCGCAGTGCCAGATCGTGACATCGTGCCCATTGGCACGCAGCGATCGCTCTCGGCGCACGATGAGTCGCCGCAGTCGGCGGAGGTTCGTTACGCGGCTCGGGTCTGGCCACCCGAGCTCCACGGCGAGCTCGCGCAGCGTAAGGGGTGCCGAGAGTCGTGGTTTCGCTGACGTCATGCTCCCTGCCCCCCCATGGCCCGCCGCATGACGTCGGCCAGCTCCTCGAGCTGCGCCCGCGCCCTGGTGCGCGGGTCTGCCTTCCCACCACGAAGCGACTCGAGCAAGCACGCGCGGCGCGCCTGCCCGGAGCGCGCGGCCGCCTCCACCTCGAGCTTGTCGCCAATGCCATGCACGTGGCGGATGGCCTCGTAGCGGTCCTGCGCAGCCTGCAGGGCGGCCACAGCGCGGTCGCAGAGGCTCTTGTCGCTCGAGTGCAGCGCGACGCGCCTGACGACCGCTGCAGCTACGCCGTGACGCGACACGAGCTCGGGCTCGAGCCGCGTCGACTCGCCATAGGCGCACTCGAGTAGCGCCTGCTCGTTCGAGCCGAGCAGCAGGAACGCTCGCCTACAGAGCGCCTGCTTTCGCGCCGCTGCCTGCGCGCGAGCGCTCGGCGGGGGCGGCGACGGCTGTCCGCCGTGCTCGAACGCGATGCCGAAGGACATCTCGAAGGCCACGCCGTGTTCGCCGGCTTCGGCGAGCGGGAGCGCCCGGGCGCCGAGCGCGCACGCCGCGTCGCGGAAGAACCACACGAGCTCGGCATTCTCGCGGACGTAGTGGTCACTTCGAGCCACGGGTGCCTCCACATCGGGTGCTGGGCCGCCTGACGGCGCGCACGAAGTCGGCGACGATCTCGAGCAAGAGTGCGACGAAGACCAGCGCGAGCAGAGCCACGACCGGCGCGGCCAGTGCGACGGCGACCCACTCGAGCGCCGTCATCGCACCACCCCGATCACCTTGCCGCTGCGGTCGGTCATCACGCGTACGTCGGCATCGCTGAGCTCCGCGGCGGCTCGCGCCACGGCCTCCCGCAGGCGGTCGCGCTCCGCGACGAGTGCCGCCAGGTGCAGCGCGAGCCGTTCGAGGCGCTGGCGCAGTGGCGTGCCGTCTTCGACGCGCGTGCCGAGCCCGGCCTGCACGCCGTCGGCGAACTGGCGCAGGTCAGCGAGGTCGTCAGCATCCTCGACGCGGCGCCCGAGCCTGGTGCGGCTCATCTCGGACAGCGTGTGCTCGAGCTCGGCGATGCGGGCTTCGGCGTCGGCGAGGCGTCGGGTTCGCTCGGCGTGGTCGCGGTCATGGCGCGCGAGCTCGTCTGCTGCGCGTCCGATCGTCTCGTTGCACCTGCCGTGGATGTTGCGCACCGGTTCGGTGCATAGCGGACACGGCTCGGTGTGGCCGTGGTTGAAGCACATCATCGCCCACCTCCAGTTTCTCGCCCCGTCGCAGTCCCGTTCGCGCGCTTTGCCCCCTCGACCGTGGCGCAGTCCTGCTCCGAGCACCCGAGGCCCTTGGCGGCCTCACGGCGGGCGTCGTACCAGCGTCTGCCTGGCACCTGACGCTCCCGCCCGGCGTGCTCGAAGCGCCACCCTGGCGGCTGTTGCGCGCGCGCGTTTTCGGTGACTTTGGTCGCGGCGAGCTCGGGCGCACCCGCGCGAGCGACAGGTTTCGCCGGCTCCCGGTTGTCGGAGATGCTCATGCTCTGCCTCCCGCGTAGTCGCTCATCCGAGGCGAAAGCATTGGCATACTTCATGGCCGAACTGAAACGCTTGTTGATAAGTGTTGCGCCAATTGCTTATAGAGAGAGGGACTGTTGATGCCTATAGTGGATTGGCGCAACAGTCACAGGCGTACTAGCCAGCCCCTCCGAATCTGCCACATTTGGCTGCAATGCCGCTGGCTTGGCACGATTCTCCACGGCCTGGTGCGCTGTCACAGCGACGTCAGGGGGTAGCGCGTTGTACCCGGACAGCCACCGCGTGACCGACGATGGCGCCACGTCGAGTGCGCGAGCTGCTGCCCGCACCCCTCCGAGCGCTGCGACGGCGGTGGCGAA
>CAYHNK010000183.1:593-9352 GCA_964357695.1 uncultured Bdellovibrionales bacterium | reverse complement strand
CTGGAGCGGAACCTCCGGGACATTCTCCCGAAGGCGCACGCCGACGCGGCGATCGACATGTTGACCGACGAGCCGTTCGTCGCGTCGAAGATCGAGGCGGCGCGTCTGCGTGCGCTCGTACACAGTCAGCGCGGTGAAGGTGAGCTGGCCGAGGTGCAGCTGCTCGAGGCGCTGGGACGGGCCGAGGCGGAGGGTTTCGCGGGTTTGGCACTGCGCCTGCTGCTCGATGTATCACTCGTCGCCACCCGACGAGCCCAATTCGTCCGTGCGGCGCGGTTTGCCCGGGAGGCCCAGAGACGGGCACGCGAGCGCCACGATGCGCATGGTGTTGCCGAGGCGACCGGAGTCCTTGCGCGCGGGTTTATTCGTGCAGGTCGCTCACGGGCCGCCCGTCGCGCGCTGTTGGCCGCGCAGCAGGCAGCGCGGGCCGCAGGCGATCGGCTGCTGGAAGCCGCTGTCAGGCGGCAAATGGGTAACCTCAGCCTGAGGGTGGGGGACTTGCTCGACGCCATCGAGCATTACGAGCGGAGTCTCGAGCTCGTTCGCGCCGTCGGTGTTCGTGCTGAAGAGAGTATCTGTCTCCATCACATCGACGCCGTGCGGTTGCTGCTCGGACAGTATGCGAGCGCCGTGCGAGCGCTCGAAGAGGCGAGTCGGGCCGCGCGTGCGAGCGGCGACGTCCTTTCGGAGGCGGCCTCGATCCTGGAGCTGGCCGTCGGTGCTGCCCAGGTCGGTGACCACGCTGGCGCGGAGGCTCTCCTTGCGAAGGTCCAGCCGCTCGCCGAGCGCCTGGACAATCCGACGGTTGCGGCGAAGGTACCCGCTCTCCATGCGACGCTGGCTCAGATCCGAGGGGACCTCGCGCCGGCCCGCGTGCTACTCGAACGTGTCGCGCAGCTGTTGTCCCCGCTTGAGGATCCCAGCGATCGCGCGTTCTTGCTCCGGCACGCAGGGCAGCTGGCGCTGGTGCTCGGGAGTACCCGCGAGGCGAGCGAGCTCGCGACGAGACTCAGTGAGGAGGTTGACCGCGGCGCGCTCGCCCATCTGTGGCCGTCTGCGTTGGCGCTGCGCGCGCAGGTGGATGACGAGACGGACGCTGGCGAGGATGCCGTGGCGCGTGTGCGTGAGGCGGCTTCGCGGGCGCGCGAGCTCGGGCTTGTGCCACTCGAAATCGAGCTGCGCACCTGGCTCGGGGTGGCACAATCGGGCAGTGACGCGTCGATTGAGGAGCTGACGCTCGCCATGGAGCGAAGTCGCGAGCTCGTGCGGGCTCTGCCTAGTGACACCCAGCGCGCTTATCTCGCGGCGCCGGCGATGTCGCGGTTGCGCGCAGCCTTTGGTGACGAGGTCGCGCGCCTAGGCATCGGTGGGTCGCCCCGCCACGTGCGCGGGCGCCGACGTCCACAGCAGGGGCGCGCCGTGCAGGACAAGAACAATCCAAACGACATCCGCCAGCAGGAGATGGGCAAGCTGCAGCGCGATGGGCGCGAGCAGTAGCAGATTGACGAAACCACCGACGACTTGCAGTCCCACGAGCGCCACCAGCAGGGGGTAGCGCTTGCCCGCAGAAGGCGTCGTGGCACCCGCGCGCATGTGTCGCGCACCGTTGAGCACGAGCAGAGCCGTCACGATGGCGACGAGTGGATGCGCGGCGCGCACTTGCACGAGCAGGTGGGCCGTAGGTGAGACGTCTTGTTGCAGGCCCTCGCGCAACGACGCGGCGGGAAATAGCGTGTCGCCCAACGCGGTGATGGCACCGGTGATGCCGACCAACAAGAGCAGGCTGAGCAGCACGAAGAACCAGATCTTGCCCGCGTCACCATCATGGCTTGCCGGGCGTGCGAGGGGCTCGGGCGTTGCCCACGTCGCCGCGAGGGCCAAGGCGGCCAGCAGCACGTTGGTGTTGGCGAGGTGCAGCGCCATCCATCCGGCGCGAGCCAGCGAGCTGTTGTCCGCGACGAGATGGAGCAGTACCAGCGCCGCTCCGACCGCGGATTCAGTGACCATGAACAAGACGGCAACGCCTGCCGCGCGACGCCCCGCGTGGCCACGGGGCAGGAGCGCACGCGAGGTGAGCCAGAGCGCCACGACGACGAGAAACGCCAGGCCCGAGGTGACGCGATGGACGTACTCAATGAACGTCGCGGCGCTGCTCGTCTCGGGAATGAGCGCCCCATGGCAGGTAGGCCAGTCATTGCCGCACCCGGCACCGGACCCAGTGGCGCGTACGAAAGCGCCCCAGACGATGACGAAGAGCGTGAAGGCGAGGGCGAACCAGGCGAAACGTCGGTAGCGATGCAGTGACATGCCTTTCCCATGCTCCATCAGCGCAAACCCGGCAAGTAGCGCAGCAGACGCATCAACCACCCCATGACGCGCTCGTAAGTCATCTCGCGCACGCCGCGTGGTGCGCCGATGGACAGCAGGCGCTGCACCGCAATCGTTTGCGCTTCAGTGTATTTCAGTATGCCGACCGCGCCGTGACGCCGGCCCAGACCCGAGTCCTTCATGCCACCCATGGGCGCATCGACCGACCCCCAGGTGGCCGCGTAGGCGTCGTTGATGTTCACCGTACCCACCTGGAGGCGGCCGGCGAGCGCCATGGCTGCGTAAGTGTTGCGGCTCCAGACGCTGGCATTTAAGCCGTAGGGCGAAGCGTTGGCGGCAGCGACGACCTCGTCGATCGTGTCGAACGGGTAGAGCGCGACGACCGGACCGAAGGTCTCGTCCGCATAGACTGCCATGTCGGACGTGACGCCCGTGAGCACGGTGGGCTCGTAGACCAAGGGGCCGAGATCAGGACGCGCACGTCCACCCACGAGCACGCGGGCACCAGCGGCGACGGCTCCGCTCACGTGGTCGGTGACTTTTGCGAGCTGTTCGGCAGAGGCGAGCGAGCCGATTTCGGTGTCCGGATCGAAATCCACGCCGAGGCGCAGACGCGCGGTGCGGTCGACCAACGCACGCGAAAAGCGGTCATAGAGGCCGCGCTGCACATAGGCGCGTTCCGTCGAAATGCACAGCTGCCCGGTGTTGGAGAAGCAGGCGCGTACGGCACCTTCCACGGCGCGATTGACATCGGCGTCATCGAAGATGATGAGGGGGTTCTTGCCCCCGAGCTCGAGTGAGCAGCCGATGAGCCGCTCGCCTGCCTGTCGCGCGACGAGTCGACCGGTGGCCGTCGAGCCGGTAAAGCAAATGAAGTCGACTTGCGAGATGAGCGTGGGTCCGAGCTCACGACCGCTGCCGGTGGCTACCGCGATGAGTCCGGAAGGAAGACCCGCCTCAACCAACAGGTCGACGGCCCAAAGCGCGGTCAGCGGCGTTTGTTGGTCTGGCTTGAGCAGAGCCGCGTTGCCGGCGAGCAAGGCCGGTAGGATATCGGTGATGCTGAGACTGAGTGGGTAGTTCCACGGCGAGATAAAGCCGACGAGACCGAACGGCAGGTGTTGCTCCCAGGTGGCGGTGAGTCCGGGAATGACGCCGCGTCGTCGCTGGCGGCGCAAAATGCTCGCGCCGTGATAGGCGTAGTGGCGGGCGCAGATGGCAGCATCGAGCGCCTCCTCATAAGCATCGCGCCGCGCTTTGCCGGTCTCGAGCTGAATGAGGTCGAGGACCTCCTCGCGTCGCGCGAGCAGTAGGTCGTGAAAGCGAATGAGCACGCGTGCCCGCTCACGCAGTGACGTTTTCGTCCAGGCGCGCTGCGCCGCGCGAGCCGTAGCGGCGGCCCGACACACCGCCTCGGTGCTGACGTGGGGCACGTGTGCGAGCAGCGAGCCGTCCATGGGCGAGCACAACGCGTGAGTCGGCGCGTGCGCGTCGGCGACGATGTGCCGCAGCAGGCGTGCGACAACGACGGAACGGGCGCTCGATCGCACGACGCACTCCTTACTAACGACGTCGCAGCGGCCCCGACAGTGGCTCGGCGTCGTCTTGAATGTAGATGCTCGGGAGCTCTTCGGTGCGATCTTCGGGCTCGGTGCCCTCGACGAAGGCCTCATCGATGGCCTCGGTCGCGGTGGAAGGCCGACCCGTCGCCGGATCCACACGCACGCGTACGACGCCGGGAGGCATGGGAAAGTCGCGGGGCGGTACGCCAGCGAGCGCCGCGCGCATAAAATCAATCCAGATGGGCAGAGCTGCGCTGCCGCCCGTCTCGCGCCCGAGTGAGGTGTTGTCGTCAAAGCCCACCCACACGGTGGCGACGAGCTCGGGAGAGAAGCCGGAGAACCATAGGTTACGTGACTCGTTGGAGGTGCCGGTCTTGCCGGCGAGCGGGCGTTCGAGCACGCGCGCGCGCATCGCGGTACCGTCTTCGACGACTGAGCGCATCATGTCGGTGAGCACGAAAGCGACCGCAGCGGAAAGGCCCTCGGTGGGCTCGGTGCGGCTCTCGAGGAGTACCGAGCCGTGTGGATCGACGACTTTGCGCACGAAGAGGGCGGGTGCGGTGGCTCCCCCAGCGGCGATGGTGGCGTAGGCGTTGGCGAGCTCGAGCGGCGTGACGTCGCCCGAGCCGAGCGCGAGCGTGAGGTTGTGCGGCAGGGGCGCCGAGATGCCCATGGCGTGCGCCATGTCGATGACGGCATCGGGACCGAGCTTCTCGATGAGCTTGACCGAACAGGTGTTCTTCGACTTCTTGAGGGCCGTGCGGTAGGTGATGTTGCCGTCGTAGCGGCCGTCCTCGTAGTTCTCCGGCTTCCACGCCTTGCCCGTCCAGGGATCGCGAATGACGATAGGCGTGTCGGCGCAGGTGGTCGCAGGGGTCATGGCCTTCTGGGCGATGCCGGCGGCGTACAGGATAGGCTTGAAGGCAGAGCCCGGCTGTCGCAGCGCTTGCGTCGCGCGATTAAAGCCGCCCGGATCAGGATGGTAGCCACCGACGAGGGCGCGCACGTAGCGCGTGTTCGGGTCGAGGGCGACGAGCGCCGCGTCGGCGCGTGGCACGGGCACAAGGGCCAGCGTGACGCGTGGCTGCGTGGTCGGCTCATCGGGGGGTAGCTCGATGGCGGTGACTTCAACCGCCACCAGATCCCCCTGGCGCACCACATCGGCACAGTCACGCGGTGGTGGTGTCCACGCCGTGGGCGAAAAGCGCCGCGCCCACTCGAGACTCTCCCACGGGATCTGTCCTTGCGCACCACCCAGATCGACCCAAATTTGATCTTCGACCGAGTCGACCTGCACGACCAATGCCGTCGTGCGCGTGCCAATGACAAGCGGCGTCAGCGCCACGGCGTCGCGTACCGCAACCTCGCTGGTGAGCGATTCCAACGTCATCTGCGACAGATCCCACATCACCGGGCTCATGCCGACGGCCGCGCGCGTGCGGCTCGCCTGTTGAGCCTTCGCGTCAAAGGCCGCGTGTAGTGCATCACGATAACGGGTCAACCGGTCGACCTCGATGCGTAGTCTCGCCCCCGGAAAGCCCTGACGCTCGGTGAGCTGCTCGAGTCCCGTGCGCACGGCCTGCTGGGCGGCAACCTGCGCCGTGGCGCTCATGCCGGCATACACCGTCAGTCCGCCCTCGAGCACCACCTGCTCGCCCAGCGCAAGGACGAGCTCGCGACGTATGTGCTCGACGTAGTGGGGCGCCCGGCCGAGATAGGGTGACGCATCACCGGGGGTGTGCGCCGGCTCGGCGAGCGCCGCTGCGAGCTCGTCGGGTGAGATCCAGCCGTTGCCGAGCATCTGGTTGAGCACGTACGACTGCCGTCCGCGTGCGGCTTCGTAGTCACCGGTGGGGGCGTACTTGGAGGGATTTTTCGGCACCGACGCGAGCATGGCGGCTTCGCCGAGTGTCAGGTCGCCCACGGCCTTGCCGAAATACGTGCGCGCGGCCTCCTCGATGCCATAGGCGCCGCCGCCGAAATAGATCTGGTTGAGGTAGATATGCAGGATGTCATCTTTGCTCAGCAGCTGCTCGAGACGACGCGCGAGAATGGCCTCCCGCAGCTTGCGCCAGTACGAGCGCTCCGGTCCGAGAATGAGCGTCTTGACCGTCTGCTGCGTGATGGTGCTCGCACCCTGCAGGTGGGCGCCGGGTCGTAGGTTCTTGATGGCGGCGCGGAAAATACCAAAGTAGTCCAGGCCCCCGTGCTCGTAGAACTTGGCATCCTCGGCGGCGAGAAAAGCGCGCACGACGTGGGGTGGGATAGCCGAAAAAGGCACCACCGTGCGACGCTCGTTGTACAGCTGCCCCACGAGGTAGCCGTCATCCGAGTAGATGCGAGTCGTCTCTTTGGGCGCATAGTCGGCGAGCGTACGAATGGTCGGGACCGTGAAGCTGAGGTAGGCGAACAAGGCGATGAGCGCGAGGAGGGACACGCCGACGCCCGCGGCGGCGAGCTGCAATCCTTCCCGGAGGGTGAGACGGCGTAGACGAAGTCGTTGCACGGACTAGCTCTTCCATTCGGTGATGAGGTGCTTTTTGAGGGACTCGAGCGCGTGGGTTTGGCCCGGATCGAGCAGCGACAGCAGGCGGGCGTTGGTTTGCTCGACACGGCGGGCCATGACGCGGGCGATGTTGCGTAGGATCTTGCCGCCCACAATGTCGCCGCAATCAATGAGGGCCGCGAAGGCAGCGTGCGACAAGGTGTGCGCTACGAGGTCGGTTTCGGCGATGACGCTCGCCATGCTCGGGTGGCCGCTGACGATCTCCATTTCGCCAATGACCGTCGGACCGACGAGCTCGACGAGTGTGTGCTCACGCGCCTCGTGGCCGCGCATGACGACGCGCATCCTACCGCGCGCTACGAAGACCAGACCCCGCGACGGTTGGCCCTCGACAAAGAGACTATCGCCAGCGTTGAAGCGCTCTTCAATGAACAGATCGCCCAGGTGCGCGATTTCGACCTCGGTCAGTCCATCGGCCAAGGCGTGGCTCTCCAGCGAGGCAATCTTCATCGGTCGACTCCTCTGAGCGTAGGATCCAACGCGACGGCTACTGTACGCCCACATCGGGCGATTGCGAAGAGGCTGCAAGCTCGGCGATACCGATGTCGTCGTGCGCGAGTACGTGCACGGCCGCCAAGAACTCCGCGTAGAAGTTCTTGGAGGCAAAGCCCCACGTAGACTTCTGGTAGCGCTCGATGAGCTCAACGAGATCGGTCGTGCCGACCGCGCGGACCGCCCGACGCACGCCGTAGGGACCGTGGTTGTAGGCCGTGATGGCGAGCGGCCAGCTGCCGAGCATCTGGTAGTTCTTGTACAGGATGCGTGCCGCGGCGCGTGTGGCACGCTCGGTGTCGGTGCGCTCATCGTGCTCGCCGTCGACACGCAAACCGAGACCGCGGGCCGTCGCTGGCATGAGCTGCCAGAGGCCGCGAGCGCCGGCAGACGAATGCGCGAGCGGATTGTACATCGACTCGACAAACGGCAGCGCCACGATCTCGGGAGGGACCCCCTCCTCCTGCAAGATGAGCGCAAGGGTGGGAAACAGCTCTCTCGCACGTGTGAGTCCGTCGCGAAAGGCATCGGCGACGCCGCGCTGAGCACGCACGCGCTGCCACGCGCCGCGGATGAGGCTCTCGTCACCGCCGGCCAACGCGAGCAGAATGTGGTCCTCGTGGTCGCGCGGGCTTGCGAAGGCGAGGCGCTTGAGTCGTCGCCGCAGCTCGTCGCTGATGGTGAGAAGGTAGTCGTCGACCTGGGCCTCGATGACCGCACCGGTCTCGTCCTTCGGTAGCTCGACGACCTGCCATACGACGCCCATGTCCTCGCGATCGTGCAGCACCACTGTGTCGCGTGCGTGACGCACGAAGATCTCTTCCCAGAACTGCACCGCGCTGCGCAGGGCATCCGGTACAGGAAAGGCCGTACGGATCTGCGGCGGCGGGACTGCGATGGCGTTGCCTACCGCAAGGAGCGAGCAAGTGATGATCGCGGCGGAGTCAACAAGGGTGCGGTGGGTCGCAGGTGTTATTTTCATTGCGGGCGGGATCTCGGCCCGGGAGGCGGCCGTGACGGGTGGCGACTGCCTAGCTCAGACGACGGGGTGGATGTAGGTCGACGAGCTCGAGGGGGTGATGCGAGACGCCAAGATGCAGGGCATCGACGTCGCCCTGACCATCGCCCGAGTGCTGGAACGGATAAGGCTTAGCGAGCTCCACGTCCACGTCTTCGACGAGGAAGTCGAGCACGCGCGTCGGATTGCGATAGGCACCGCGCCAGACCGACGGCAGGTTGAGGATGGAGGCGATGGGGCCGAGTGTGGCAATGCGCAGCTGCATCATGCCGGGCATCATGCTCGCAAAGGGGAAGATGCGCATGCCGTAGCCGTAAAAAGGTGTCGTGCCGACGCCGATGAGCGCCGCTTTGCCCTCGAAGAGGACTTCCCCGGCGGGCAGCTCGGTGACCGCATCGCCGCGACGCGGGTCCACGTAGAACGCGCGACCGCGGTTGATGACGCGTGCTTCGATTCGGGCCACGCGACCCAAAGCAGCGCGCGGCAGCGTCCGCGTCGCGAGCGCGCTGATGTAGCCCGGCAGGCCATGCAGCACGCGCTCCATGATGCGGCCGCGGAAGCGATTCTTGACCCAGTTGTAGTCGTTGAGCAGCACGGAGTCGTAGCCCATGCCGGCAAAGAAGAAGCGCTCCGTGCCGCTCTGGATCATCGGTACTTTGACCGTGCGTCCGGGCAGATAGTCAACGATCCGTCGTACGTCCTCCAGGGGTCGGCGCGCCCCGCCCACCCGGGCCACGGCGGTGGCGGGGGCGAGCCCGAAGAAACCCAAAAGCCGCGCGGGGAGAGCAAGGAA
>CAYHNK010000183.1:0-583 GCA_964357695.1 uncultured Bdellovibrionales bacterium | reverse complement strand
GTCGTAGGTCGTTCCTGGTCCCTCGGCCGGGGGGGGGGGCCTTCCCCCCCCCGCGCCGGCCCCCCCCCGCGGGGGGGCCCCGCCCCCCCACCACCGGTGCCAGGGCGTTGCCGGTGCCGAGCCGTAAGAAACCGAATCGCGGCGCGGCGAGGAGATTCTGCACGTCGCCATAGCGCTCGAAGCGCTGCCGACGCCAGGCGTTCGACTCGTCGACGTACTGCTGCACCAAGTTGGAGGCGCGGGCGAGGGTCCCGTCACCACCACCACAGATGAGCGTGCCATAGCCGCGATGAACGATCTCTCGCGCGTAAGCTTCAGCCTCTTCGATGGAGCGCGAGTAGAAGACGTGATCGCTGCCGACGAGGCGCTCCATGCGACGTGCGAGTCGGTCGGTGACCTGGCGCGCGTTGCGGTTGAGCATCAAGGCAACGCGGGCAGGATCCGGGGCACTCTCCGGCAGTGTGGCGACTTGGTGTGCGACGACGGACCCGACCGAACGTCGATCCACGCCTTGTGCTGGAGGTGCCGGTTTGAGCATGCGGTGGCTCCTTGTCTAATCTTCCGCCCGCAATGCAAGCAGGTT
>CAYHNK010000182.1:0-9391 GCA_964357695.1 uncultured Bdellovibrionales bacterium | reverse complement strand
GGGCGACCGTCATGCGCGCGACAATCTCGGCGTGCGTTATCTAGACAACGCGGTGCACGAGACGGACAAAATGGCAAGGTACCAAAAGTGCGTGGACTACCTGCAACGCTATCTCAAAGAGACTGCTCCAAGCGGTGACGAGCGTCGGCGCGTCGAGGAGTATCTTGCCACCGCGAGCGAGGAGATAGGACGCGAAGAGAAGCGTATCGAGCGCGACAAGGAGCGCGCCGCGCGAGATGCACAGGAGAAGGCGCAGCAGGAGGTGGCACCTGCACCTGTGGCGGCACCTGCCGCGACGCCTGCAAACTAGCGACCGCGAGAGGGTGATGCATGCGGCACAAAGTACTTGCGCGAACCTGTCTTAGATCGGCTATGATTGCCGCCGTTGTGCTGCTCGTGAGCGCGGTAGCACCACGCGCGTGGGGACAGACGAATCGAGCGCGCAAGGTAATTCGCTTGGAGGCGATCAAGGTTGAGGGGCGCATTCAGAAGCCACAGGCGTTTTACATTCTACAGCGGAGCAATTTGAATTTCGAAGGGCTGGATCTCAAGCAGAGCTTTGTGCCCAAGATCCTCAAATCCATCGATAGCGAACCGTTCTAAGTTGTTTGAAGTGTGATGTTTCTTGATTCGGGAGCTCGGGGATGTCCTCCACGGCAGTAGGGCAGGGTCAAACGCAAACGCCGCGTGCTGCGCGCACCGGCGGCAAGATCCTGCGCGCCTGTGTCGTGCAGAATGGTAAGGTCATCGAGGAGCAACGGCTGCGCCGACGCGAGTCACTGACCATCGGCAGTGGCGCGAAGAACACCTTTGTCATTCCCGAGCCGAGTCTGCCCAGAACCCATGAGCTGTTCGCGATGCGCAGCGGCGCCTATGAGCTCGTCCTGACGGAGGGCATGCGCGGCAAGATCTCGATCGACAACAACGTGGTCGATGTCGCGGGTCTCAAGGCGCAGGGTCTGCTCAAGCGGCGCGGTGACTATTACTATCTGCCGCTGAGCGACAGTCACCGCGGTAAGGTGATGATCGGCGATGTGACGCTCATCTTCCAGTTCGTGGTGCCGCCGCCCAAGCCCGGCAAGCCGCAGCTGCCGCTGGCGGCACGTGGCAGCATCCTCAAGAGCATGGACTGGCCGTTCGTGTTGGCTCTCATCGGCGCCACGATGTTGGTCATGCCGGTGATGGTCTATGTGCAATTCGCGCCGCTACCCACGGAGCTGACACTCGATACGATGGACGATCGCTGGGCGAAGCTGATCGTGCCCGAGCGCAAGCTCGAAGCGAAAAAGCCCGAGACGAAGAAGGAAGGCGACGCCTCGGCCGCGAAGGAACAGTCGCAGAAACAAGCGTCCAAGCGCGACCCCGCGAACGCCGAGGCGGCGGAGAAAGCCCGTGCGCAGCGTCGCGGGGAGATCCGCAAGTCGATTGCGGGCCGCGGGATCCTCGCAATTCTCGGCACCGTGGGCGCAGGTGCTGGCAGTGGCGCCGTTGCGGACGTCTTCTCGGAAGGCGGCCTCGGTGGAGATCTCGATAGCGCGTTCGAGGGTATCTCGGGCGTCGAGCTAGCTGCGGGCGGCGCCCACACCACACGCGGTGGTGCCTCGGGTGAGGCGGCATCGATCGGCGGACTCGCGACGGCGGGTGGTGGCAAGGTAGGCCTCGGTGGCAAGCAAGAGGCGCGTGTCGGCTCGGTCGAAACCGAGGCGCCGGAAGTCGACGGTGCGCTTGATTCCGAGGCGATTGCGCGTGTCGTCAAGACGCGCATGCGCATGGTCAAGGACTGTTACGAGCGCGAGCTCAAACGTAGCCCCACGCTCGCCGGCAAGATTGAAATCGAGTTCACCATCGATTCGAGCGGCCGGGTCGAAAGCGCACGCGTCTCGAGCAACCGCATGGGGTCGGATGCCGTGGCTTCGTGCATCATCAGTCGCCTACAACGCTGGCGCTTTCCCGCGCCCGATGGTGGCAGTGTGACGGTCAACTTCCCATTCATCTTCACCCCCTCCGGCTGATGCGTGTGTCATGAAGGTCAGGCGCCTACGTGAAGTCCGCGAGCTGTTGCGCTCGCCTCAGCTCGAAGAGTGGTTTGGCCGCTACGTGACCCTGCGCCAGGCGATGGTGGATGCGCGCGAGCGGCGAGATGATCTGCTCGCACAATCGAGCATGGTTGGGTTTCGCGCCGAGCGCACGCAACAGGCCGCCGACGAGTCGGTGTTCGAATCGGGTGAGCTTGAGAATGCCGCGGAGCAGGCGCGCGCCGAGATCAGCCGCATCGAAAACGAGTCCTTTGAGGCCTTGAGCACGTTCGAGGTGCAGCGGCAAAAAGCAAGCGATGCCTGGCAGGTCGTCAGCGGTCTGGAGTCACAGATCGAGCAAGCACGACAGCGCGCGATGGACTTGCAGACGAGCGCTGATGCCGCGCGCAAGGCCGCGACCCCTGAGGGTGCCGCCGAAGCAGCGCGCATCGGCACGCGCCTCGCTGAGATCACGTCCCAAATCGACGCACGGGCGCGCGAGCTGGAGGCCGCGCAGCAGCGCCAGCACGCGGAGGAGAGTCGCCGCGATGCTCTCTGGGAGCAGGTCGAGGCAATTTGGTCAACGCTGTTTACGGCCAACATGGCTCGTGCCGAGTACGAGTACCGCGTGCGTCATCAGCGTCACGAAACCGAACGGCTCTTTGCCCGATCGACCGCGGAGCGCCAGCGCGCCGGTGAGCTCGTGAACGAAGCGAGCGCCACCGACACACGTATCGAGCAGCTCGAGGGGGATCTTGCTCGTACGCTCGACGAGGGACGCGAAGCCTTTGGCTGCGCGCTCGTGCGAGATTTTCTCTACTGGCCCCGTCAGGACGACGTCCGCCAGGCCTACGCCGTTCCCCTCGTGGATGAGCGCGAGCACCTGAACATCCAGGTGTCGGCGCTGCGCATCTACCAGATCGAGCGCACCAAGGGGCTCGATTTTCTCGAGCCCGTGCCCGAGGACGTAGGAAACGGCACGGAAGAGGACCCGCGGCTCGCGGCGTTTTTCGTCGACCACCGGCCGGGTGCCGTGGGGGGACGCGCGGGGCATACATCCCAAGGTGACGCGTAGGAGGGTGGGAATTGTGAATGTAGGCGCGAAGCGAGAGATCCTTGCCGACTCACCACTGTTTGACAACCTGCTGCCAGCCGAGCTCGGCATGCTCGCTGATCTGTTTAGCGTGCGTGACTATCGTGCCGGTGAGGTCGTCTTTCACGAGGGGGATGTCGGTGACTGCCTGTATGTCGTTGCCGAAGGCGAGGTCGAGGTACTACAGAAGGGTGCCAGCGGTGCGCTGACGCCGATTGTGACCTTGCGACCACCGCACTTTTTCGGCGAGATGTCGCTCATCGATAAAGAATATCGCAGTGCCACCGTACGCGCGCGCACCGAGGCGAAGCTCTTGCAGCTCGCCAATGAGAACCTGCATAGCTTCGCCAAGAACTACCGCAATGGCTTTACGTGGGTGGTCGTCAACATCGCCAAAGTGCTGAGCTCGCGACTGCGAGAGACGAATAAGCGACTTGCGGCAAAACTGTGATCACCCCATCGTTCGCCTGTCGAGCTGCGGGCGTCTGCTTCGCGGCGCTGCTCTGCACGGGCGCTCTTATCGGGGCGACACAGAACGTCCGTGCCGCGTCGTCTGAGATCGAGGGATTTCCGACGCGCGTCGGCCGGCCGGGGACGCTCGGTGGCGTCACGGTGGCCGACCTGCAACGCGACGGACGCCCAGAAATCATTGTGGTCTCGGGCGAAGGCGTGGCAGCGACGGACGCTGCGGGCCAGGTGCTCCCGGGCTTTCCCGCGATTTTGCGCAACCTTCAGGACGCGCAGCAGTTGATGCTCGAAGCGGCGCCGACGGTGTGCGACCTCGATGGAGACGGCACCAGTGAGATCGCGGTCGCCGGGTCCGATCGACGTTTGTACGCCGTCACGGCCTCTGGCCGCATGGCCCCGGGGTACCCGGTGCCGCTCGATGGCGTTGTGCGCGGTCCCCTGGCGTGCATGCCACAAGCCTCGGGGCGTCGCCGTGATCTCGTTGCGGTCACCGATGCGGGCAGTCTCACCGTGGCTCCGGGTGAAGGCGGCAGCGCCAAGCGCATCGCGCGTCTTGGCAAGGGCGCCGAATCGGGCGTCGCGGTCGCTGATCTCGATGGCGATGGCAACCTCGAAATCATCGCCGTCGGTGGGGATGCGGGTGTGTACGTGGTCGATCGTACGGGTCGCGCCCGCCGAGGATTTCCCTACAAGATGACCTATCGCGCCGCCGGAGTGCCAGCCATCGGCGATATCGACGACGACGGCGTGCTCGACATCGTCGTCGGCTCGCAAGACTTCAAAGTGCACGCCATCGACGCTGGAGGCAAGTCGCTCGCTGGCTTCCCGCTGGCCACCGCGTATCGCATCTATGGCGGTGTTAGTCTCGTCGACCTCACTGACGATGGTGTGCTCGACGGTGCCGTGGGCTCGGCGGACGGCAAGCTCTACGCCTTCGACGGGCACGGCAAGACCCTCGACGGCTTTCCTGTGGACCTCGGGGGTCGCCTGGTCTCCGATATCGCCGCGGGCGACGTCGATCGCGACGGCTTGCCGGAGCTCGCGCTCGTGACCCAGGGCGGCGCCCTCGCTCTTCTCGATGCGCACGGTCGACCCGTCAAGCCATTCCCGCTGCAGCTTGGCGGTAAGTGGGGTATCTCCCCGGCGCTCGCCGATCTGAATGGAGATGGCCTCCCCGAGCTCATCGCGCAGGCAACGGACGGCATGTTGCACGCCTATCGCTTCGAGGCGCGCGGGGAGGCCACCGAAGCCATCGTCGCCTGGCCGATGGTCGGTCACGACGCCGCCCACAGCGGCCGCTACGCGCCCAACCCGGCGCGCTTCAAAGAGGTCGCCTTCTCACTCAAGCGGGTGCGCACGACTGACGCACTGCGTGTGAGCTACCGCTTTGTCGATTTGGACGGTGACGCGGAGCGCGATACGCAGATCCGCTGGTTCGTCGATGGCCAGCCCGTCGTCGAGCTGAACAACGCGCGCGAGGTACCCGCGGCGCGTACGCGCAAGCACCAGCGCTGGGAGTACACGCTACAAGAGGGGGCGAGCTTTCGCGCCTACAGCGAGAAGGGACGGCTAGCGCGACTGTTTCGCTCCGCGCCGATCGAAATCGAGAACACCCCAGCGACGGCGCCCGCGATCTCGCTCACGCCAGCGACGCCCACGACCGTGGAGCCGTTGCAGGTCACGGTCACCGGGGCGAGCAGTGATGCCGATGGTGATGTCGTGCAGTATCGCATGCTGTGGCTGCGCAATGGCTCGCCCGTCGACGCTTGGCTGGGTAAATCCAGCGTCGATGCGAAGGCGACCCGCAAGCACGAGGAGTGGCGCGTGGTCGTCGTCCCCTTCGACGGCGAGGAGGAGGGCGAGAGCGCAAGTGCGGTCGTGACGGTGCTCAATACGCCCCCATTCGCGCCCGAGATTGCGGTCGAGCCCGCGCCGGTTCGCGTGACGGGCCCAGCCCAGGTCGTCATCCGCAAGCCGGCACGCGACGCCGACAATGACACCGCGAGCTACACTTACAATTATCGCATCAACGGCGTGGCGCTGAGCGTGCCAGCTGCCATGGCGCAGCTGCCGGCGAGCGCGCTACGCAAGCATCAGCGGGTGGATCTTGCGGTCACCGCACATGACGACGAGGTGGCGGGTGGCATTGCGAAGCTGACGTTCGAGGTGGCGAACTCTGCGCCGCAGTCGCCGACGATTGCCATCTGGCCGACCGAGCCGACGACGTCCGTGCCGCTGCGGTTGGCGGTGACCAAGCCCGCGCTCGATGCCGATGGCGACGTGATTACTCTGCGGCATCGCTGGCTGCGCGATGGCCTGGCCGTCGAATTCCCTCCCGAGGTGCCATCTTCAGCGACGCACAAGGGTGAGCGCTGGCAGCTCGAAGTGACGCCGTTCGATGGTGAGGAGTCAGGCCCGACGGCGCGCGCCGAGACCCGCATTCGTAACACCGCGCCGACCGCGCCCGCGGTGATCCTCGACCGCTACCAGTTTGCTGCGGATGAGCCTGTGGAACCGCGCGTGGTCACGGCGGCCACTGACGCCGATGGCGACCCGCTGCGACTCAAGTACGTGTGGAAGCGCAACGTTGCGCCCATGCGTTTCACCGACTCGAAGGCGACGTTGGTGCCCCAGGACACGCACAAGGGTGAACGTTGGGAGCTGGTCGTACGCGCCAACGATGGCGAGGTCGACAGCCCACCTATGGCGCTGCGCTTTCTCATCGTCAATTCACCGCCGTCCGCGCCAGAGGTGCAGCTCACCACCACCACGCCCACGGTGATCGATACGGTGACGGTGCGTATCAGCAAGGCGGCGACCGACAAGGACGGGGACAAGTTGACCCATCGCTACCGCTGGTTTCGTGATGACACGGCGATGTTCGCACCGACGACCAGCAAGTCGGCGCTCGTGGGCACGGATACGCGCAAGGGCGAGCACTGGCGGGTCGAGGTGGTCGCCTTTGACGGCGAGTCGGAAGGGCCTGCGGGGATTGCCGAGCTGTGGGTGCAGAACGCCGCACCGAGCGCGCCCGAGCTGTCGATCGAGCCTGCCGCGCCCACCGCGACTGACGATCTGTCCTGCCGTCGCGCTCACCCCGGGGCAGACCCGGACCGCGATCCCCTTACCTACCGGACGCGCTGGTACCGCGACGGCACGCTCGTCGACCTAGCGGCAGACGCGGAGACGCTCGCCGCGACACTCACACACAAGGGCGAGACCTGGACGTGTGACATGATGGCGTACGACGGCGAGAAGACGTCGAGCGTTGCGCGTTCCCCCGCGGTGCGCATCGTCAACAGTGCGCCGACGATGCCCAAGGTCGTTCTCGAGCCCACGGAACCAACGACCGAGAGCGAGCTCGACTGTCGTTTGCGCGAGATCTCCGCCGACGCCGATGGCGATGCGCTCTCGTATAGCTACGAGTGGCGCGTCGACGGCAAGCCCTGGACAGCGCCGCGTGGCAGCGAGCCGAGCCACGTACCTGCGGGCAGCATCCGACGCGGGCAGCGCTGGCAATGCCGCGTGACGCCCCAGGACGGTAGCGCGACAGGTGGCGCCGCGGAGGCGTCGATCGTGGTGCAAAACTCCAAGCCCACGGCTCCGCGGGTCCAGGTGACGCCGCTACGTCCGACGGCCGGATCGCCGCTGACGTGCGAAATCGTCGAATCGTCGCGAGACGCCGACGGCAATGCCATCAGCTATCGCTACACCTGGTTGCGCGATGGGGTCGAGCAGCCGTTCGCGGCGAGCTCCACGCAGGTACCGAGTCGTCTCGTGCGCGCGCGCGATCTGTGGCGCTGCCGTGTGGTGCCGGCCGATGACGCTGACGATGGTACCGCGGGCGAGTCACGCGACGTGGCGGTGGCGGTCAGCCCGCCGAGCGGGTGAGTGCTCGGCTGCCGCGGACACGAAGCCAACCTCGAATGCACTCGGCGTCACGGCCACGCCTTCGTCGAGCAGCGGCTTTGCGCCAAGTCTTCTTCGCTCCGTCCAGGCCACCTGCGCGATCTCGCCCTTCGTAGGTGCAGGCAGCGCGCAGAAGACCGGTGCGCCCGCGTCGTCGAGCATGTAGACGCCGAGCGCCCGGGAGTGTATACGCGCCCGGCCGTCTGGCGCCACCTCAGTCCATCCACGCAGCCCAATCGGCGCTCATCGGCAGCGCCGCGAGCGTCGCGGCAGCTTGTTGCACCGGCGCCCCGAGCGTCGCGTCGGCCGCGATGGTGAGGAGATCGCGGCGCTTGAGGAGCGGCAGGAGATTGACCGCGATCGTCGGCCGCAGATGCGGATTGCGCGCGAGCGCGAGCTGGATGCGGTAGCGCCGCGCCCAGCGCTCGACGACGAGCACCACCTCGAGCGCTTCGGTGACGGTCGGCCGACGGGCGCAGACGACGAGTGCCTCGCTCTCGGTCGTGCGTGGGTTGCGCAACAGGTTTTCGACGACGCTCGGGTCTGGGTCGCCGAGGAGCTGACGCAAGAGCTCGCCGGTGGCGCGCCTGGCGTGCGCCCGTCGTTCACCGAGGGTCAGCTCGCGCAGGGCCTTGTGAACCAGGCGGTCCTGGTCGCAGGCGTCCGGCTCCCAGGCGAGCTGCGGACTCAAGATCCACTGGGAGGCGGCGACGGCCCCGAGATCCCGAGCCGCGGCGAAGACGTCGTCGAGCCAGTCGCCCCCGAGCGCGGCCATCGTCTTCGCCGGGTCGACGAGGGAGCGGTAGATGATGGCGCACGTCGGATCTTTGGCGAGCGCGCCGCGAATCAACGCCTCGAGATGGTACGCGCCAGAGACGCCGCCGAGCATCTGCAAGCGCTCGGCGAGCCGCGGCCCACGCATCGCGAGCTCGGGGACGGCGGCAATCTCGTGGACGAAGCGCCGAACCTCGAGGCTATCGACGCTAGTCGCCGACACGCACGACGAGCCTTCGCGAGCGCGGGCCGTCGAACTCGCAGAAGTAGATGCTCTGCCAGGTGCCGAGGACGAGGCGCCCGCCCGCAAACGGGACGGTGACGCTCGGTCCCAGCATCGCCGCCTTCATGTGCGCCGCGGCGTTGTCCTCGCCATGGCGGTAGTCCCCCTCCCACGGAAAGAGCCGCTCCCAGGCGCGCTGCAAGTCTGCCTTGAGCGGCGGATCGGCGTTCTCTTGGATGGTGACGGCGGCCGTCGTGTGCGGCACGAAGAGCGTCACGACGCCCTCGTCCTTGCCGCTCTTTTGCACTAGGGCCGCGACCTCGCGGGTGACGTCGACGAAGGCGTCGTGCGCGTTCGTAGAGACAGAGATTTCTTCGATCATGGTACGTTCCGTCAGCTGCGAGGGGCCTGCCCCAAGAGCTTTCCTGGGGCGATGGGTCCCGTGTCGATGCTCTGTGCGACAACGTCCGCCATGCGTTCGATCTCGGCCCGCCGCGTGACGCTGTCGCCGTTCTCAAAGTCACACAAGTGCATAAGCGTTCCAATCACCCCCACGCGCGCCTATGCACAGCCGCGTGGTCACGACCCTTGCTCTCACCGACAACTTCGCGCCCATTCCACGTGGTCTGCTCTCCTCGTTTCGTGCGCACGACGCCGACGACGCGCTCGCCACGCGGTCGCGACACACACTCCTCCACGCTCGACGCCTGACGTCAAGCGTGAGCACGGCGTGCGCGCGCAGCAGCGAACAACAACGGCGGCCCCGTCGTGCGCTCGATCGCCGCCACGACATTCCTGATCACTCGCGCATCCGTCAGCTCCGCAAGAACGAAGCCACCGCACCGAACACGTGCACCGACGCATCCAGATCTTTCTCGGCCGGGAGGGCCACCCCATGAGCGCAGAGCG
>CAYHNK010000181.1:0-9404 GCA_964357695.1 uncultured Bdellovibrionales bacterium | reverse complement strand
TCGCGGCCATCGAGCTCGCGAAAGCGCAGAAGCTGCGCATCATCATTGCTGGGGGCGCCGAGGCCTGGCTCGTCGCGAAAGAGCTCGCGGCCGCACGTGTCCCGGTGATCGTGCGCCCGTCCATTCAGGCGCCAGCGAGCTTTGAAACACTCGGCGCGCGCGACGACATCGCCACGCTGCTCGATCGCGCCGGCGTGCCGCTCATCATCTCCGCCTGGGACGCAGACCAGAACATCCGTCGCCTGCGGCAAGAAGCGGGCATGGCCGTCGCTTACGGCTTGCCACACGGCGCCGCGCTGCGCGCCATCATAGCAACGCCAGCCGCAGCGTTCGGCAAGGGCGCAACCCACGGCGTGCTTGCCACCGGCTATCGGGCCGATCTCGTCCTGTGGTCGGGCGATCCCCTCGAGGTCACGAGCGTCGTCGAGCGCGTGTGGGTCGGCGGCACCGAAGAAGGTCTCGACACGCGCCAGCGGGCGCTCGCCCGTCGTTACCTCGCACGATGATCACGTGGCAGCGGCGCCGCTGGGGGGAATACGCAACCACCGTCATGTTGGGAGTCGCGCTGGCCACTTGCAGCGGGGAACGCCCGACTGACGTGACGCGACCCGGGGGGAAAAGCGAAATGCAGGACCTTGGCGCCATCGATCCCCAGCTCGCCTCATCGCTGTCGCGCGTGCCGGCTCTTGGCGCCGCTGTCGAGGACGCGCGCGATCCGGCAACGACCACCGAGCTCGTGCACCTCGTGCAAGCGCTCGAGAGCCAACCGGCGCGCGTTGCCGACCTATTCGAGGCGAAGAGCTTGCAGTGGGCGAGCGCTCCCGATCCTTCCGCGTGGCTTGCCGCGATGCACGCGGCGGCGGCACGGGCACGCATGATCGAGGGGGAGACGCTGCGCCTTGTCACCTTCAACCTCGCGCTCCTCGATGCGCGCATCTTCTGGGGGCTCTTTCCTTACGCGCGCTCGCCCTTACTCGAGGAACGCCGCGTGCCCCTGGCCGAGGCGCTATTCGGAGCTGGGTATGACATCGTGCTCGTCCAAGAGCTGTGGCGCCCCGAAGACGTGACCCTGTTTGTCGCCGCGGCTGAGCGCTTCGGCTACCGCACGAGCGTCACCCCGCGCGCTACGCACAACGACGGCCTGGCAACGTTTATCAAAGCCTCCATCGTCGATGCATCGACGCCCATCGTCACCTACGCCAAGGCCTACCAAGCCCAGGACTGGACCGAGTACTTCCCGGGCCCCAAGATGCGGCGCGGCTATCAGTGGACGAGCTTTGCCCATACGTCCCTTGGCCGCATTGGCGTCGCCAATACTCACACGCTGGCCTTTCCCCGCAACTGGCACACGCGCATGCTCGAGGCGCGCGAGCTCGGTGTCGCTATCGGGCTGCTTGCGCCCGGCCATCAGCTGACGCTCATCGGCGGCGATTTCAACGCCGCGCCCTACTATCCGCGCAACGACTTGCTCCTCCCAGACGGAGAGCGCAGCACGGGCTGGTGGAACAATGCGATGAGCTATGCTCTGTTCGCCTACTACGCCAACGCTGACGATCTCGTCGTCGCCGGTCGAGCCGACGAGGATGCCCTCGCCGACGTAACGGCCATGCGCAACGGCGAGCTCAGTCCAGATGGTTGGCCATTCACCGCCAATGGCGCGACCAACGAGCTCTATCGGCAGCAGTACGATTCCACCGAGTACGCGGCGCGCCTCGACCACGTCTTTGCGCGCGCGAGCTCGGCGCGCTACGCCGTCGTCTCGAGCGGCCTCGTGTTCCACGAGCCCGTGGCCCTCGGGGGCACATTACGGACCGAGCTCAGCGACCACTACGGCGTTGAGGTGACGCTGCGCGTCGCGCCGTCGAGCGGAACCGGTCGCTAGTTTCGGCCGCCGACCTTGCCGAGATCAATCGGCTCGACGAATAAAGGTTGCGACCGCACCGGAGCGCCGGGGAGGGGCCGCACGGTCGGCATGGCCCGCGTCGAGGTCGCCACCCCGGCGAGCAGGCTCTCCACTGAGGTCGCGAGCGGATGGAACAGCTCGGTGCGGCCAGCCGCGATGACCGCGACGCCGCGACCGTCCAAGACGAGCAGGGTCGCGACCTGCGTGATGGCCATCTGCTGGGCCCCGCGCCCAACGCTGTACTCGTGACGGACGCGGTACGCCGTGCGCGGCCCGACGCGCGCGGGGCGCTGATCGACAAAATCGATATGGATGCTGCCCTGCTTCTCCAGCTCGGCCATCTGTCGCAGACTGCGGGTGAGAAACTCCTCCAGCGTCGCTGGCGAGCCACCGACAGGGTCGACGATGACACTGATACGCGGCGTTCCCGCCACCGCCCCCGAGCGCACGAGACGGAATACCGTCCCGCCGCCCGCCGGATCGACGGGCGCGAGCGTCCCATCCTGCTCCCAGCCGGGGAGATTGGGCACTTGCAGGGCAATCCCCGGCACGTCGTAATGCGGTTGCGTATCGTCACGCGGCGCGGGCTCGCTACAACTGACGGCGAGGGCGGCGGCACACGAGCACACGAGCGCCAGCGGCCACCTCACCGACGACTCCGCCGCGAGGTCTTCTTGGTCGCCTTCTTGGTCGCCTTCTTGGACGTGGCAGACACTTGCACAGCGGCCTCCGCGACGCTGTCACGCATCAACGCCACGTGGGCCAGCAGCTGCATCATGCGCGTCACATGCACAAGGTGCAGAAAGAGCGCGTACAGATCTTGGGGACTCGTCAGGTGCGGTACAAAGTCGCGCAGGACCGCTTCGAGCGCAGGATAGTCGATCGTCAAGCGTCCGAGGCGCTCGCCCACGATGTCCTGCTCGTGCGGACCCAAGGGCGCACCGCCCTCCATGCGTGGGTCGGCAGCGCTCATGAGCGCGCGCACCTGCATGGCCACACGCCCGACGAGGCTCGCGGGCACCTGTGCACGCCACAAGAGGCCCGCGACGTCCATCGCGCCATCGACCACCTCTTGGCGAAGCGCGCGCCGCCCGGACCCCTCGTACCACCCTTGCTGCAGGTAGCTCGTCATGTCGCGATCGACGTTAGCCCCAACGCTGGTGGGATAGCAAGGCGGATGACTTCGACAAACGCTTGCTCACAGAAATTCCCCACCCACTCCGTGCCGTTGTGCCAGATGCCGGCGTCACCGACGATGATGCGGTAGGCGCCGAGGACCGCGTCGATGACCTTCTCGAAGACCTGGCCGACGCGGATCTGCGGGCCCGCGAGCCGATTTGGGTGTATACCCGTCGGTGGGGAGAGTCGTTTGTTTGCCCCCTCCCAGGAGGGGGCAACTCGTCAGGGGGTAGCATGAGTTGCCGCACCGATCGTGTTCGCCGCGTCGCAGGTGCGTGGATTCTGGCCGTCGGGGCGAGCGCCTGCCGCGATCGCGTGGTGTCGACGCACGGGTCGGTCGCTCCGGTCATCGCCAGCTTCGCGGCGCAGCCGACCACCATCGTCGTTGACACGAGCACGGCCATCACTTGGAGCTGGAGCTTCGCGAACACGCCGATGCCAGATCCCACCTGCGTCATCGATCACGGCGTGGGGCAGCTCGCTTCGGGCGCGAGCGCCAGCGTCACCTTGTCCGAGGACACGCCGTTCACTCTCACCTGCACGAACGGCGCCGGTTCGGACACGGCCGAGGCGGCGATTGCCACGGCGGCCGCGGCGGTGGCCCCTGTTCTCGCCGACTTCGCAGCGCAGCCGACGACGCTCGTGGGCGGCGTCGCTACCGACGTCATCTGGGCCTGGAGCTACAGCAACACCCCTGTGCCCACGCCCGCTTGCGTGATCGCTCCCGACGTGGGCGCGCTCACGAGCGGCGGCATCGCGCTCGTGACGCTCGTGGCCGATACGGATTTCACCGTGAGCTGCAGCAACGACGCGGGGGCCGACGACCTGACCACGCGCCTCATCGTGGGCCTCGTGCCGGCGCAGCCGAGTGTCATCGCCGGTGACGCCACCCTGTGCGCGGGGACGAGCGGCGTGAACTATGCTGTCGACGACGTCCCGGGTGTTTCGTACGCTTGGAGCTACGATGGCACCGGGGTGAGCATCCTCTCGGGGCAGGCGACGAGCAGCATCAGCGTCGGCTACGCCGCCAATGCGACGTCGGGCAGTTGGAGTGTGACACCGTCGAACCTCTACGGCGACGGTGCGTCGCGCACGTTGGCGGTGAGCGTGACCGGCGTGCCGGCGCAGCCGAGCGTCGTCACGGGGAGCGCGAGCGTGTGTGCGGGGGACGGGGGCGTCGGCTACGGCGTCACCGACGTGCCGGGCGTGAGCTACGCCTGGAGCTACGACGGCACGGGGGCTAGCCTCGCCGCGGGACAGGGCACGAACAACATAGCGGTCGACTATGCGAGCGACACGACGGCGGGGACCTGGACGGTGACGCCGTCGAACGGCTGCGGCGACGGCGCGACCCGTTCTCTCGCGGTGGTCGTGGCCACGGTGCCGACGCAGCCGAGCGTCGTCACGGGGAGCGCGAGCGTGTGTGCGGGGGACGGGGGCGTCGGCTACGGCGTCACCGACGTGCCGGGCGTGAGCTACGCCTGGAGCTACGACGGCACGGGGGCTAGCCTCGTCTCGGGACAGGGCACGAACAGCATCGCGGTCGACTACGCGAGCGACGCGACGGCGGGGAGCTGGACTGTGACGCCGTCGAATAGCTGTGGCGACGGCTCGACCCGTTCTCTCGCGGTGGTCGTGGTCACGGTGCCGGCACAACCAAACAGCATCAGCGGCAGTGCCTCGGTCTTCTCGGGGACGAGCGGCGTCGCTTACGCTGTGACCGACGTGCCGGGCGTGAGCTACGCCTGGAGCTACAGCGGTAGCGGCGCCAGTGTTACCTCCGGGCAAGGCACGCACGGCATCAGCGCGAGCTACGCGCTCAATGCCACTTCGGGAATGTGGACGGTGACTCCCTCGGGGGCGTGCGGCGATGGCGTGGCCCGCACGCTCGACGTCACGGTCTCGCCGCTCGCGAGCTGCACCGGCGCGCTGGGCGACTGCGACGTCAACGCCACCTGTACGGACGTTGGTGGCGGGGACCTGCGCTGCGTTTGTCGTCTGGGCTACAGCGGCGACGGTGCCACGTGTACGGGGGTGACGTCGGTAGATCTCGTCGTGCCCATCGAGATGACGCAGATCTCGCTCGGCTCGTCCACCGCCGATCTGGTGTTCCCGCAATCGTCGACGTCTCTCAACACCGACGACTACGACGGCACGGTGACGTACGAGCTCGACATCGTGGCGCGCAACACGGATATGGTCGATCACGTCGTCAGCATCGTCGACGCGGCGAACGCGAGCTGCGGTGACATCACCGTCCCCGCCGCCACCGCCGCGCGCACACGGCTGCGCACGACCTTCACGCCGACGCCCGGTGCCAACATCTATCGCCTCAAGCTGCCCGGGACGACGACCACCTCGCTCGTGCAGGTTTCCGCTGCACGCATTGTCGTGCGCCAGATCGGCGCGACGCGCACGCGCCTCTACTACCCGCTCATCAACGGCGCCCAGGACTACTTCGCCGTGAGCGCCACCGATGGCGGTACGGTCGGCAACGTCCCGCCCGAGCAGAAGTATCCCCAGTACCACGCGGCTTTTCGCAAGAACGCCGCCGCCTACGGCGAGCTCGCGCCGGGTACGCCGTGGACCTTCGATGCGGTGATCAACACGCCGTCTTCGTCTTGCCCTGCGAACGCCAAGCTCTTCAACCTGCAGACGGGAGTGGCCGCTGGCGGCAGCGTCTCCACCACCAGCGCGACGCCCGTGCTGCTGACGTCGGCGAGCTTCGCCGACAACGCCGCGAACTTCACCGAGGGCGACGACTTCGGGGTAAAGATCGGCGCCCTTACCTGCGGCTACGGCGCCATCTACAAGGCGGGGCTGTGGCTGCGGCTCGTGCCATTGCGGCGCGGCGAGGTCTGCTATCGCGTCAGCGCCGAGTACGGGCTACTGCCCCCCACTCCGCCGCTGGGCTACTACGACTTCCACCGGCACGCCGTGGAGCTGACAGCCTTCTCCAACCCCGTCGCGAGCTTCCAGTGGGACGCCTGGCGGGGTGGCTCGTCGGGCACGACGACCATTGGCCTCACCGATTGCGGCGCCAACGATGTGGGCGCGTGCACCCTCATCGCTGCTGCGACCCTCGGCGCGACCTTCGCCGACTACGCCCTCCTACGCTCGCCGCCCCTCTCGCTCACCTCGGGCAATCGCTTCGCCGTCGCCGGGCTCGGAAGCTACTACCTGCGCAACGCCTGCCTGTTCGTCGGCTTCGCCGAGTAGTAACCGGTCCCGATTGCTTCTCGCCACACCCGGTCCTGACAGAGCCGCGATAGTCCGCGCGATTTCGGTCGCCGCAACGCACCGGCGGGGGTCCGCACAAACCCACGCAGCCCAACGTCGAGGCGGTGGGTCTTGGCGGCTCGCGTGGCGCGCGGACACGGAGTTCGGCCAGCACGGCAATTCTCGTGCGAGTGAGCAGGTTGAGCAGACCCTCGCGGGGCGCCCGGCGCAGGTGAGGCAAGATTCGGAAGGTCGGAAAGCGACCGACGAAGTCTCGAAACGCTCTGCCACAACGACCAGCGCCGCGGCCTCGGCTGCGCTCTGTACTCCCTTGACAAGCACCCGGCGCGGCGTGAGACAGGCGCTCTACGCGCCGGTCGCCGGTGTGATCATTCTGGGCTTTGCATGGGAGCGAAATCATGAAGCGTCTAGGTATCGTGCTTGGAGTACTCGGGTTCGTTGGGGGCTTGACCTTCACGGCCGTTGCCGCGGGCGAGCCTAGGCAGTGTAAGGGCACACTCTCGGGAGCCGTGACCGCAGCCTTTGCCTGCTCGGTCGACGCTAGCTATCGCGCCAAGAAAGATGTGACGGCATTCGTTATCAGCGTCAGCGAGCTTCCCGCCGGCCTCAATGGTCTCGCGCCGGCTTCGTTCAACCTGCCAGGCAAGCCCACCAAGAAGGTCTATGACCTCGCCGCCCTCGGCGACGGCGGCACCATCATCAACAGACAAGATGGCCGGACGTTTTTTGGCAGCAAGGTCGGCGGCAAGGTCTACGGCTCGGTGAAGCTGACACTGAGTGCGGTGAGTGCCCAAAGCGAACGCTCTTATGCGGTCAGCGGCACCCTGTCTGCGGTGGCGGTCGATATGGAAGGCAAGGGCGAGATCAAAGTTGAGGTGAGCTTCTAGGCGGGGGTATGTCGACGACGCAAAAAGCGCCATTGAGACTCCGTGCAGACGATTGCCGAATCGAGCGCGCCTTGATACTCTTGCGTCGTTGTTCCATGGCATAGCGAGGAGAGCTCATCATGGCGACGCGCGCACCGAGCGCAGGTAGCGGCGGCCGTACCGCGACGACGCCGCTTGAGGCGCAAGCGACTCCGTACGACCCGAAGAAGCAGGTCCGTATCGCCGATCTCATCGCGATGAATGCCTACGATCGCCGCACCAATCCTGCCGGGTGGCGCCCAAACGGCTGGCAGGTCAAGCTCCTTGTGGAGGCCGACCGTGCGAAGGTGGCCGGATCGCGCAAGGGCACCAAGGGCGACGGCAAGATCTCGGTCGCCGAGCTGCAGCAATACCTTTACAGCCCGAGCGGTGCGAAGCTGATGACGGGCATCGTCTTGGACGAGATTAAGCGTGCGGTGCGCGCGTACCAAGCGCGCACAGGTCAGCCCATGCCCGTCACGCAACTTCGGGGTGGTCTGCGCGATGCGGCGTCCGCGCTCGACACCGCCGCGAATGGCACCGGCACGCTCGGCGTCGACGAGGTCGCAAGCAGCACGGCCGCGCTCAAGGCCGGCAGCGACGTCGCGGCAGTCGATATCGTGCACAACCCTGAGACCGATCGCTTCGAGCTTCTGGGGGCAGACGCACAGAAGGTTGCGGAGGTCCCCAACCTCTATTTTCCAGCGCAGGCCGCGGCGATGATCAAGGGCAAGGTGGCGAGTGTCACCAAGGAGCCGGACGTCGGCGCGATCGCCCGCGGAGCGAAGGTCGACGTCGCGGCGGTGGACCTTTGGGACATGGGTCTACACACCGTCTACAGTACCCTGCTCGGCAGCCCGCTGGCGACGGTGCACGCGCAGTATCCCGAGGACATCGACGCGGGCAAGAAGATCGAGCGCGCCGATCGCTTTCCGAGGGAGACGCGCATCGGCACGACCGGCGATGGGCGGCGCGTGGTGGTCACTTCCGCCAGCCAAGTCTGGTACGAAGGCACGGGTCACGACCTTGGCCACGCGGCCGAGGCGCAGGCATTTGTCACCAAGATGCTCAAGGACAAATCGTTCTCGATGTTCAACATTCGCGCCCAGACGCACTTTGCCAACTGGGCGGTGGGGCGCGTCAACGAAGACGACATTCGCGACGACGTCATCAAGAACCGCACGCGCGTCTACGAGTTTACGGGCGACTATTTCCGACCGAACAAGATCGATGGCACGGCCACGCAAACGTATGCGGTTGGCAAGCCGAGCTCCGATCCCAACGCCGCGCATGCCACGCGCGAGCCGAGCGACAACTGGAAGATCATTGTCGGCCAGGTCCCGGTCGTCAACGTGAAGGGCGCGATTACGGGCTGGCGCATTACTCTGCAAGCCTACGTGTGGCCCAACCTCGACGTGCTGCCGACGACCGACGCGGTGGTTGAGGCGTTCTTGAACAACCAGTTTGATAAGGTCGACTTCACCAACGTTGGCACGGCCAAAAAGCCCATGTGGACCGTCCCCGATCCGCACAACGCGCAAGCCATGATCAAGGTTGAGGTCAGCGCCTCTGACCAGAAGAATGTTGCCAAGCTCCAAGCGCTGCAACGGCTCATCAAAGCGAAGGAGATCAAGATCAAGGTGCCGGTCAGCGACATCGAAGCCGCAACCGGCTTTCGCTTCTTTGAGCAGCTGCCGCCGCAAGCACGCGCCAAGCTACGCGAGCTCAAGGGCAAAGTCGGCGGGCAGGCGACGATGTCGGCGACGATGCCGCTCATCACACGCGACGAAAACGGCCCCCGCTACGCGTGAGCTCGCAGCTGCCGCCTGGACAGCGTGCGTTCCATGAGGACGCTCACCGCTGAGGCTGGGCTTTGCCGACGGCTTTTTGGGTGTTAGGACTTCGGCTGATGTCTCGACCCGGCGACCAGGTGGTGCGGCTCACCGATCTCGAGCGCGAAGGGATCTTGAATTCCATCGAGCGGGCCTCAGGTGAGGTGGGCGCGATTTGGCGACGGGTGCTTCTTTTCGGCTCGCGCGCCGACCCGGCGCGACGCGGGGGAGACATCGATCTGCTTGTCGAGATTGAGCGGGCGGACGACGCGGTCGCGTATCGGTTGAAGCAGCGGCTGCGGATCGCTCTCGAGGACGAGCTGGGTGAGCAAAAGGTCGACGTCG
>CAYHNK010000180.1:0-9562 GCA_964357695.1 uncultured Bdellovibrionales bacterium | reverse complement strand
CATGATAGTCCGCGTTGCAGTCACACGACGCCGTTTCACCGTCGACGACGCAACTGCCGTGCAGCGCGCAGTCGATGCCGTCACAGGGATTGGCGTCGGAGACACAATCGAGCCCCTGGGTGTGGTAGTCCTGATCGCACGCGCAGATGGCGACGCCAGCGCTCGTGACAGCGCAAGTGCCGTGACCGGTGCAGGCGATGCCAGCGCACGGGTCAATCGGCGGCGGGTTGATCGTATCCGCGGTGCCGGTGCAGCCGTAATCCATGGAAATACAAGCAGAAACGAGAGCTAGGACGGGAATTGCGTGGCGCATTTGTAGGCTCCTCATGCCTGCTTAGTGGCGCCGGATCGAAAGACGGACCTCGACGACGATCGCGCTACTACGGATACACGGGCAGCGCCGCCTCGCTCGTCGCCATGGCGAAGTCGTCCATGTAGAACCAGGCGTCGTATTTTGGCGCGGTGTCGCTGGCGCGGCCGATGGTCGACGGCATCCGGAACGTGCGATGCCCGCCGACCTGCGCCGGATTGACTGCCCACGTGAACCCAGGGGTTACGCCGTCGATCCATTCCACGACCTTCGTCCACGCTCCGCCCATGGGCCGCATCCACGCCTCATAGGTCCCCGACGTTGTCGAGGTGTCGAGGTGCACCTTCACCAACGTCCAGCGGTTGGCGGTGATTAGCTCGCTCGTGTCGGTCTGCCCGAGCTTCCATTCGTTGCCCGCGTCCGCGCCCGTGTTCGTCACGGTGCACACGTTGTCATAGATGGTGTTGACGCCGTTGTTGAAGAAGACCGTGCCGTCCGTCGGTGCCCCCAGGCTCTCCCAGTACGGCTCGGTGCTGTCGGCCCCGAGACTCAGCATCCACTTGTGCGAGTGGCACGGATAGGCCGTGTTGCACGCGTAGATGAACTTCCCTTCGTCGAATTGGCTCAGCTCGGTGCCGTAGTGATTGACGTAGATCCAGAATTGGAACCACACGTTGCCGGGCACGGCATTGTCGTACGCCGCGTTCTCACCGTCGCCGTACTCGAGGTAGAAGTCGGTCTGGAATCCCTCGCTACCGGGCCGCGCCTCCATCACCAGCACGCTGGTCGAGCTCGTTCCGGGAAGCGACCCGCCGTACCCGGGAATGCTGGTGGCTGTATAGAGCCAGCCATTCGCGCCGTCCTGACCAGCCTGCTCGGTCTTGGCGCCGTTCCAGCCGTGCGCCGCAAACAGTGTGGGCGCGTTGGCGTCATCGCGGCCGACTGCGTATTCGAAGTCGTCGAAGAAGACGAGCTCACCGCCGGTGAGGTAGATGGTGGCGCTGCGCTGGGTGCTGCCGTTCGGACCGGTGCAGGCCAGCGTGAAGGTGGAGGTGCTGGTGATCGCCGCGGTCACCTCGCTACCGGAGATGGCCTTGCTGCCACTCCAGGCCCCTGACGCGGTGCAGGAGGTGGCGTCGGTGGACGACCAGGTGAGGGTCGTGGTACCACCACCGTCGACCGTCGTTGGATTCGCAGTCAGCGTCACGACCGGCGCAGTGGCCACTGGATCGGCGACGCAGGTGAGGCCGTCGGCGTGGTAGCCCAGGTCACAGGCACACGACGCCGTGTCGCCGGAGACCTGACAGGTACCGTGCAGCGAGCAGTCGATGCCGTCACAGGGATCGGCGTCCGAGACGCAATCGAGCGCTTGGGCGTGGTAGTTCTGGTCGCAAGCGCAAATGGGCAAATTGGCGCTCGTCACGGCGCAGGTGCCGTGGTCCGTGCACACGATCCCCGCGCACGGATCGCCGGGCGGCGTCGTCGGCCCCGAGTCGACGCTGCCGGCGCAGCCGTACCCCATGAAAAACAAAGCGAAAATCGTCCGAAGGGAGCTGCGCTGAGCACATAACGTGGTGTGGGTCATGCCGACTTAGTGGCGTGGCGCCGAGAAACGGACCTCGGCGCGCGATCGCGGTTGCGTACCCCCTCACGCTAGAGGATTGACCCAACGCAACCCGGCGAATCGTGCGAAGTCGCTATCGTTTGAGCACAGCGTCGCCTGGTACTCCACCGCCGTCGCCGCCAGCTGTACGTCGGTGGTGAGATTGGCGGCCGTGCCAGCGCTGCGCAGGAGCGCGAAACAGAGCTCCAGATGCCGCGGTCCGGGGCCAAGAAACTGCACGTTCGGGCGATCGAGCCAAGAGCTGACGTGATCGAGCGCGGCGCTCGTCGCGAGACGTACGAAGCCGAATAGCGCCGGCGCCGCAATCGCCACAGGCTCGTTGCTGCTGAGCGTCTGTTCCCACCAGACGCGCGCACGCGGGTGCTCCAGGAAGCCGTCGACGACGGCGTACAGCAAGAGGTTGATGTCCGGCACGATCATCGCCGCGAGGCCTGCGCGACGACCGCGTCGTTTTCGATCTCGTCGGCGAGGCGGTTGAGCGCCGCGCGATCGAGGCCGGGCAAGAGCTGCGCGTGATGCGGCGTTACGCGGTACGGTGCCGTCTGTCTCGGGCGCGTCTGCGGCGCTAGCCCGCGTCGGATGGCGTCGTTGACGACGTGCTTGAAGGGCCGTCGCTGTCTGTGCGTCTCCTGCTCGAGAAGCTTCGCGACGTCAGGGTCGAGCGTCAGTGTGGTGCGCATGAAGGCATCATGATGCCTCTATTGGGTGGCGTCAAGATGCGTCGCGTGGCGCGTCACCGACACGCAGCGGACGCAGCGCCAACGGCACCGCCGCGCCTCGAAACGGACCTTTCCTATCGACTATGTGCTCATTTAACTACTCTCCTGACCTGCCATACTCGACCGGGTACGTCGTACCGCCTCCCGCCGTTGCTTGGTGGGTGATCCGAAATAGCACATTCTCGCCGCTGGCGTTCGAGATGCGCACCGTCACCAACGCCGTCTGCGTCGTGCTGCCCCCTGGTCCCTCGCAGGTGAGCGTGAACGCGGCGTCGGCGGTGATGGTCGCGCTCTCCTCGCTGCCAGACGTCGCCTTTGCGCCGCTCCATGCGCCCGAGGTGGTGCATGACGTTGCGTTGGTCGCCGACCAGGTGAGCGTCGAGGTGCCGCCGCTGTCCACGATGCTCGGGCTCGCCGACAAGCTCACCGTGGGTGCGCTCGCGACGGGGTCCGCTACGCATGCGAGCCCGTCTGCGTGGTAGTCCGCGTCGCAAGCGCACACTGCGACCCCGGCGCTCGTCTCGGTGCAGGTGCCATGGCCGGTGCAACTGACGCCCGCGCATGGGTCCACGGGCGGCGGGCTGATCGTATCGGCGCTGCCGGTGCAGCCGTACTCCATGAAGAACAAAGAGAAAATCGTCTGGAGGAAGCTACGGCGAGCACCTGCCGAGGTGTGGGTCATGCTGACTTAGTGGCGTGGCGCCGAGGAATGGACCTCGGCGCGCGATCGCGCACCACTGTCACAACCTAGAGGCAGTCGTTCCGGTCGTCCCCGGGGCAGCTGGGCGGGGTCTCGTTCTGCCAGCGCGCCACGGCACAGGTGGGGACATCGGTGAAGGTGTTGCCTGCGACGAAATCGGGACCATCGAGATCGGACGTCCAGCCGAGGACTACCGCCGCCCCGCCGCCGCCATGGCGGATGGTGCTGTTCGCCAAGAACGCGCTGTCCGGGTGAAATCCCGTGATCAAGATGGACGCGTCGTTGTCCATGGGCCCGCAGCCAAAGCCCGTGGTGCTGCTTTCCCCGCCCGCGTACTCGACGATCACGTGGTCGAGCACGTTGCTCCCGGGCTGCGAGCCATCGAAGTACAGCCCGTGCCAGTCGCCCGGCGCAGGCGCGTCTTCGGCCGAGGTGAACGTGATGGGCTGCGCCGCCGTGCCCTGGGCGATGAGCGCACCGTACGACGCCGGATTGTCGCCGATGAAGAACGTCGTGAAGGAGTTGCGCTCCATGCGCAAGGTGACCCCGGCCTCGATGGTCAGGGTGGCCTCGCTCGCCAGATCGGGGCTGCGCACGTACACGGTGGAGGCGACCCGGTACGGCACGCCGCGATTCCAGAAGGTATCGCTCACGTCGATCTCGCGCGCCGTGTCGATGAGGATCTCGTCTCGCTCATTGCCCGCGTAGCTGCCCGTCGGCAGCGTCCCCACCGCCGGTGTACCCATGCGAATTGGATAGGGATTTGCGGCATTGCCCGAGCCGTCGATGACGAGGTCGTGGGAGTCGGCGGCGAAGGCGCCGTAGAGGGTGACGCTCGCCCCCAAGCCCTCCGCGCCGCGGATGAGCACGTTTTCGACGCGCGCCACGGGCTGGACCACGCCCGTGTCTTCGCCGCGCACCTCGAGGGCACCGGCGTCGTCCTGAAAGCTCGTGGCCGAAGCGCCGTCGATGAGGGCCGCGACCGCGAGATCGACCGAGCCCGGGGCGAAGACCGTGAGGGTGCCCCAGTGGGTGCCGGCCTCGTCGGCGACGAAGCGCACCGGGTGCACGACGTTGCCGGTGATGGTGCCGCGCGCGATCACCTGGGACGCGTTGCCGGCGCCGCCGCTGTCGATGGAGACGCCCGGCGACAAGCGCACCTCGGCGCAGGGCTCGATGGTGAGGGTGGCGCTCGCGCGCAGGTAGATGTGCCCCGTGACTCGGTGGGGGCTGTCCGCGGCGCTCCACGTCTCGTCTGCCGAGATGGTGCTGGAGTGCGATGTACCGGCGCCCACGGGCGCGGCACAATCGACGCCGCTCGCGATCTTGGCGAGCGTCTGGGCAGGCGTGTCGACGGGATCTGGCGGCGCGTCGTCGCCGCCGCAGGCGATGAGTGACGCGGTCAGAAATCCAAGAGCGAGGAAGGTACGTTGTGTTGGCATCCCGGGTGTTTAGCACGCGCATCAAGGCTGGGCCAGGGTTGCCGAAAGTACGACCCGTCGGCGATGCGCGAGGGGGACCTGCGCACCTACGGCTGATCGGCGCTCTCGAGCACGAGTGTCGTCGACCCGGCGAAGTAGCCCACCCGGTAGGGCTCCCCGGCCACCTGTGGCCTGCTGCCGCTCGCGGCAAATCCCGCGGGCGGGCCGATGTAGCCGACGCTGCCGTTGCATCCGTACCCTATGAAGATCCAGGCGAAAATCGTCCGGAAGGAGTTGCGGCGAGCACCTGCCGAGGTGTGTGGGTCATGCTGACTTAGTGGCGTAGCGCCGAGGAATGGACCGCGCAGCGCGATCGCGGCGGTCGATGCAAGCACCGGCATGTGCGGGCCCGAGCGCAAGCGCTGCTCGGAACGCGGGCGCCACGCGGCGAGGGGGCGCACCAGCGTCTCCCCTGGTCTCCGGTCAAGCGTGTGCCCGCTTGCCGCCGAGCTTACATCCAGCGCGACGTCGGTTCGTTACTCGTCGTCTTGGGGGGCGTCGACGAGACCATGCCTGCTGCGACACCCACCGCACCGAGCACCGCGACGCCGACCCCACGGGCCACACCGGAGCCGAACGCCGCGGCGGCGCCAGCGAGCGCCGGGACGCTATACAGGCCAAGCATGAAGGCGAAGCCGAGCGCATCGGCCACCTTCGGGTGCTGTTCCAGAAACGACCCGGACGGCGCCGCCGCCGTGCGTGGACTCGGCTGCGCCATCGGCTCTGCCCGATGTGTCTTGCGCACCCCAGCCTTTCGCGGCGTCTCCTCGGCCGCGCGTGCGGCAGAAACTGCACTCTGATCAACCTTACGAACTCGCATCTCTGTCCTCCGTGTGCCACCGAGCGTCACGCCCGGTCCTGTCAACGTCGCTGCATCGACTCTCAACTGGTCATGATGGATTGGTGGCGCCAGCACGAAAAACGGACCTCGACCAACGATCGCCTGGGATCCTCGGTCGTCTACTCGACGCGATCGCGCTTCGCTGAACCTACCTCGCGCGCGCGCAGCGACAGCACGTCCACTCCCGAGGTTTGCTGCGCGGGTGGACCCTGCCGGCGGCCATCGCCGTGGAGAAACTGCCGGCCATCGTTGCTGCGCTTTTCCTGACGCTCCCGCGCGGCCCGGCGGGCTGCGTCGATATCGCGGGCATGGACCATTTTTCGAAGCCTCAGTGGCTGATGACGACGCTGTAGCGATGAAGGCCATCTTTCGTCACATAGGCGTCGTAGCCCTTCGCGCGCACCGCTTTCGCCGCCAGCTCCGCGTCCGTCTTCCGAGCGAAGGCCGATCCGTCGGCGGGATAGACCACTGAGAAGAGCGCATCGGGCGACGTCGTGCCGTCGTTCAAACCGGCGATGTGCACCTTGGCCAGTGCGGTGACAAATGCCACTGCGCCCTTGGCGCTGGGCGCCTGGGAGCCCCGGCGCGCAGAGTCAACGCCCGCGAGCGGGCTTGATTTGCGAGCTTCACCTGCATGCACATGATGGGTGGTCATTTGCGGTCCTTTCGTGAGGAGGCTCAGATTGTCGGCGAAAATGGTACGATGTTGCGCTTCGTCGTGTCTGTCTGCGGCGCCCGCGCACCCGCACGCCTACTGACCGTCCGTGTAGGCGGGCAGCTGCGCCTCGTCGGTGGCCATGATGATATCCGCCATGTAGATATTCATATTCGACGACGGCTCGCCACCCGCATGTCCGATCGTGCTCGGGAAGATGAGCACGTTGTGCCCGCGCCTCCCGTCGTAGCCGTTGGCGCTCGACAGCCGCCAGTCGAATGGTCCGACTGAGCCACTGCACACCGCCTCCCCCGTGCGCCAGTCCATGACCTTGTGCCAGGTTGGGCTGCCGTAGCGACGCCACCACTCTTCGTAGTTGTAGGTCCAGTCGCCGTCGACGGTGACGCCGCTCACGTAGGAGTGGGTCTTGACCAACACCCACTCATTCCAGTGCATCAGGCCGTTGACCGGGTCATTCGTGCCGAGCTTATGGCGATCAGTTGTGCCCCAACCACCGGGATAGCTCACGCCATCGGGGTCGATGGCGTCCGACGCCTCGGTGTACAGGGGCGCGAGGTTGGCGACGAGCTTGTGATAGAAACCGTCGGTGGCCGTGTCGACACTCGCGCCCGCGCACATCGCTGAGCTCGGGCCGAAGGTGTGCATGTAGCTGAGGTAGTGGCATGAGCCCCAGCCGTCGCGGCATGGATACCACAGCTTGCCGCCGTGGTAGGGATAGCCCGAGGTCGAGGTCTTTTCCATGGCGATCCAGTATTGCAGCCAGTGGCTCGCGGGCATGACCTCATCGTCGGATGCGGTTACGTCGCCTCTGCGGATGTAGAAGTCCGTCTGATAGACTCCGGCGCGAGGAAACGCCTCCTCGGGCAAGGCCTCGAAGACGAACACCCGCGGCGCGCGCAGTGAAGGATTGACGTTCGACCAGGGAATGTCGGTCGTGGGATCGACGGTGTAGATGTATCCGGAGCCGCCGTTGCTGCCATTCTCGATGTTGCTGGTCTTGGCGAAGAAGCCCGGATAGTTGGTGGTGATGGGGTTCGTCAGGTCGGTGCTGCCGATCCAATCGGCGCCGTCGCGGCTGATCGTCGCCGTACCCTCCAAGGACCAGATGGCATTGGCAAAGGGCTCGGCGCCAGTCAGGTAGATGCTCGTCGAGCGACTGCCGCTGCCCCCCGGCCCCGTACAGGTGAGCGTGAACGTCGACATTGCCGTGATGGTCCCGGTCGGCTCACTACCCGAGACCGCCCTACTCCCGCTCCACGCGCCCGAGGCGCTGCACGAGGTGGCGTTCGTCGTCGACCAGGTGAGCGTCGAGGTGCCGCCACTGTCGAGCGTGGTCGGATTGGCGGACAGGGTCACGACGGGCGCAGTGGCTACGGGATCGGCGACGCAGGCCAACGCGTCGGCGTGGTACTCCGCGTCGCAGTCACATGACGCCGACTCGCCCGAGACGGCGCACGTGCCATGCAACGAGCAGTCGATGCCGGCGCACGGATTGGCGTCGGAGACGCAATCGGGCCCCTGGGCGTGGTAGTCCGGGTCGCAAGCGCAAATGGGCAAAGCCGCGCTCGTCACGGCGCAAGTGCCGTGACCGGTGCAGGTCACCGCAGCGCACGGGTCGACGGGCGGCGGGTCGATCGCGTCGGCGGTGCCGGTGCAGCCGTACTCAATGGAAATCAAAGAAGAAAGCAGTACAAGGACGGGATTCGAACGGCGCCTGCGTGTGCTCATCATGCTTGCTTAGTGGTGCCGGACGGAAAAACGGACCTCGGCCACCGATCTCGCGATCGGCGCCGCATGATGAGCGGCGCCGCCGCAAGCCACAGCCCGAGCCACGGTGTTGCGCCCGACGTGCAATCGCAGCCGCTCGACGAGACCGCCCGTGTGCACGATCCATCGGCGGCGTTGTCCGCCGCACCGTCGCAATCGTTGTCGAGCCGGTCGCCGCAGACCTCTACCGCTACGGGCGAGATTGCGCCGTCACTGTCGTTGCAGTCGGAGCCGCCGCACGTGATGTTGGCGTAGCCGTCGCTATCAGCGTCCTGGCAGCCTGCTGGGCAATCGCTGTCTGCGCCATCCGTCGTTCCATCGCAGTCGTTGTCGAGAACGTCGCTACAGTGCTCCGTGGCCGGCAGCACCTCGCCCGCGCAGCTCGTCTCCCACGCGCCGCCGGTGCAAGTCTGGCTACCGCCTTGGCAAGCACCGACGTCGAGCGTGGCCGATGCGCCGGTGTAGCAATCACGTGTGGCGCCCTCCGTGCAGGTCGAGCACGCGCAATCGGCGGGACACGTCGTGCAGGTCTCCCCTATCCCCGCCTCGCAGGAGCCGTTGCCACAAGGAGCAATGCCGCCCGCGAACGGGTGGCCGATCTTGCTCGTGGCGATGACCATCTCGTCGAGGTAGAGCTGGTCCCCCGTGCGAGCGCCGCCGTAGGACCCATATTCGATCCAGTTGAAACCGAAGCCGTCTTCGAGCGCAGGTGCCACGGGATTGATGAAGCGGATGTAGAGATAGTCGTGAAAATGACGCCGGCCACCCGTGTCGAGGCCGGTCGTGCCTGGCGCCAGGTTCGCGGCACCCCACGCGGTCGTCACGTAGATCTCGGCGACCCACGGCGCCTGATCGACGTCGACGAGCGTCTCGAGGCAGATCCACTCGTCGTAGTGTTCCTGCAAGACGAGGAAGCTCGCATGCTGCACGTCGTTCAGGGGATTGTTGGCGGAAAAATAGTAGCCGTGACTTTGGTCCTGCCAGCGAAGGTCCTGGAAGCCGTCGCCGCGGCTGCCGTCCCCGACCGAGCCCGGATGCCAAAAGTGGTTGAGCTGCACGTTGCGCCACTGCGGGTCGTAGCTCACGAAGGTGGCGCGGGCGGCGCTCTGTTGGCCGACGAGCACTTCGCCCGCGGCGAAGGTGTCCACGACGTTCGTGATGCGTGAGTAGGAAGCGTCGGGAGAAAAGAGGTCAGCGCGCGCGCCCGAGGTTTCGCCGACGACGCGCTCACCCGCCACGAACGCGCCGGAGGTCGTGGCGTAGACCAGGTTGCCGCCGTTGGTGGCGACGATGTAGCTCAGCTTCGGATTGATCGCCTCCTCGGGGTCGCGGGCGTCCAAGAAGCCGTCCGAGAACTTCCAGCACTGGCGCAGCCAGAATTGCCGATTGTGGGCGGCGACGTCGCCGGTGAAGTTTAGAAAGAAGTAATAGTTGACGCCGCCGG
>CAYHNK010000179.1:0-9578 GCA_964357695.1 uncultured Bdellovibrionales bacterium | reverse complement strand
CTCTTGGTGATGTTCATTTGCAATCACTGCCCCTACGTCAAGCACATCCGCACCGCGCTCGCCGCGCTGACCCGCTCCTACGAGGGCAAAATTGGCATCGTCGCGATCAACGCCAACGACGCCAACACCCATCCCGACGACGCGCCGCCACGCATGGCCGAAGAGGCGCGCGACGCCGGCTATACATTTCCGTACCTCTTCGACGAGACGCAGGAGGTGGCAAAAGTGTTTCGCGCCGCCTGCACGCCGGAGCTCTATCTCTTCGACGGCGAGCGACGGCTGTATTACCGCGGCCAGTTTGACGACAGCCGGCCCGGCAATGGCAAGCCCGTCACCGGCAAGGATCTGCGCGCCGCCATCGACGCACTGCTTCGCGGGGATCCGCCACCGCGCGAGCAGACCCCGAGCGTCGGATGCAATATCAAGTGGAAGCCAGGGAACGCCCCAGCCTATTTCGGCTGACACCTTGCGATCGTCTGGTCATTTTGACGAAACGCCGCAGCAATCTTGCCGACAATCCCGGTGCGCGTAGCCCCGTGTGGGGGATGGGGTGCGGCGCAAGGAGATGTGTCATGGTAGATCTCGCAGAAGCTCGCAAAGTGGCCTACAACTACGTCGTCGACGGCGACCGCGGTCCGACGCAGCAATCACAGCTGCCGGATGGTTACCTGAGCGTGTCGGAAATCGCTTACGGTCTCGCGCGCCTGCGCAACCTGCACAAGCTCGCAAGCTCGGGTGATGCGAGCAGCGGCATGGCTCTCCCGGCCGAGCGCTACGCGCAGATGATCAAGGTCTTGACCTCGATGCTGCCGGCAGCACGCGTGGCCGAAGCGCGGGGCGAGCGGGGCGCGAAGTACATGGCCGAGCAGTTCTACACGCTCGACATGTCGCCGCAAGACCTCGAGCGCGCCATCCATGGCGACGTCAACATGGGTGACAACAACGGCGAGGTAACGCGCCAAGAGTACTGCCGCTCGAGCTGGTATCCCGGCAAGCCCGGCTGCTGAGCGATCCTTGGGCCCTCAGCGTGCCGCGGCTTCCAGATGGCGCGGACGCTCGACCTCGGGAACGATGCCGTCGTCGTGGTGGGCTATCGCATTCGCGTAGTACGCCAGCAGTGCTTTGGCGTCGGCCGCCACTTCGACTAAATCCCCAGCTTCGGTGACTAGACGGCGCAGGCCAAAGCGCAAGAGCGCCCCGTCGAGCATCCACGCAGCTCCGTCCGTACGGCGCACGATGTCGACACCGCGCGTTTCCAGATGCAGGATTTCCCGCGCGACATCAGCGCGCAGCTCGGCACGAGTGCCACGCGGTCGTGCCAAGAGCACTTTCGCGACGATGCACAGCGGCGTTGCCGGTACGAGCGCCGCGATGCGCCGATGCATCTCGTTGCAGAAGCGAGCCACGTGCGCGCGCCTCTCGTCCTTCGCGAGCGAGAAGATGTCCACCCCTTGCGCCGCATGCCAGGCGTCGAATGACACCGGCTCGCCAAAACGCACGGCCGCCATGCCGTTCTTGCGGATCTTGTGACGCGCAAACTTGCGCACGTTGGAGAAGAGGATTTCGGACACACGCATCGCCATGCGTAGGCGCGAGACGGGCGGTCGGCGAGTGCCCGCCTCGACGACCAGCGCCCGATCTTCGAGCACGCGGTCGTAGTTGATGGCCACAGGGACAAAGATGAGCTCGCGCGCAAACCCGCGATCCTCTTTGGCGCAGACGATGGCGTCGACGAGGCCAATCTTCGGCGCGCGCAGCCGACCGTCGCGTGTGAGCCCACCTTCGGGGAAGATGGCCTGGGTCACGGCGTTCTTGGTCATGAGCTGCACGTAGCGCCGCAGCACCGTGTGATAGAGCGGATCGCGAAAGCCGCGGCGCAAGAAGAACGAGCCGAAGGCCTTGAACAGGTACTCGAGCGGCCAGACGCGCGCCCACTCCCCTACCGCAAACGACAACGCAATCTTCTCTGCGAGCACGTACGCCGCGAGCACGTAGTCTGCGTTTGAGCGGTGGTTCATGAGATAGACGACCGAGCGCGGCCGCTCTTTGCTGTAGGCCTTGATGCGCGCCACTTCGTCGGGCCGAAAGTCGAGCTGATAGAGCGTGTTGAGCAGCAGCCGCGCGATCTTGTAGCCAAAGCTGTAATAGGCGAGGGGTTTGAAGAACGGCACGATCTCTTCGACGTAGCGATTGACCTGCACCCGCAAGGTCGTGCGCTCACGCTCGCCACTGCTCGCTAGCTCTTCCACCTCGGTGAGGATCGCGTGATCGTGATTGAGCAGGATCTTCACCGCCGCCTGGCGGGTGAACTTGAAGCGATCGATTTCCACACGAAAGCGCTGCAAGGTGGCGTCAAAGCGCCGCTCGGCCTCGGTAAGCTGCCCTTTGGCGCGGCGTCGAGCTAGACGCATGCGCAACCAGAGTACGAGCAACCCGAAAAGCGCGAGGTAGAGCGCCCAACCAGGCCAGGCGAAAAGAGATGGCACGCGTGGACTCTATCAGCGCGTCGGCCCGACCTCCAGGCCGCCAGCAGCGTCGGCAAGCACCACGCGCGCGTCGACCGCCACCGCGCCCTCGGCGAGCGAAATGAGGGGGTTGATGTCGAGCTCGGCGATCTCGGGGTATGTGACGGCGAGCTGTGAGACGCGCGCGATCACCTCGATGAGAGCGGCTTGGTCCCGCGGAGCCTGCCCTCGAGCGCCTTCGAGCAGCTGGCGTGCGTGCACGCTCGCCAACATGTCCTTCGCATCGACGTCGCGCACAGGACACAGGCGCAATGCCACATCGCGCATCACCTCGACAAAGATGCCGCCCAACCCAAAGAGCACAAGCGGCCCGAGGCGGGGCACGCGTGTCACGCCGACGATGGTCTCGACACCGGGGGGCGCCATCTTCTGCAGCAAAAAGCCGTCGATCTTGGGCGCGCTCGCCTCCGCTGCGAGCCGCTGGCGCATCTCGCGCAAGGCACGCAGGACTTCGTCCGCGTCGGCAAGATGCGTCGCCACACCGCCGACATCGCTCTTGTGCATGATATCCGCGCTGACGACCTTGAGCGCCACGGGATACCCCAGGCGATCGGCGGCGGCGGCGAGTGCCGTCGGTACGTCGGTCTTTGTGCGCAGGCGTACAAACGCGTACGGGGCCACGGGAATGCCGTAGGCTTCGAGCACCGCCAGCGCGTCGGCTTCATCGAGCTTGCGTCGCCCTGCCTGCCGACACGCGGCGATGATGGCACGCACCTTGTCATCGTCGACCGCGAAGGTCGTCACCTCGCCCTCGGCGCGCTCTTGCCAGCAGCGCTGACGCCACATCGCGGACAGCGCTCGCGCCGCCGACTCTGGATAGATATAGCCCGGTACGCTCGCCTCTTGGAGCTGGGCGAGCCCCGCGGGCAGGCCCTGACGGCCCATGAGCACGGCGAGCACTGGTTTGTCACGATGAGCCGTGCTGGCCCGCACGATGGCTTCCGCGACATCGCGCGCGTGAATGCCAAGCGGCGGCACAAAGGCCGCAATGGCAGCATCGATGTTGGGGTCAGCGAGCACCGCCTCGAGCGCGAACTCGTAGCTCGCGGCCGTGGCGCTGGCGATAAGATCTACCGGATTGTGCACGCTCGCTTCCTCGGGAAGCTTCGTGCGCAGGTGCTCTGCCGTGGCCCGAGTCAGAGGCACGATCTCCAGACCCTCGGCTTCGCAGGCGTCCGCGATGATGATGCCGGGCCCGCCAGCGTTGGTGACGATCGCCACGCGATTGCCGCGCGGTAGCGGCTGATTGGCGAGCGCCATGGCCACATCGAAAAGCTCGTCCACCGTGTCGGCGCGCAGCACGCCCGCTTGGGCAAAGATCCCGTCGACCGCGAGATCGGTCCCGGCAATCGCACCCGTATGCGACGCCGCCGCCCGCGCTCCGGCGCTCGAGCGACCGGACTTGACGATGCAGATGGGCTTTTTGCGACTGATCTCACGGGCCAGCTCGACAAACCTGGCCGCGTTGCCAAGGCCCTCGAGGTACATGAGCACGACGCGGGTGCTCGGGTCATCGCGCCAGAACGTCAACAGATCGTTGCCGCTGACATCCGCCTTATTGCCGGCGGAGACAAAGCTCGAGACACCGATGCCGAGGCTCTGCGCCGTATCGAGAATGCTGACTCCGAGCGCGCCCGACTGGCTCATGAAGGCCACGCCACCCGCTGGGGGGGGCCGACGGTGCGAAGGTAGCGTTGAGGCGCACCCCAGCGTCCGTGTTGATGACCCCCATGCAGTTGGGACCGACCATGCGGATGCCGGCCTCGCGCACGAGGCGCACGAGCTCACGCTCGCGCTCGATACCGCTGCCACCCACCTCTTTGAAGCCCGCGGAGATGACCACCAGGCCGCGCACGCCCGCAGCAATGCACTCCTGCGCGACGGCAATCACGTAGTCTTTGGGCACGACGATGATGGCCAAGTCGACCGGACCCGGCACGCTGCCGATGCTCGCGTAGGCGGGGATCGAATGGATGGCGCGCGCCTTGGGATTGACGGGGTAGATGGGCCCCTCGAAACCGTGGCGCAGCAGATTGTCGAGGATCTGCCAACCAATCGTGCTCGCCTGGCGCGACGCACCAATGACGGCGACGGACTTGGGACGCAGGATGGGATCGAGGCTGGGCATCGCGTGGCATCCTGCCGGAGGCTTTGACGCGACGCAACGTCAGCGCTCGCCGGTCGATAATGGCACCATGGACACCGCACGCGTCGACCCGCTGCATCGCCTCGCCACGGCCACCAAGGCCGGCAACGCCACCCACCGTACGGCAATCGCGGACGCCGCGGTGGCATCTCGCGCGCAAGCGATGCTGAGCGCCGCGCAAGACACGAGTGACGACAGCAGCCTCCCCTGGCTGTCGATCGACCGCTTGGCAGGCTCGCTCAGCGCTGAGCCTGCGGGTAGTCCGGTGGTCGCCGAAGCTCTCGACCGCGTTCCTTGGATGGAGCGCGACGACGTCACCCGCTCGCTCTACGCACTCGCCGGCAAATCACCGCAGGCCATGCGGCGCTACTCCGTCGATGCGCGTGCGCGCATGCTCTCGGCGCTGCGAGAGGGCTGGGTCACCAAGAACGATCGCCACGTCTATCGCGCCATTGCCCCGGGCTACCGCACGGACGCCACAGCCGTATCACGCGCGCAGCTGCGCAATCCCGCGTACGTCGCGGAGCTGCGCACCCAGCTCCTGGCCGACTTCAGTGTCGCCCCACAAAAAGTCGTCACGTTCAATGGCGCGCGCCTGCGCCGCATGGGTGACGCCGCCCCCAGCCATTCGCAGGTCGTCGTCGACAAGTTTTATCGTGGTCTCGTCGAATCGCCCTCGAAGAAGTCTGAGATTGACGCCGCTCTCGCCACGCCGCTCGTCACGGATCCAGCGACCGGCAGGCCCGCACGTCTCGACGGTCTGACACTGTATCGCCCCGGCATCGGCAACGTGCCACCGTCCGCCGCCAACCTGCTGCGCTGGGCGCGCTACACGGCACAGCAGGGGCACGGCAAGCTCGTGCTCATGTACGGGCACCAGTCACCCCAGCCTGAATCCGCATTGCGACGGTTGACGAGCTACCAGGGCGTCGCCATCCCGTCGGACCTCGAAGTCTACGCCGTGGGCGACGAGCACCGCGTGCTGCACAGCGCCGCCACCGAAGCCGATACATTCATCGAGCAGCTCGAGATCCTGCGACGCGACGGGTCAAACAAGGAGCTCGGCATCACGCTCAACCTAGGGCAGTCCGGTCCGGGAGCGCGGGTCATCGCCCACAGCCAAGGCAATCACGCGGTCGCACGCGCGCGCTTGGCCCTTGCCGCCGCAGGGTATCCGAATCTCGTCACCAGCCACATCGCGCTCTCGTCTGCGGCTGGCGGCTCGCCCTTTGCCGACGACAACACCGTCGGCTGGACAGTCCGTGGCGTCGCTGGCGCCGCGACCTTCTTGTCCAACGGTTCCTACACCGAGGGACGCGACGCCGTCGCTTATCTCGACCCCGACAACGCCCGTGCGCAGCTACCGCCGTTCATGTGGGACACGTTTGACTTGGCTTTCGTGGGGCTCGCGCGCAACAAGCAGCAGACCTCGCGCGCCAGCGGCAGCATGCGCGGCACCGACGGACTCTTGCATGCGCTCGGTGCCAAGCTCGATGCCACCGACGGCATGATTCCTATCGACAGCGGCGCCACGGATGATCCGCGTCGCGACGTGGTCTCGGAGAAGAACTACGATCACCTCTCGATGATCTCGTCGTGGGAAGCGGCCGATGACGTGGTGCCGCACATCACCTCGCGCGAATAGCACCTTCGCGCCGCCGCTCCCCTGTGTTAGGGAGCAGACATGCTCCGCCTGCTTCTTGCCTTCGCGCTCGTGACCACCGACGCGCCCGCATCCGACCGCGACCCGCCCCGCATCTTGCACGCGACGCTCGATGGCGTCGTCAACCCCGGCACCGCCGACTACCTCGTCGATGCCGTCAAGGAAGCGAGCGAGCGCGACTATGAGGCTTTGCTCGTGACGCTCGATACCCCGGGCGGCATGGTGGATTCGACGCGCGCCATCGTGCGGGCGTTTCTCGGCGCGAGCATCCCGATCATCGTCTATGTCGCACCGCAAGGGGCCCACGCGGGATCGGCCGGCGTCTTCATCACGCTCGCGGGCCACATCGCAGCCATGGCGCCAGCCACCAACATCGGCGCCGCCCATCCGGTCACCGTGACTGGCACGGATATCGAGAAAGAGGGTGGCAAGACGATGGCCGAGAAGGTCGAGAACGACCTCGCTGCGTTTGTCCGCTCGATCGCCGAGCAGCGCGGTCGCAACGTCGAGTGGGCCGAGAAGGCGGTACGTGAATCGGTCGCCATCACCGCCACGGAGGCGGTCGCCAACAAGGTAGTCGACCTCATGGCGGCGAGCGAGAAGGAGCTCCTGACCGCCCTCGATGGTCGCCGCGTCACTCTCGACGGCAAGGCTCGCAGCCTGCGCACGGCCGACGCACGCCTCGTCGCCTTTCGCATGACCATTCAGCAGCGGGCGCTCGCCACACTCGGCGACCCCAACATCGCCTACATCTTGGTCATGATCGGCGTCTTGGGCGTGATGATGGAGCTGTACCATCCCGGCCTCATCGTCCCGGGCGCCACCGGCGCGTTCTTCTTGCTGCTCGCTGGCATCGGCTTCAATGTCCTGCCGGTCAACGTCGGCGGCATCGCCCTGCTCGCCATTGGCATCGCCTTGCTCGTCTCGGAGATTTACGTCACGAGCTTTGGCCTGCTGACCGTCGGTGGTACGGTGGCGCTCGTGATGGGCTCTCTCTTGCTGCTTGACACCTCGGACCCGCAGTTCTTCGTCGATCCGTCGTTCCAGGTCTCCTGGGGCATCATCATTCCCAGCGTCGCGCTCATCGCACTCGTCGCCGTGGGCATCATGGTCGTGCTCCTGCGCGTGCAGCGTCGGCGCGGCACGACCGGACAAGAGGGCATGGTCGGCGAGGCCGGCGTCGCGCGCACGGACGTGACCCACAACGACGGCAGCGTCTTCGTGCACGGTGAGCTGTGGCGCGCCACGGCCGATGAGCCGATCCCCGCTGGAACCACCGTGGAAATCGTCGCCGTCGACGGGCTATGCGTCCGCGTGCGGCATCTAGCTGACAACAAAGAAAGGGGCCGATGATGGGACTGCCAATTGGTTTGCTCGTCGCACTGGGGCTTGTACTGCTTTGGGTGACGCTCAGCATTCGCGTGGTGCAAGAATACGAGCGCGGCGTGATGTTCTTTTTCGGCCGCTACGTCGGCGTCAAAAAGCCCGGCCTGCGCATCGTGCTCGTGCCGTTCTTTCGCCTCGTCATCATCGACATGCGCACCATCGCTCGCGACGTCGAGCCACAGGACGTCATCACCGGCGACAACGTCTCGGTGAAGGTCAACGCGGTCATCTACTTTCGCGTCATCTTCCCCGACAAAGCGGTGCTCCAAGTCGAGGACTTCCTCTACGCCACCTTGCAGCTCGCACAGACCACCTTGCGCTCGGTCGTCGGTCAGCACACCCTCGACGAGCTGCTCGCCAAGCGCGACAAGCTCAATCAGATGATCCAGCAAATCCTCGACCAGCACACCGATCCGTGGGGCATCAAGGTCTCGAACGTCGAGATCAAGCACGTCGATCTGCCCCTCGACATGCAGCGCATCATGGCGCGTCAGGCCGAAGCCGAGCGCGAGCGACGCGCCAAGGTCATCGCCGCCGAGGGCGAGCTCCAGGCCGCCGAGAAGCTCACGGAAGCCGCACGCATCCTCGGCACCCAGCCCGCCGCCTTGCAGCTGCGTTATCTACAGACGCTGGTGGAAATCGCCGCCGAGAACAACTCGACGACGGTCTTTCCCATCCCAATGGAGTTCTTGCGCGCGTTCGTGCCGTCCAAAGACAAGGAGCCGTAGCGCAGCGACTCGGCGCCGCTACGCGATGTTGAGGCCCTTTTCGAGCGGGGTCGGCTTCGCATCCTCGACGCCCACCGCACTCCACGACTCACGGGTCTTCTTCACCTCGACCGAGCTAGCACCATAGAGGTCCGTCGCGGCCCGAATCGTGGCCGTGCGTGCATCGGCGAAGGTCGAGTCCGGCGTGAGGTAGTAGCGCAGCGCGCGAAAGAAGATCTTGCCGGCCTTTTCGACGCCGACGCCGTCCTTCACCACGATCGTGGACACAGAGTTTGCGGTCTTGCCGACGTTGTTCGCCTCGGCGAGCTGGTAGAAGGCCTGGTTGGCAATACCCGACGAGCCGTGCACCTCGGTCTGCTCTGGGTACTTGCTGTAGTGGTCGACGGAGTAGTCGTCTTTGGTCGGATCGTTCATGTAGCGCAGAGCGTCCGTGGGATCACCGTTCTTAGGCGTCCACGCCTGCTCGCCAAGGCTCCAGTTCCCCTTCACGGAGGCATTCTTGCTGGCGGCGTACATCTCGACCAGCGCACCGAGGATGTCAGAGAAGGCCTCGTTCAGCCCACCCGACTGGCCGCGATAGATGAGACCTGCCGTATGCTGCGTCACGCCGTGCGTGATCTCGTGCCCACCAATGTCGAGTGTGGTGAGCATGCCGAGGCGTTCGCCGTCACCATCACCGTAGCTCATCGAGCTACCGTTCCAGAAGGCATTGGCGTAGTTCTTACCAACATGCACGTTCGAGACGAGCGCGTGACCAAAGAGCGCCACGACATCGGTGCCGAGCCAATTCTTGTACATGTCGAGCGTCATCTGCGCGCCATAATGGGCGTCGATAGCGCCGCGCTGGCGCCGGCTGTCGCGCGCCTCGCCCCAAAGACCGTTGTTGTCGATGAGGCTCGTGCCCTTCTCGACCTCCTTGTCGCCCGCATCGAGCGTCTGCGCCCGCGGGTTCTCGAGATAGAATTTCTTCGAGAACCAGCCCTTCGACGTGTCCTCGACAGACACCTTGCCGCTGTAGATCGTCTGGTCATTGCCGCTGCCGACGGGGGACTTGCTGGGAAAGGGCCACAGGTCGAAGCTCGGTGACGCCTCGGGGGCCGCCTTGGTAACAGAGGGCGCGCTGCGCGTCT
>CAYHNK010000178.1:0-9834 GCA_964357695.1 uncultured Bdellovibrionales bacterium | reverse complement strand
CGTGCGCTCGCGCGCCTGTGCACGGCTGATGTAGCCGCGCGCCACGCCGATCGGCTCGTGTTTAGCCGTTGGCCCCGACCCAACGTCCAAGCAGGCAACGCAGGTACGGGCTACTGCCCGCGCGATCTTAAGTTGCACACGGGAGTGCGCTCACGTGTCTAAAAGCGAACCACCGTTGGCGCCAACAGCGTCATCGAGCTCATAGGAATTCAGGATGAAGTTTCGCAGTCGAATCCGCGGTCATTTCTTCGGGTCCACGTGGGCGTTGATGCTGTGGCTGAGTGCGGCTGCGGCGACTTTTTCGGCGTGTGGCACGTCCGAGCAAGCGGCCTGCGGGAACGAGCCCGCACCTTGTGCGCAAGGTAGGGTGTGCGTCGACGGTGCTTGTCGTGAGCTGTGCAGCCGCGACGAGGATTGTGAAGCCGGCATGCTCTGCGACGGCCATACGTGCGTCCAGGGATGGTGCGCGATTGATGGGCTCGAGGTGAGCGTCGATGCGCTCAATCCGCTCAACCCCTGTGAGAGCTGCAATCCGCGGACAAGCACGACAGCGTACTCCGCGCGGGCGGATGGCGCGCAATGCGACGACAACCTGTTTTGTACCACGCCGGGGACGTGCAGTGACGGCCAGTGTCAGCCGGGGCCCGCGCCGTGCACTGCCGAGCAGCCGTTTTGCAGTGAGGCAAACGACGTATGCGTTTGCGACCCAACGAGCTGTGACAACGGGCTGTACTGCGATGGCGCAGAATTTTGTGCGGCGACCGGCGAGTGCGGTGCGGGAGCTGCCCCCGTGTGCACCGGATTGACGCCAATTTGCAGCAACGTCGCGGCGGCTTGTGTCGAGTGCGCGAGCAACGCCGACTGCGGCGGCAGCAATCCGTCGTGCGTCGACTACATCTGCACCGCGTGCCCCACTTGCCCATGCCCGAGCGGTGAGCACGATGGGGGCGATGGCGCGTGCGTGCTCGTCGGCACCTGCAGCGTCGGCTACACACTCGCCTACCCAGACCTCGACGCGGACGGCGTCACGGATGTCGCGCTCGATGCTTGCCTTGCCGTGCTTCCCGCAGGGCACCAGGCCGAGCCGCAGGGGCCACCGCAATCCTCCATGGCGGTAGGCGCGGCGCAGAGTCTGGCGGATGGCGGGCGCGACTGGGAATCCCAGTCTGGCATCTCATTGCCCGACTTCGATGAGGCGCGCTGCCGCAATGTCCGAAGCACCGATCCCTCGAACCGACTCGTGGCATCGAGTCTCGGCCTGAGCGTTCCCGCACAAGCTACGATCACGGGCGTGCGCGTCCATATCCTGCGCCGTCAAGAGCCGATGGCGCCGGCGCTCAAAGACCTTTCAGTCCAACTGGTGGTCGGCGGCAATTCCGCCGGGGACGATCGCGCCGACGACGCGACGCTATGGACCGACGCCCTTATCGAAGCCACCTATGGCGGCGCGGACGACTTGTGGGGACTGGCGCTCACGCCCGGCGACGTTAACGACGCGGGCTTTGGCGTGGCGCTGAGCGTCACCAGCACCGAAACCTCTTCAATCGACGCCTTCGTCGACTATGTCTGGGTCGACGTCTTCTACCGCGACGGCGTCAACGAGGCGCTCGCAGACTGCGACGACGACCTACCGACCCAGTGGCTTGCGACGACCGGCTACGTGGATGCGGACGGGGACGGGTACACGGTGGGACCGCCGGGGCCTTTCTGCGTCGGCATTGCCGGCGGTGTCGTGGACCCAACCGACTTTGCCACCAGCAGTCTGGGCGACGACTGCTACGACGCCAACGCCGCAGCACATCCCGGGCAGCTTTCATGCTTTGCCACCCACCGCGGGGATGGCAGCTTCGACTATGACTGCGACGACGCACCGACGAAGTGCAACACCAACCTGGCGACGGGCTGCTCCTGCACGGCGACATGCGCTGTCTCGAGCACGACCACCATTACTCCGGCCGCTGCCTGCGGCGTAACCAACTCCAACTGGACGGCATGCAGCCCGGCGGGTGCTGTTTGCCCGAGCGCCTGCGATCTCGTGTCCACCGCTACCTTCGTGACCCGCTGTCGTTGACTCGGCACACCCGAAGAAACAGAGGAACCCATGGCAGACATGATTCGAAGCGCGCACTTGCAGCTTGCATATCAGCGCACCGATCCGCTCGGCGAGGCCACCATCGAGAAGGTGGACGTCCCGCTCGCGGCGTCCAACTGGCGCAACATCCTGGTCGAAAAGATCCCAGCCGACGCCGACCTCGAGCAGCTCTACGTCGCCGCCAAGAAAGACAAAGACAACGACTATGTCTTTCTTGTGTGCGAGAACGGCGATCGCTACGTGCTCTACGGTCATGAGCTCGACGCGCGCAAAGGCGTCATCGGTCTGCCGCAGAAGGGACTCATTACCATCGACGAGGGGCACGGCGACGTGATTTCCGGCGTCGTCGTCAACTCGATCGACAACTGGCAGAACGGCGACTGGGAAGATCTCTGCTACGGGCTAGCCGTCGCCGGTGTCGTAACCGGTGCCGCCGCCGCTGGCCCTACACAAGCCATCATCACGGTCCTACCTGTTTTCGCCGCATTAGAGCTCCACGACCAAGACGTAAATAGTGGCTACCAAAACACGCGCCCTAGCCCCATCCTCGACAACTACACGCGTGGTCCTGCCGGCAAGAAGCTACTCGAGGACGGCATTGCTCCTAAGTCGCGCAAGTAACGAGGAGTCGTTCATTTTGCGGGCGGCCGGCTGTGGTCTGCGCCTCACGGAGGACCTCGCGCTCGAGCGCCGCGACGCGCGTCCCCCGCGCGAGGCGATGCCGTCGCCATCTGCCGCAGCGCGAAGAAAATAGTCGCCGGCAGCTGCCACTGCCCGCGTATAGCGTTCAGCTCGGGTTAGGGTCCTTTGAAAATGACTCGTCTCGTTGAAGACAAGAGGCTGCGCGAAGCTTTTCGCCAGGGTAAACGAGAGGCCTTGGAGGAAGTGTATCGCGAGTACGCCAAGCCACTGTACGGGTTGCTGTACCGCGGCTTCGGGCTCGACAGCGGCGGCCGATCGCTACGATTCCACGGCTATCGCGACAGCCTCGCGCTCGATGACACCGTCCAAGAGGTCTTCACGCGCGCCTTCAAGGAATCCGCACGGCTCAGCTACGATGGCCTACGTCCCTATCGAAACTACCTCTTCACCATCGCGCGCAATATCGTCACCGACGAGCTCCGGCGGCGCACCAGGCTCTTCGAGCCCATCGGCGGGCAGTCGATCGAGGAGATCCAAGATGCGGCTGCAAACAGTGGCTCCGACGTCGGTCTGGCCGATGCGCCGCCACTGCACCAGAGCATCGAGCAGCGCCAGCTCCGTGAGCTCGTCGACAAGTTCATCGGTAAGCTCACCGAGGAGGATCGCCGGGTGTTCGATCTGCGCTTTCGCGAGGCGCAGAGCGTCGAGGCCTGTGCAGCCCGGCTCGGCGTGAGTGAATACCGCGTCAAGCGAACCGAGAAGCGCCTGCGGCGACGCTTCCTCGAGACCATGCAGCATCACGGCTACTTGACGGGTTACACTCCGGATGCCGCGGTGGTTGGCGCTTGGATCTTCCTGGTCGCGAGTGGGGCCCTCCAGAGCCTGATCTGGAACGAAGTCATGAGTGGGGGTCGTCATGTCCCATGAGCGCACAGAGCGCCTCATTCGTGGCGCCTTCATCGGCGATCTCTCGGCGCGCCAGCGGCGGCAGATGCATTCGCACTTGCAGGTCTGCTCCCGCTGCCGAGCTATCTATGCACGCCACCAACAGCTGGAGTCGCTGCTTTGCGACGGCGAGACAGCCGGACCCCACCTGCCGACAGTCTTTCAACTCGAGCGCGTCCAGGCACGGATCTTCAACGGCTTTGCGGAATCGACGAGCGCCGCACCAGTCGCAAGGAGATGGACGCTGGCTTCCGCGGCCTCACTCGTTGCGGCCGCGAGCGTGGCGGCCCTGCTGGTGGCCGTACTACCCCGAGTCCCAGAGCGCGACCACGTAGCGCTCGCCGCCGACGACGTGCTGACCGATGCCGGCATCGTGCCGCGTGACATCCTGCAGGCAAAGGGCTCGGTGGATGTGCCGGGGTCGAGAAATCTCGTCGGCGTCCGCCTGTTCCGCGTCGCCGGCGACGCCCAGATCGAGGAAGTCGCCGAGGGGGCGCGGCTCCATGGCTCGAAGGCGCCGGAGGTCGGACTGACCCTCGGGGACATCGCCACGTTCGCGTACACCAGCGACGACGATGAGGACGTCGACTACCTGGTCCTCGTGGGTCAACAGGATGACGGTCTGCGTTGGTATTATCCGGGGCCCGAGATCGATGACGACCAAGCGCAGAGCGTGCGGGTCAAGCCTCGGGTGGTCGATGAGCCTATGGGGGACGGTATCCTCCTCGAGATGCACCATGAGGCTGGACCGCTGCGGATCATCGCCGTCTTTTCGAACGCGCCGCTGCGGCGCCAGGACGTCAGGCAGCTGCTCGAAGAGACGACGAAGGCCTTTCCCGAGCGCTTGCAGGGCATCACCCGACTCGCTCGAGAGGTTCGCATCTACAGCTTCTCCGTCGACATCGGCGAAGGCAACAACTAGCGGAAGGTAGGGTGCGCAAGATGCGTCACATCGTATCGAACCACCAAGCGGTAATGTCTCTGCTCAGTCTCGCAGCGTTAGCATCGATTCTCGCATCGCTGCCCAACGTCGCCAGCGCGGCAACCACCAGCCAGCACGTCATCATCGTCGCCAACAACCACGCCCTCGACGACGGCGTGCCTTCGCTCTCCTATGCCGACGATGACGGCGCCAGGTACTACGAGCTCTTCGGGGCCCTCGGTGCGAAGGTCCAGCTCTTTGCGGTCCTCGATGGCGACGCCCAGGAGCGCTTCCCCCAGGCGGCGCGCGCCGCCAAACCGCCGACCCTGGCAGCCATCGAGCAGGGCCTCGAGAGCGCCTTCGCAGAAATGCGTCGGGCCAAGGAGGCCGACGCCGCCCACGTGAGCGAGCTCTACTTCGTCTATTCCGGTCACGGTGACGTGGGGGCCAGTCGCGAGGGCTATCTGAATTTTCTCGATGAGCGGTTTCGCCGGCGCGATCTCTATCGGCAGGTCATTGCCGCCTCGCCGGCGACTTGGAATCACATCATCCTCGATGCGTGCAATGCCTACTTCGTGGTCAACAAGCGTGGTGGGCGGGCGAGCGACAAAACCGGCAACTATGCCGCCTTGGTGAAAGGCTTCATGGCTTCCGAGGAGCTGCGCTCGTATCCGAACACTGGGATCATCCTCGCCGCCTCGAGTGAGTCGGAAACCCACGAGTGGAGCCGCTGGGGCTCGGGCATCTTCTCACACGAGCTGCGCAGTGCCTTGCTTGGTGCGGCCGACGTCGATGGTGACAGCGCCATCACCTACGGCGAAGCCGCGGCCTTCATCGAGGCGGCCAACGCCGATATCGACGATCCCAAGGCTCGCCTGCGGGTCTTTGCCCATCCGCCGGCGCTCTATGTGCAGCAGCCCCTCGGCATTGCCTCGCGCCTGCGGCGAGAGCACTCCCTGCGCTTCGAGGTCGACGCCAAGGGCGGCATGCCGTCGCAGCATTTCTTTGTCGAAGATGCGCGCGGCGTGCGTGTCGCCGATCTGCACCCCTCGGGGGAGCAGCAGGTGATCCTCGGCCTCGTCGGCAGTGCGCCGTTCTACGTCAGAACCGCCACCTCTGAGGCCAAGGTTCACGCGGGGCACTGGAGCACCGCCACGATGGCCTTCGAGCGACGCGCCACCAGCTCCCGTGGCAGCCTCGATCAGACCTTCCACCGGAAGCTCTACGGCACGAGCTTCGGCCCGCAGTTCTACCGCGGCTTCATGTCGTTACGGGGCAGCAACTGGGACGGTTGGTACGGCAGCCTCGACACAGGCCCGACTCTGACTCGCGTCGCGGAGCCAACCGCCGGCAGCTCCGTGCTCACGGGGCTCGCCTGGACGTCGATCGGAGTTGCCGGTGCCTCGGCCGCTGGCGCCGTGATGTTCACCATGCTCGCAGGCGAGAGCCGCGATCGCTACGACGAAGCGGGCGAGCCGCAGACAGCCCTCCGATACAAGCAGGAGACCGACCGTCGCGCCGACGTCGCCAACACGCTCTATGTGATCACCGGAGGGCTCGCGGGTCTCGGCGTCGGGCTCTTCGCCTACGACTGGTCGGCGGGTGACGACAGCGGTGGTGAGAACGACGGCTTGGCAGTAGGGGTCCTGCCCACCCTGAACGGCGTCAGCGTATCCATCGCCGGTTGGATCCGGTGAGCAACTTCGACCGCAAAAAATCGCCGACGGGCACAACTGCCACGTAGAGGGGCCAACGAACAGCGGAGTGACCACGTCACCCCCACTAACGAGAGGATTCCTATCATGCAATTCACATCGTGTACCCTGAGGGGGGCTCTCTGCTCGGGTCTGCTTGCGGGCACTCTCCTGCTCGGGCTCGGCGCTTGCGTCGGTGGCGCTTCCGGCAACCCCGCCGAAGACCGTCCGATGGCCTCGATCGCGGGAACACTGGTCACAGCCAGCACGACCGGCGGCGCGCTCACGGCGACCTTCGCTCAGGGGGCCGACGTCACCCCGGTCGCCGGTGCGACCTGCACCTTGGAGGGCACCGCCAACAGCGACGTGACCGATGCCGACGGCAATTTCGCGCTGCTCGAGGTCGCGAGCGGCTCCTACATTCTGATCTGCAAGCTGGAGAACCCGGCCGGGTCGCCCCTGGTGGTCCTCAAGATCGTCGAAGTCGCCGAAGGTGACTCGGTGCTGCTCGGCGAGATCGTCGCGAGCTTCCCTGGCGCCATCGCCGGCACGGCCTCGCTGGCCGGCAGCAACGACTCCACCGGGATCGTCGCCTACTTGCCCGGGACCTCGTTCCTGGCCCAGAGCGCTGCCGACGGCACCTACAACATCACTGGGGTTCCCGAGGGCACCTACGTCTTGCGCTTTGAATCGCAGGGCTACCACACGGTGAGCTTCAGTGCCATCGAGGTGCAGTCAGGCGAAGTCACCAACCTCCCGAGCTTGCTGCTGAGCGCCTCCACGGGCGCCACCGGCGTCGCGGAGCTCAACGACGCCACGATGTTTCCGGGCCTCGACCTACCGGTAGTCGGCGACCTCACCGTCACGGCCGATGTCACCGCTTCGGACGATGCTACATTGATGCAGATCAGCGACCGCTCGGATTTCTTGGGTGAGGCGTGGTCTCCGATGACCGACGTCGTCGAGTGGACCTTCGAGACTGACGGCCTCAAGAGCCTCTATCTGAAGTTTGCCGACGCCAACGGCCTGGAGAGCGCTCCCATCGAGTTGCGGCTGTACGTCGATGCGACCGCGCCGACGCCGGTTGGGACGAATTGTGACGCCGTGGGCGCGGCCTTGTGCCTCTTCCTCACCGGGTTTCCCGAGGCCAACGAAGTTGTCGAGTGGCGCGTCGATCTACGTCCCTATCACACCAGCCAGGTGCGCGAGCAGCAGCTACGCGTCCGCAGCGACAGCATTGCGCCGGTGACGGAGATCAAGCTCAGCTGGGATGATCCGACGTTCTCGGGGGCAGCGTACGAGAGCCTGTCTGACGTCACCCTCGAGCTAGCAGCGACTGCCAGCTATGTCGGTTTCGCGAGCGTCACGGTTCCCGACAGCGACGGAAGCCACATGCTCTACTTCCACCTGCGCGATGCGCTGGGGAACACCAGCGAGGGGACGATCGTTCCTCCCGCCACCGTGGACTACGGAAGCCTCGAGTTTGTCCTCGACCGGCAAGCGCCGGTCGCTGAGCTCGATTACACCCCGTTCAACGTGGCCTTCGGCAATGATTGGATGATCACGAGCCTCGAGGTCAACATCAGAATGCCTGAGATCCTTGCCGGGTATGAGGGCGCCGCCACCGAGTCCGTCATGGTGATTTTCGAGCTCGGACCGACAGCCGACTACGGCACGACCGTCACCGGAGGCCTGTTCATGGTCGACATGACAGCCCCCCCAGACGCCGATGGCAACTACCACCATTACGCAACCGCCGACCTCGGCGCCAGCGCGTTTCCTTTGAACGCCGGCTACCACTTCCGGCTGCACCTCTTCGACTTCGCTGGCAACGAGCTCGTCAGCGCTGATCGCTCGACGCTCCTCAGCTGCGCGCCCCCGTATGGTTGTACCAACGGGTTTATCTGTGACGACAACGGCACTGCCGCCGACGCAAGCGACGACTTCTGCCGGCCGTAATGTGCCGGGCACGCGGCCCGAGCGAAGGACCGCCAACCGCCGCTAATTTCGTTTACAAGCACGGGGACGCCTTAGCCGAATTGCTCGGCCATTCGTCTCCTTGGTAAAGGAGAGCCACATGGGACTTACGGTACAGGACAAGTACGCCGCGATGATCATGGCATACGGTAGCCCGCTCGATGCACAGACGATCAAAGAGGAGGTGACCGCTTATCTCTACGCCGACAAAGAGGGCCGAGGGCTTTCGCGTCGCGTGTTGGAGAAGGCGTTCGAGCTCGATCGACTCAACAGCCAGGCAGCGCGACAGGTCGTCGATGAGCTCGGCGCCGACGAGTCGTTGACGCTGGCGGACGTGAACCGGTGGTTCAGCACGCCCGAAGGCATCGAGGGGTGGCGGATCTACGAGGCGACGTTGCAGCGACAACAGGCCGCTGCGCAGGGGGAGCCACCCAAGGCGCTCGACGGCCTCCAGCCACCGCGCTCGCAGCCCCGGTAGCCACGCTCACCGCCGTGGGCCGCACGTGCGATAGGCTGAGCGCTCGAGCTCCATGTCGCCGAGCCCGCACAGCACGCTGGTCTGTGCTTCACGTCGCGCCAATTCGGCACGCAGTTTCTCGATCGACAGCTCGGAGACGGGGCGGTTCACGGCGTGATCGCGCCGTAGCTGGGCCCTTAGTCGAATCGACCACCTCCTCGTCCTCCTACGCAACAGCCCGACGATCCCCCGGACGGGCGAGGAGCGGTGCCATGCTGCGAGAGGTTCCAAAGTCGTGCGTCGGACGCCACGGTGTCACCAGCGCGCGTGCACTTGTGCGCCACGCCGCTGTGGTCCTTGCCTTCGCGCTCGCCGGCTGTGTCATGGGCAGCGCCGATGGCGTGGTGGGGGTGGACAACCCGCCTTTGGACGGAAGCGAAGGTGGCGCCTGCTATGGTAACGTCACCTGCGGCCACGGCACGTGCGGTAGCGGCACCTGTGACTGCGATGTGGGTTGGGCTTGCGCGGCGTGCAACACCTGCGCGGTTGATTATGAGCCGCAGGGGCAGAGCTGCGTTCTGGTCGTCGTGGGCGTGCCCACCGGAGTGCTGCTCGAAGAGGATTTCGAAGATGTCAATCTGGCGGACCGGGGTTGGGTGGACGAGGTCGACTATCTCGTGAGCTCAACCACCGAGCACCTCGAGGGCAGCACCGCGTCGCTCGAGTATCGCTTTCTGCAAGGCGCGGACACACCCACCTCCGGTGGCAGTATCCGCAAGGCGTTTGCGGGCAGCGAATCGGTGTACGTCAGCTACTGGGTGAAATACAGCGCCAACTGGGAGGGGTCGAACGAGGCTTGGCATCCGCACGAGCTCTACGTGATGACCTCGGAGGATGACCTCATGTTGGGGCCATCCTCTTCGCATCTCACCGCCTACATCGAGCAGAACGAGGGCGTGCCGCTCGTGGCCCTGCAAGACAGCCTGAACATCGATGACACCCAGCTTGGCGTCGATCTCCGGAGCGTGACAGAGGATCGTGCGGCCTGTGGCTGCAACGGCGGCTCGGACAGTGAAGGCTACTCACTGCTCGACTGCTGGGACCA
>CAYHNK010000177.1:0-9891 GCA_964357695.1 uncultured Bdellovibrionales bacterium | reverse complement strand
ACGGAACGATCGAATTCGCGAACGCCGCCTTCGCCGAGATGACCGGCTACGCCGCGGACGAAGTCCTCGGTCACACCCCCCGCCTGCTCAGGTCGGGAAAGCACCCCGTCGAGTTCTACCGCGACCTGTGGACGACGATATTGGCGGGCCGCGTCTACCGCGGCGAGTTCTGCAACCGCAAGAAGAACGGCGACCCCTTCTGGGAGTATGCATGCGTCTCGCCCGTCTTCAATGAGCAAGGCGTGATCACGCACTATCTCGGGGTCAAAGAAGACATCACCGCGCGACGTCGACTGGAATTGCAGCTCCACCAGTCGCAGAAGATGGAGGCCATCGGTCAGCTCGCCGGGGGCATCGCGCACGATTTCAACAACATCCTCGCCGTCATCGTCGGTTTTGCCGAGCTCGCCCGCGATGGCGTCGACGAGCAACACCCAAGTCACGAGGACATGGTCGAGGTCGTCGCGGCTGCGTATCGAGGCACCGATCTCGTGCGGCGCATTCTGACCTTCAGCCGCCAGACGACCGACAAGACCGAGCCCGTGGAGGTCGAGCCCATCGCGCAGGAAGCCGCCAAGCTGTTGCGCGCCTCGATTCCAACGACCGTCGAGATCGTCACCGATTTCGGTGCGTGCGGGCCGGTGATGGCTAACTCCACGTTGCTGCATCAGGTGCTGCTCAACCTCGGCACCAACGCCGCCCACGCCATGGAACGAGCCGGGGGGACGCTCGCCATCGCGCTCGCCGAGGTCGCCTTCGCGAGTGATGCGCGCGACATCCCTGCGGGCCTGCGGCCGGGGGATTACGCCCGGCTGCGCGTGACGGACACGGGCTGCGGCATTCGTGACGAGATCCTGCCGTACATCTTCGACCCGTTCTTCACCACCAAGGATGTCGGCAAAGGCACGGGCCTGGGCCTGAGCGTCTTGCATGGCATCGTGACCAAGCTCGGCGGCGCGGTCACGGTGGCGAGCGAAATCGGTCAGGGGGCCACCTTTACGGTGTACTTGCCCATCACCGCAGAATACGCCGATGCGGACGCCCACGAGCGCGTCGTCGCCCTGCCGCGAGGCACGGAGCACATTCTGCTCGTCGATGACGAAGTGAGCGTTGCGGAAGTCTCTCGACGTGCGCTCGTTGACCTCGGCTACACGGTTACGGTGCGCACGAGCAGCACCGAGGCGCTCGAGGTGGTGCGCAATTCACGGGTGCGCTTCGATCTCGTTCTGGCCGATCAAACCATGCCACGGATGACGGGCCTCGAGCTGGCGCGCAGCGTGCACGAGGTGTGGCCGGAGCTGCCGGTCGTTTTGTGCACGGGTTTTTCCTCGCAGCTCAGCGAGGACAGTCTGGCGGGTGCGGGAGTGGATATCGTGCTGCGCAAGCCCATCTTGCGCCAGGAGCTCGCGCACGCAGTACGTCAGATGCTCGACGTGTGACGCGTCGCGTAGTCGGGCCTACGACGCTCCGTGGCCCAGCCGTCGTTGTCGCTCCTGATGCTCGGCGTAGGTACGACTAAAGACGTGCTCGCCCGAGCCGTCGCTCTTGGCGAAGAAGAACAGCTCGTCGTGCTTGTCGGGTGCCAGCGCGGCTTGCAGCGCCGCCAGGCCGGGGCTGGCGATGGGGCTCGGGGGCAGGCCCACATGCAGGTAGGTGTTGTAGGGTGACTCGGTGCGTACGTCCTCGAGCAGCAGGCGCTCTTTTGGCGTGCCGAGCACGTATTGCACGGTGGCACACGATTCGAGCTTCATGTGTCGCACGAGACGGTTGCGAAACACTCCGGCAATGCGCCCGAGCTCGCCGGGCCGCTTCGCCTCGCGCTCGACGATGGAGGCGAGCGTGACCGCCCGATGGCGCTTGTCCGGCGACAGCGCGTGTGCATGCAAGACGGCGGCCGAGCGGTCGAAGAACTGCTGGAGCATGAGCTCGACGATGGCCCGTGGCGAGAGCCCCCGCGCGATGGTGTAGGTCTCGGGGAAGAGGTAGCCTTCGGCGCGGGCCGCGGGAATGCCGTACGTGGCGAGCAAGCGTGGGTCGCGGGCGGCCGCGACAAAATCGTCTGCAGTTCCCAACCCCGCGCGCGCAAGGATGGCCGCGGTATCGGCGAGGGTCAGTCCCTCCGGAATCGTAAAGCTCACCTGCTCGATGGCGCCGCGGTGCAACTCACCGAGGACCGTCCACGCCCACGCAGCCGGCGACAGGTGGTAGCTGCCGGCCCGCAAGGTGCGATCGAGACCGCGCAGACGCGCGAGTATGCGAAAAGCCGGCGCATTGCGTACCACGCCCTCGTCTTCGAGCAGCGTGGCAATGGTGGCCACGGTGCTCTCGGGCGGCACGGTGACGAGCCGCTCACGCGCACTGCCGCGATCAACCGGAGCGAGGGCCAAGAGTGCCACAGCGGCGACGCCAAGACTCGTGGCGGCCAACATGCCACGGCCGAGCGCCCACAACCGCGCACGCAGGGTCGGCTCGCTGGCGATACCGCTCGGTGTCACGACGACATCGTGCAGGACCACGGTCTCGTCGACGGACACGGCTTCTGGGGTCGCATCGCGCGGTGGGACGGGGGCGTACTCCGCCAGCGTCATGGGCGTGCTTTCGAGCAACGGTCGCGTGGCAGCCGGAGCGGTCTCGCGCTGGGGAGCGCGTGGCGCCGGCGTTCGTGGCGTGTGCTGGCGACGACGGGCGATGCGGGCCGCATGAGCACCGGCTCGGCGCGGCCCTTCGTCGGGATGAAGCAGCTGATGCACGTGCTCAAAGAGCGCCGCCAGCTGAGCGAGCGACAGCGGCTCCTCGGCACGATCGGCGTAGGCGAGGGCGACGATGCGTCGCTCGATGACGAGCGGGATGACGGCGTAGGCACGCGGCGGTGTGAGGCCCAACGCACCGAGGAGCGATTTTGCCTCGGGGGCACCGCCGGCACCGATCACCGGCGACGCGGCGAGCACCGCGGTGCGCAGCGGGGTCGGCTCGTGCAACGACAGGCTGACCGGGTGTGGCGGCTGTCCCATGCCATGCAGCGCCACGAGCTGCACGTCGGTGCCGTCAATACTGAACAGGGCGACGCGGCGAAATAGCTGCCCGAGTCCGCGTACCCAGCTGTCGGCAGTGCTTGGCGTTGCCTCGCATACGTCGATCGGGTGGTGGGCCAGACTGGATGCCAACGCGCTCTCCTGTGTGGGCATGTCCTACCTCACCAGTGTGCGGTGAAGACGGGCGCTGGGCAAATTTCCGGCGCCGAGACGCTCGCCACTGTCTGACGGCCCTGCTATGAAGCCTCGCTGCATGCAGCAAATGTCGCTCGGTCTTACGGCTGGACCCGCACAGGCGATGCCACCGCGGATCACGCGTGAGGCGCCCGACGAGTTTGGCCGGTGGCTTGCGTGTCACCTTGGCCGACCTGTCACGGTGCGCCTGACGTGCAATCGCTCGACGATGCTCTCGACGCGACTGCGTGGCGGCTGTCTTACCGTGCGTCTGCACGAGCTCTTTTGCGAGGCGACAGCGTCCGATCTCGAGGCGCTCGCAGGCTACCTCGCCGGCTCGGACCGCGAGTCTGCGGCCGCACTCGATCGCTTCATCCACGCGCACGGCCAACGCCTGCCCGTGCCACGTCGCAAGGTGCAGGCTTGCGGGCGACAACACGACTTGCAGGTCATCTTCGACGAGCTCAATGCCTCCTTCTTTCATGACGCCTGCGCGGCGCGCATTACGTGGGGTCACGCGGGACGACGTCGCTACCGACGTAGCATTCAGCTCGGCGTCTACCGCAGCCAAGAGCGGCTCATCTCGATTCACCCCAGCCTCGATCAAGCGTTTGTGCCACGCTTCTACGTCACTTGGATCGTCTACCACGAGATGCTGCACGACGTTTTCGGCATCGCCGTCAGCGGGCGTCGGCGCTCGATGCACCCGCCCGAGTTCGGTGCGCTCGAGCAAACCTACCCGGAATATCAGCGCTGCAAGGATTGGGAGCACGCGAATTTGTCGCGTTTGCTGCAATACGCGCCGTCACGTCGCCGACAGGCTTGACCATTGGCAGGCCTTGCGATAACAAACGCCCCTCGTTCGGTGGGCGCGTAGCTCAATTGGCAGAGCAGCGGACTCTTAATCCGCGGGTTGTGGGTTCGATTCCCTCCGCGCTCACCATTTTAAATCCTCGTCGCGGGATCAGAAATCGACGTTGTTCAGATGGGTCGGCGGCACGCTCGCTGGCAACCGCAGCTCGGCATCGAGTTGGAGGTAGCTGTAGACGGCGAGGTTGCTGAGCACGCGCTTGACGTAGTTGCGCGTCTCTTTGTACGGGATCTCTTCGACGAAGACGTCGGTTTCGACGCCGGGTCGGCGATCGAGCCATGAGGCCACCGCGATCGGACCGGCGTTGTAGCTGCCCACCGCGAGCGCCACGTGACCGTAGTATTTGTCGAGCAGCTTGCCCAAGTACCAGGTGCCGAAGCGAATATTGACCTGGGGCTCATCGAGTAGGGCGGCATCGAACGGGGCCACCTGGAGCTCGGTGGCGATGCGAGCTCCGGTGCGCGAAATGATCTGCATCAGGCCGCGAGCACCTGCCCAGGAGCGCGCCCGGGAGCGAAACGCACTCTCCTGACGCATGACCGCCAAGATGAGAGCCGGGGACACACCAAACTCCCGTGCCGCCGCATGCACGGCCTGCTCGTGCGCCAAAGGATAGGCCAGGGCAAGCAGGGCCATGTCCGAGGTGTGTACTTCCTCGGTATTGTCAACGTAGCGCGAGGCGATCTCGTACGCCGCATTGTAAGCGCCAAGGCTGGCGAGCAGACGAGCACGCGCGAGCGACAGCTTGGTGCCCGCGACGGCACCGGTGGGTACCAAACGCCCGACGAGGGCGGCAGCAGCATCGGTGTCGTCAATCGCAGCGAGGGCGACGAGACGCCGCGCTGCAGGCGTGCTCCAGTTGAAGGCAAACGGGATGTCGTCCGCAGCCGAAGCCGACTCTTGTGCACCCGTGGCATCGGGAGATCCAGCATCGTCGAGGGCCGCAGCGCGATCGGTGTCCGCAGGCGCCTCGTCATCATCGTCCCGGACTGCGGGGATTGGCGGCGCATCGAGCGAGGCCAGTAGCGTCGAGCCGCCAGCAAACGCGATCGGCTTTTCAGGGACGGGCATCTGCTCAAGGCGCTGTCGCGCGAGCGCGCCGTAGTACGACAGCGGTGCCTCCGCCCGCGCCGCCTCGTAGGCCGAGCGTGCACTGCCAACGTCCCCGAGCTCGCCGCGGCTGCGGCCAAGCCAGTAGAGACTTCGTTGACGCAGCGACGAACGAGGAAAGGCGGTCGTGAGCGCGGTCAACGCGTCGGCAGCCTGGCTCATCGAGCCGGCGAGGAAATGATTCCAGGCAAGATACCACTGTGCTTCGTCCGCGGCGCGGTCCTTGGCGTAGCGCTGCATGAACAGTGTAAATAGCTGGATGGCCTGATCGTGGCGGCGCGCATCGTAGGCCAGCCACGCCGCTTTGAACAAAGCCTCGCGCCCATCGCGATGGGTGGGGTAGCGCGTCGCGATATCGAGGTAGACTGAGAGGGCCTCGTCAAAGCGGCTTGCGGCCGCGTAGCAGCGTGCGATCCAGCGATCGTAGGTCAGCTGCGTCGATGAAGGTCGTGACCCCCTGAGCTCGGTGAACAAGGCGATGGCGCGATCGAAGTCGCGCTGACGGTAGGCGAGGTGGGCCCGACGATATGACAGCGACAGCGCATCGCGTGTGTCGAGCGACAGAGCGCCCAAGGATTCGAGCTCGGTGGCCACCGCGGTGAGCTCACCGGTGGCGAGCAGACGATCCACACGGCCGAGGCGGGTGCGAACCGAGGGCGGTGCAATCCGACCTGCCGTCGCCAGCGCCTTCAACCGCTCACCCGCGAGATCACTCACGGTCCCGCTGGGTCGTCGGAAATAGAGTGCGTTGTAGCTCGCCGCCGCCGCCGCATAGTCGCCGCGTGCCTCGGCCAGCCGCCCGAGATTGAGCTGTGCAATGGCGGCCGATGGCGACGATGGGAAGTGCGCCAGCGCCTCGCCATAAGCCTTGTAGGCTTGTCGTGTGTCACCGAGGGCATAGTAGGCGTCCGCGGCCCCGAACGTGGCGTTTGCGGCGGCCGGCGAGTCGACATCGAAGGAGAGGACGCGCTGCCAGCGCGCGAGAGCCTGCGGCCAGTTGCCCTGGCGCCGATGGACCTCCGCCTGCAGTGCCCAGACGAGATCGGCGACCTCGGGCAGCACGACTTCGAGACCTTCGAGATACGCCAGCGCTTCCCCCGTGGATCCTTGTTCCATGGCACGCTTGGCGGCGGCAAAGCGCGCGGTGCCGTCGGTGTCGACGGCGGGCAGCAGGCCCATCAGACGGTTTTGGACAGGTGCGCGGGCGGGCACCTCGCCAGCGCGTGAAGGCGCCGCTCCCACAACGAGTGCGAGCGCGGCACATGCGAGGCGCAGGTCCATTAGGAACATGGTAGGCCCTCGGACGATGGGCCGCAAATCGCCGGCGCATCGACGCGTATCGACTGGGTTGACATTCGGACGATGCGCGACGTGTCGATATTCTCGCATCGACGCCCACTGACAACTCGGCTATGTGCTCACCCGTGATTCGCCAGCCCGTCCTATGGATTTTTGGAGTCGTGGCTCTCGGGACGCTCGCGGGTCAGCTCGCGCCCGTGTCGTCCAGCGTGCTGGCCGTGGCGCCGCTCGTGGCCGTGGGCCTCGTGGCTGTCGCGCTGCGCCGCTCGCGTGGCGTCGCGCTTGCGTCGCTGCTGCTCCTTTTGCTCGTTGGCGCCTGGCGCGCACGCAGCGAGGATCGACCCGTTGCCGTGCCTCCCTCATGCGCCGACGGCGTCTCGGTCTATCGGGCGATGGTCGACGGACCTGTCGAGCGCCTGGTAGGCGAGAAGGGCATCGAGCAGCGAACCGTCGTCCGGCTCGAAGCAGAGCGGTGTAGCGGCTTTTGGGTGGCGAGAAGCGGCCGCTGGGGTGTGCGCTTCTCGGAAGGACCCGAGCTCGGCCGTGGCGACGTCGTGCAGCTGAGCCTGCGTCTCAGGCCGGCGGCGGCTCCACTGAACCCGGTGGGGCTCGATGCGCTCGCGCTGGCGCGACAGCGTGATTTGACCGGCTGGGCGCGCTCGCGCGGCGCGCACCTCGTGGTGCAACGAGGCTCGGGGCTGCTCGCGCGAGTCGATCGTGCTCGTCATTTCGTGTCGCGGGCGCTCGAGCGCGATCTCAATCACCACGCGTCGACGCTGGCGAAGGCGCTCGTGCTCGGAGATCGCGCCGACATCAGCCCGGGGCGTCAGCGTGAGTGGGCGGACTCCGGTCTTGCTCACCTGCTGTCGATTAGTGGCCTCCACGTGGCGATGGTGGCGACGCTACTGTACGGCCTCATGCGCCTGCTCGTGTTGTTCATCCCGGGCGCGGGCGAGCGCTTTTCCATGCGTCGCCTCGCGGCCGCGCTGGCGCTCCTGCCGCTCACGGGTTTCTGTTGGTGGGTGGGCGCCCCGGCGCCCGCCGTCCGCTCCACGATCATGGCCGGGACGGTGTTCGTGGGTCTGGCGGTCGGACGCCCCGCCGCCGTGCCCAACGCCCTCGGCATCGCGGGGGCGGCCATCATTCTCGTGTCGCCCGCGAGCCTTGGCGATCCGAGCTTTCTGCTCTCCTTCGCTGCCGTCGGCGTGCTCTTTGCGGCGCCGAGCGTGCCCCTGCCTCGGGGTCACTGGCTGCGCCCCGTGGTCGCCTCGCTCGTGGCGTCGATTGCGGCCACGCTCGCCACGGCGCCGCTCACCCTGCACTTTTTCGGGCGTGTGTCGCTCGTGGCCCCGGTGAGCAATATGTTGGCGGTGCCGATAGCGACGCTCGTCGCGACGCCGCTCACCCTCGCGTATGCTGCCGTGGCGTCGCTTTCAGACTCTCTGGGCCGCCTCGTGGCGCCCATCGCCGCGCTCCCTCTCGATCTGCTCGAATGGACCGCGCACACCGCAGCGCGCTGGCCCTTTGCGTCGCTGCGCCTCGCCCCACTTGAGACCTCGGCGCTGGTCGCGTACGCCGTGGCACTCGTCGGGGGTTTGGCGTCGTTTCGCTATCCCCGCTGGCGTGGGGTGACGCTCATCGCGTTGCTCGCGCTCGTCGGGTCGGTGGGTTGGAGGGCCACCGAACGCTCGCGCAGCGACGATCTGGTGGTCGTGCATCCTTACGTCGGTCAGGGCGATGCGACGCTGGTGCTTTTTCCCGGTGGCGCCGCGATGCTCGTCGACGCGGGAGGCAGCCTCGACGGCGAGGGCTGGGATCCGGGCGAGCAGGTCCTTGCGCCGCTGCTCGCGCACTATGGTGTCCGTCGTCTCGATGTGGCTGTCGTGACCCACCCACATCCCGATCACCTCAATGGGTACGCCTATCTCGCGCGCGAGCTACCGATCGCCGAGCTGTGGAGCAACGGCGAGGGGACTACGCTCCCGACGTTCATCGCGCTCGAGCGCGCGGTGACGACGAGCGGCGGCCGGGTGCGGCGTGCGGTGGAGCTGCCACCCGTGCTCGAAATGTCAGGCGTGCGCATCGAGGTCCTACACCCGCGGGCACAAGCCACGGCCTCGTGGGGGGAGCGCACGATGAGTGAGGGCAACAACCGCTCGTTGGTGCTGCGCCTGACCTACGGTGCGCGCTCGATTCTGTTGGCCGGAGACATCGAGCATGAGGTGGAAGCGCGACTCGCGCCGTCGCTTGTGCCGACCGACATTCTCAAGTCACCACACCACGGCAGCCCCACGTCATCCTCGCAGCCGCTTCTTACAGCACTGCGCCCCGCGCTCGTCGTCATCTCGTGCGGCGAGGAAAATCACTTTGGCTTTCCCGCGGCCCACGTGCTCACGCGCTACGCGGACGTGGGCGCACAGGTCCTGCGTACGGATATCGACGGCCTCGTGGAGCTACGCACGCGCGGTGACGTGTGGCGCGTTCAGACACATCGCCGTGGAGATCTCGGTACGCTCGCGAATCAAGCCTCGAAGAGATGACCCTCGGGAACGAGCACGCCGTCCGCAATCGCGCTGCGCAGGACCTCGAGCGCTACCTTGTGCTGTGTGGCTCGGACCGCCACGAGCTTGGTCGCCGTCATGCCCACCGTCGTGGGAAACGCCGTCGACCCCCGATCGCGCAGCAGCACTTCGAGACCGCGGTCGGCAAGTAGCTCGCGTGCCCGCTCGAGCTCCTGGGCATCGTAACAGGCATAGACGTCGAGCATCTCCTCGTCGCTCGTGTCATCGACCAGGGCGGCGACGAGGCGGGTGTCACACTCGGGGCAGACGCCCGCAGGGATCTGAAACTCCGCACGACACGTTGGACAGTAGGACATACGATCACGTTAGGGGGATGCGGGGATGGTGTCAATCAGCGATGTGTGCACGGGCGCACGCTTGACTGCGACGAGTGGCGCCGACAACATGGCGATGCTTTGGGCGGTCGACTCGGCAGGTATCTCGTTCTCAAGCATCTCAACCGGGGGGGTATGGCGGATGTGTATCTTGCCAAGGCGGCCGGTTTCGGCGGCATCGACCAAATCGTCGTGCTCAAGACCATTCGCCCCGAGGTCGCCTCCGACACCGCATTCATCGACATGTTCGTCAATGAGGCCAAGCTCGCGGTGCTGCTCGATCATCCGAACATCGCGCACACCTATGAGCTCGGGCGCATTGACGGGCAGCACTTCATTGCGATGGAGTACATTCAGGGACGCGACTTGCGGGCCGTGCTCGATCGTTTGAGCACGCAAGGGGCGAGCCTCGCGCCAGCTTTGGCGATGCACATCGTCGCCTCGGTGTGCGACGGGCTCGACTACGCGCACCGCAAGACGGATCTGACGGGCAAGAGCTTGAGGAGAAG
>CAYHNK010000176.1:1314-9935 GCA_964357695.1 uncultured Bdellovibrionales bacterium | reverse complement strand
GGATCTTGCCGTCCTTGTCCACCGTCATGAAGCTGAACGTCGGATCGATGACGTCATTGACGACTTCGATATTGAGACCGTAGGTCTCGGCGATGGGATGCCAGTAGCCGATGCCCGAGCCCCCGAGGGGGTCGACACCGATCTTCAGCCCCGCCGCACGAATCGCCTCCATGTCGATGACCGTCGCGAGATCTTCAACGTAGGGACGCACGTACTCGTGCCGGTGCGTTGTCGATGCCGTCAGTGCCGCCGCGTGAGTCAGGCGCCGCACACCGCGATTGCCCTCGGCAAGTAGCGCATTGGCGCGGCTTTCGATCCAATCGGTCACCTGGGTGTCGGCGGGACCACCGTTTGGCGGGTTGTACTTGAAACCACCGTCCTCGGGCGGATTGTGCGACGGTGTCACGACAATGCCGTCGGCAAGATGCGCCGTACGCCCACGATTGTGCGTGAGGATGGCGTGCGAAATGACCGGCGTGGGCGTGTAGCCCTCCCCGCGATCGATGTGCGCGTCGACGCTGTTGCCCGCCAACACCTCGAGCGCCGTCGTGGCTGCGGGCTCCGAGAGCGCGTGCGTGTCCTTGCCGAGGTAGAGCGGCCCGTCGATGCCCTGTGCCTTGCGATAATCACAGATGGCCTGCGTCGTGGCGAGAATGTGTGCTTCGTTGAAGCTCGAGCGCAACGACGAGCCGCGATGACCCGAGGTGCCAAAGGCGACGCGCTGCTCAGCCACCCCCACATCGGGCTGCTCGCTGTAGTAGGCCGAGACCAGACGCGGCACGTTCACCAGAATACAGCGGGGAGCTTTTTTTCCAGCGAGCGGGTGCAGTGACATGCCTGCCTACTCGAGGCTGATGCGCGCGATCGGTTGAATGTTCATATCGGGGCTGAGCTCTTGGTACGAGAGCACCGCGAGGTGCGGGAACTCGAGCTCGACGAGCTTGCGGAAATAGCGCCGGATCTCCATCGTCGTCAGGATGACGGGATTTTGCGCCGTCGGCGGCAAGTTGCCGACCTCGTTGCGCACCGCCGTCAAGATCTCCTGCGTGATCTCGGGCTCAAGCGCGAGATACGAGCCGCTCTGCGTGTGCTGGATGGAGCTGCGCACCGTCTCTTCGATCTGCGGATCGAGCAAGTAGACGACCAGCGTGTTGCCGCCGCGCGTGTACTTGTGACTGATGTAGCGCTTCAAGGCATTGCGCACGTACTCGGTGAGCATGACCGTGTCGTTCTCGACCTGACCCCACTCGGCGAGCGCCTGTAGAATCGAGCGCAAGTCGCGAATCGAGATCTCTTCTTCCACGAGACGCCGCAAGATGTCGGTGAGCTGGAAGGGCGAAACCGCCTTGGGCACGACTTCCTTGACGAGCGCCGGGAAGGCCTGCTCGAGCTGCTCGAGCATGTTCTGCACTTCCTGGATGCCGACGAACTCGGCGGCGTTCTTGCGCAACACGGAGGACAGATGCAGCACCATGTACCCGGCCGCATCCCACGTGGTCAGACCCGCCTGCTCGGCGATGTTGGCGTACTCCTCGGGGATCCAGGCGCACTCGGAGCCGTTGGCGGGATTGACCGCTTCCTCGCCCTTGATGTTGAGCAGCGTCAGACGATCGACCGTGTCGTTGACGAGCACCTTGTCGAGCGAGACGTTGCCCGAGACGAGCGGGATCTCGTTGATCATGACGATGTAAGTGCCGTCGGGCAGATCGGTCTCGTTGCCGCGCACGCGGATGCCGGGGAATTTGACGCCGAGCTCGTAGAACAAGCCGTCACGCATCATCGGCACCATCTCGCCCAAGAACTTGTTGCCGCCGCCGGTGTCCTCGACGAGCGGAATGAGATTGCCGGCCACTTCGAGCGCAATGGGCGTGACCACCGGCAGCATCTGCTGCGCCTGACCCTCTTGGCGTTTGGCCGACTCGATTTGCTTCTGGCGCGTCTCCTCGCCGATGGCCTGCACTTCGTTGGCGGGACCCGCACCCTCGCTCGTCGCCTTGGTGCGCATGAGCGCGTACGCCATGGTCCCCACACCGCCGGCCATGATGAAGAACGGAACGGTCGGCAGGCCCGGCACCATGCCGATGCCGGCGAGCAAGCCCGCGGCAATGGCGAAAGCCTTCGGCTGCGCGAGCACCTGCTGGCTGATGTCCTTGCCGAGGTTGCTATCACCCTCTTCGCCACCGACGCGCGTGACGATGAGGCCGGCGGTCATCGCTGAGAGCAGCGCCGGGATCTGCTGCACGAGACCGTCACCGATGGTGAGGATGCCGTAGCGCTGCACCGACTCCATGGCAGTAAAATCCATCATCGTGACGCCGATGATGATGCCGGCGATGATGTTGATGCCGGTGATGATGAGCCCGGCGATGGCGTCGCCTTTGACGAACTTCATGGCGCCATCCATCGAGCCAAAGAGTTGCGACTCGCGCTGCAAGTCCGCGCGCTTGCGCCGCGCTTCGTCCAGATCAAAGGCGCCGGCACGCAGATCCGCGTCGATGGACATTTGCTTGCCGGGCATGGCGTCGAGGGTGAAGCGGGCCGCGACTTCGGCGACACGCTCGGCGCCCTTGGCGACGACGAGGAACTGAATGATGGTGATGACGAGAAAGATGACGGCGCCGACGACGAAGTTGCAGCGCACGACGAACGTGCCGAACGACTCGATGACGTCGCCGGCGTCCGCGTTGAGCAAGATGAGGCGCGTCGAGGACACGTTGAGCGCCAGACGAAACAGCGTCGTGATGAGAATGATCGTCGGATACGACGACAGCTTGAGCGCGTGCGAGATGTAGATGGAGATCATCAAGAGCGACACCTGCACGGTGATGTTGAGCACCAGCAGGAGGTCGAGCACATGCGTCGGCAGCGGGATGATCATCATGCCGACGACGCCGACCACGAATCCGGCGAGCAAGATGTCGGCGTAGCGACGCGAGACGTCGCTAAACTCCCCGCGCATCATGACATCGAACATCTGCTTCATTGCACGCCAATCTCCGGGTTCGTCGGTCGCGAGGCGCCCCTGACCGACCGGCGGGGATTGTCGCTGGCGCGGCGATCAGAGTCAAGGAGCACAACGGATTGCTGTTCTAAGCAGCGCGCGCTATTGATCGGCCTGAGGCACCGTGGTAGCTGAGGGCGTCCTCGAAAGCCAGGATCAACACAAGGCGTGGAACACCTCTCGGACTCGAATCGCAACGTGCGACAGGCAATCCCATGAAGATCCGCTACGCCGGCAGTACGCACGTCGGTATGAAGCGGTCGCACAACGAAGACAACTTCTTCTTGTTGGCCGAGGAAAACCTCTACATCGTCGCGGACGGCATGGGCGGACACGCCTCGGGTGAGGTTGCGTCGCAGATCGCCGTCGAGACACTCGCCAACTTCTTTATCGACACGTCGCGCGACCAAGAGATCACCTGGCCGTTCAAAGAAGATCGCTCGCTGACCTATGACGAGAATCGCCTGGTCACCGGCATCAAGCTCGCCAACCGTCGCGTGTTCGAGACAGCACAGTCCGATCCACGCTATCGCGGTATGGGCACCACCGTCGTCACGCTGCTCGCGGGCGCGACCGGCGCCTATCTCGGCCACGTCGGCGACTCGCGCGGCTATGTCGTGCGCGCCGGCCAGATCTCGCAGGTCACCGAGGACCATTCGCTACTCAATGACTACCTGAAGGTGCACAAGCTCACCCAGGAGGAGATCGAGCACTTCCCGCACAAGAACGTCATCGTGCGGGCGCTCGGCATGAAAGACACCGTGGTCGTCGATATCAAGAAGCTCGACCCCAAACCGAACGATGTCTACGCGATTTGCTCGGACGGTCTTTCCGGCATGGTACCTGACGATCAGATCTTGCAGGGCGTGAGCGAGAACCTCGACGACCTCGAGCGTGCCTGCCAAACCCTCATAGCCAAAGCCAATGCGAACGGTGGCGTCGACAATGTCACTGTCGTGCTGGTAAAGTTTTCGGAGTAGCCAACACACTTTTTGCGAAACCAAAGCCCTCCCCCGGCATCTTTATCTGTAGAGCACACACGCACGCGGTTTGGTCTCCCCGACGAATGGAATGTCGGGGGCCGTTGGCGGGTTGCTCGACTGAAGCGTCCTTACGCGACGCGAGACTGAGAGGGAGGGTCATGAAACCTATCATTGCTGCAGAGCAGTCGATTGATCGCTATATCTCGGAGATCAATCGCTATCCGCTCCTGAGCCGGGAGCAAGAATTCGCGCTCGCCACGCGCTATCGCCAGACGGGCGAGGTCGAGGCGGCGCACAAGTTGGTGGTCTCCAACCTGCGCTTCGTGGTGAAGATCTCGCATGAGTACCGCGGCTACGGCCTCAAGCTCCTGGATCTCATCCAGGAGGGCAACATCGGCCTGATGTTGGCGGTCAAGAAATTCGAGCCGGAGAAGGGCTACCGGTTGATCTCCTACGCCGTGTGGTGGATCCGCGCGTACATCCAGAACTTCATCATTCGCTCGTGGTCGCTGGTCAAGCTCGGCACGACGCAGGCGCAGCGACGACTGTTCTTCAAGCTGCGCAGCGAGCGAGAGAAGGCGGATCGGGCGGCGGGTGACGGTCGCATCGCCCTCGTCTCGGATCTCGCCACGCGCTTGAGCGTCAACGAGCGCGAGATCCAGGACATGGAGCAGCGCCTCGCGTCACGCGACTTCTCGCTCGACGCCGAGCTCGATGAGGGTGCACGGCAGTCGCACCTCGATCTCTTGGCTGACGACACGTCGGATCAGGAGAGCCGCTACGCCGAGGCCGAGGAGCGCCATCTGTTGCGCGGCCGTGTCCTCGAGGCGATGGAGCACCTCAACGTCAAGGAGCGTTACGTCGTCGAGAATCGCCTCATGGCGGAGGACCCGCAAACGCTGCACGAGATTGGCGAGCACTTCCACATCTCGCGCGAGCGCGCGCGCCAGATCGAGGGCAACGTGTTGCGCAAGATCCGGGCGGCGTTGGCGGGCAGCGACCTGGAACCCGCCGTGGCGGCCTGAGCGCCGCCAAGACAATCGCGCGTGTCCATCAACGACGCGGCGTGGTAGGCTCCGCCTCGCTGTGACCGCGATCCAACGCAACAACGCTGCGACTTTCGATATTGGGCCCAAGCGTGCGCGCCTCGGTGGCGGCGGCTCGGGTCGCGGCGCGCTGCCCGTCGGCACCAAGAAGGTCGAAGAGAAGCTGCGGCGGTCGGACGACCCGGCGGCAGAGCTCTTACCGGCAGCCGAGTTCCTCGGCCACGAGACCGATTTCGGCGCCATTCTCGAGGACTTCGAGGGCAGCCCCTTCGACCCGGCGCGTCGGCGCGTGCTCGGACGCCTGATGGGCATGTTCGCGATGGACTATCAGGGCGCACGTCCGGAGGAGCGTCGCTTTCTGCGGCGCCTGCTCACCGCCGGCAATCCGCGCGAGGGTTACGTTGCCAACCGCGCGTTGCACCTGTGCGGCGCGCCACACGTCATTCGTCGCACACTGGCGCTCGGAGTCGCCGAGTCACGCGTTGCGGAGCGTTCCGACCTCGGCTTTCTCGGCGCAGTGCAGGCGCGCATCGCCGCGACGACCTTGCGACTGCTCGGACCCCTGGGGCGCGAGACGCTTTGGAACCTGCTCGTGCAGGCAGGACAAGGACCGGACGGCGGCGCTCTCGTCGGCGCCGATCGGGTCATCGAGCGGGCGCTCATCCTCAAGGCGCTCGGCGCAAGACGCCATCGTTTGGGCCCCTGGAGTCGTGATGGCCGTGAGGCGCTCGATGAAATTGCGCGCTTTGCCACCGGCATTCGCGGCGTCGCACGCGTGGCGCTCGCGGCACGCACGACGCTCGAGCCCCTCGACCCGCAGCGCCTGCCCGACCCAGCCAAGCTCCCCGCGTCGCCCATCGCGCAAGTGGCGCTCAAGGCACGTGCGGCCATCGATCCGATCGTCGCCTGGGGGTGTCACACTGGCCCCATCGAGCGCGTAACCGGCGCGGGCGGTCAAGCGCGTGACGATAGCATGCCCGATCTCGATCGCAGCCCGCTGCAAGATCGATCGCGCATTCATATGGCCCTCGCCGAGGCACGCGTCACCGGGGACGGTCGGCTCGATGACAAGCAGGCAAGTGCCATGGCCGATTACCTCGCCGGGCGTGATCTCAACGAGCGGCGCCTCGCCCTCAAGAACGAAGCACTCGCGGCTCTCGCGAGCCAAGGTTTTGATCTGCCACCCGCAGCGACGATTGAAGCTATCCGCCAAGACGCCCAGGGGGTGTACAAGTTCGACTCCGCGCGCGCGTTTGCCGATCTGCTCTCACGCTACAGTGGCGCGAGCTACGTGCGGCGTGTTTTTAGTGATCAGCTCACCGCCGGCAGTGATCCATTGGCACAGATCCGGCGGGCCCTTGAGCAGGGCTTGAGCGTGCCGGTGACCATTCAGGAAATGCGCAGTACCCTCGTACGAGCGTTTGCCGCGTTGACGACGCAGTTGCTCGAGTCACAGCCGGCGTTCACCATGCGCGACCCCGCCCGCAACGTGGGCCTGCTCGTCCCCGAGCAGCTCCTGACCGCAACATTGCTGCCCGAGCCGTTTGGTCGGCAGGCACGGGCCGAGGCGTTTCTCGCTCCGGCAGCTCTCGATCTGCTCGCCCCACCGTTCGGCATCGTCTTTCCGGCGCTCGGCATCGAGGACCGGCTGTGAGCACGCTCGACTACCTCGATCAGGGACTCGTCGTCGGTGGCCGCATGCGCTCGGACCTCGAGATGAAGACGCTCGAAATCGGCGCCGCCTGGTCGCGCGCTGGCGTCGATCCCTCGACCGTCGAAATCACCGCAGAATTTCTCGCGCGCTGGGCCGCCGATCTAGCCCCCGAGGCACGTCTGCAAGCGGCTGACATCGCTCCGGCGCTCGCCTGGCTCGATCCGCCGCAGATGCTCCTCGAGCTCGTCACTGCGGCCGCCGCCAAGGGCGTCGATCGCACCGGTCTCGCCGCGATTGCTGTACACCTGCTCGACATCGCCGAACGTTGTGCGCTCGAAATCTTCTTGCCCGAGCTACCCGCGCTCGAAGCGAAGTCCGATCGCAGCGCCGCCGCCGCGCGCCACGTGGGCGTCGCGCGTCATCTCAAGGGGTGAGGGGCGCGTCGCGCGCCTATTGCCCGTCCTCGGGATCGAGGGTGCGCTCGCGCCGTTCCTCTTCGTCGTACTCGGCAAAACGCGCGAGGCCTTTCTGGATCACCTCTTCGATCGTGCCACGACGGCCATCGACGTAGCGCTGACCCTCGGCGCCGAGCACTTCCAGCTGCTCGGTCTCGCGAAGCCAATCCGGCAACTTGCCCAGTGACGCGCTGCCTCGCTTGACGGCGGTCAGGTGGAAACGGGCTGACCAGGCACCCATGTGGGGTGATACCTCGACGTAGTAGGTCTTGCCGGAGGCGAGCCGCGCCTTCATGCTGTGCGTGCCTTCGCCCCAGGCGATGAACGCGTGCTCTCCGGGCGTCACGTCGGCGGCAAATCGGCTACCCGGCGTACTGTCGCCGATGAACCGGCCCTTGTCGTCGACGATGGTCAGGGTGATGCCTCCCGCCATCGATGACGGACGCAGGAACACGACGCGCGCCATGTCAGCTGCTTGGGGAGCAAGGGTCGCTGCCGGGCGCATGTACTGCGATGACGCGCATGCAGACGCCAAGCTCAGGCCGGCGATGGCGAACAACTGTCTGCCACTGGTTTTCATGCTCAGGCTCCTTGTTGACCGGGTTGTGGCGGCAGCAAAGCGCATTTTGGACGACTTGGCTACGCCTTTTTTGCCGAAGCAGACGCCGGTCAGCGCGCTGCACGCATGGCCGCACGCAGGATCGCCCGCTCCGTTGCGCTGGGCACATCGAGGTGCTCGATGGCCGCATCCAGAGCCGGAAACGCTCCGTGCTGGGTCATCGCCACCAACGCCACCGCCTCCGCGCGCACCGCGGAGCTCGGTTGCGCGAGCAGGCGCACGAGGTCGTGCTCGAGGGCAAGCACAAACGCCGGGTGGCTCGCAATAGCGTAGCGCGTCGCGCGCCGCACCGTTGGGTCATCACTTTGCAGCAGCACGGCAAGGTGACGGGTCGCAACCTCGCAACGCTGGCGAACCTCAGCCGACCAATCCGCCATCGCCCGCTGGGTAGCCACCACCATCTCGGCGGACGGGTCGGCGTTTGGGTTGAAATCCTCGAGGTCGGGGGTGAGCCTGGGCGCCAGCACGAGTCGGTAGTGCTCGGCGACAAACTCCTCGGCAACTCGGCCGGGCGTTGCGTCGGTCATGATCGCTTCGACCAAGGCGTCACCCCAGGCGAACGGCGGCTGAGCGAGCTCGTCCGCGGGCAACATGAAAAAGCGTGCGAGGCGCTCGTCGTAGGGATGCACGTGGTCGTCAGTGATGACTTCGAGGACACGTCGAACAAGGAGCGGCAGCTTCGTCGGTGGGGCGTTGTGCACGAGGGCGTTGATCACCGGCATGCGATGCAACGCGGGTGAGCCGTCGAACAAGCCGCTTGTCAAGGCCGCATCGACCTCGGACGAGAACAGGGTCGCCGGCCGCTCGGCTTCGGGAAGTCTCATCAGGCCGCGGAGCAGCGTTTGCGCGTGCTCGCGTACCTT
>CAYHNK010000176.1:0-1304 GCA_964357695.1 uncultured Bdellovibrionales bacterium | reverse complement strand
GTTGCCGAGCGCCCAACCGATGGTCGTCGCCACCTGTGCAGCGGTCAATGCTTGCGCATGCCGCGCCACAAGCAACTCGGCGAGATCGGCGGTCGGCGCGGACTGAAACTCTTGCCACAACGGTCCGAGCGCCTGCGCATTGTACGCGACGAGGTAGGCGCGAAGCTTGTCGGCGACCGTGTCACCCTCGTGGGCCAGCACAGCCGTAAAGAGCTGCCGATCCCGGTCGTCCTGCGCGACGTGGTCGCCATAGAGCTGCTTCATGGCCGCGAGGGTCGCCTCGTAGGAACGCAGGCCGTGCTGCTCGGCGAAGTAGAGGAGCTTGTCCGTATCCCAGTCGAGCCGCGACGGCGTCGCCAGCGTGGCCTCGGTCTTGAGATCGCCGAGCCACTTGCCGGCACCCGTGCCGAGCTCCTCCCACGCCTTGCGCGCCCCAGGAAGGGTACTGGCCTCGTCGTGTCGCTCGCGCTCGAGCAGGGGCGCAAGATGCCGAGCGGCATCTTGCTTGACCTCATCGCTCACGCCATCGGCCAGGATGCGCAACATGTGCCCCCGCAACCCGGGGGGGATCTCGTGGTCGGCAAAGCGCGCTGCCACGAGCCTCGCGACGTTGCGCTGCGCCTCGCCGTCGCGTCGTGCCACTGCCTGCTCGGCCATGGCTTCGAGCGCCGCGTCCGAAACGCGGTTAAAATCACGAACTGTTTGCTGGATGAGATGGGGTACGGCAGCTCCCTCGACGCGCTCGAGCGGCCACATCTTGCCAAACGATGCCGCGGCTTGCTCGCCCGCTTGCCGGCCGTAGGAGTCACGTAGGACCTCGAGGATTTTCGCGTCGGTGGTGCCGCCATCGAAGCTCTCGCCCGTGCGCCAAGAGTTGAGCTCGTTGAGCAGGTTCATGTAGGCACCCCAGGTCACAAACGGCGAGATCGACGGGCCGTCGACCTCGAACGGGATGCCCTTACCGGTCTTTTTGGCCCAACTCTCGAGCTGTTTTTCAAATTGCTGGAACCTCGCGTGCGTGGCCTCGTGGGTGAAGACGTTGAGCGTCGCGCGGCCCGGCATGACATAGGCGAGCTCGTCGTCGAGCGGGTTGTAGTACGCCGCCGCGCCCTGGGAGTAGGCGAGCTGGATCGTGGCACCGCGCTGCGCCAAAAAGCGCAGCACCCGCGCGACCCGCTCACGCAGCGTCGGGTCCTTGAGCGCATCCGCCTCGCGCAGCACGTCCGCGGTCAAGTGAAAGCTCTTGCCGCTGCCGAGCAGCACCACGTCGCCAAAGCGTGTCATGGACAGGCCGCGCCGGGCCG
>CAYHNK010000175.1:0-10033 GCA_964357695.1 uncultured Bdellovibrionales bacterium | reverse complement strand
GTTACGGCCGCCGTTCACCGGGGCTTCGATTCGATGCTTCAATTGCTTTGACATCTCCTGTTAACCTTCCGGCACTGGGCAGGCGTCAGCCCCTATACTTCCACTTACGTGTTAGCAGAGACCTGTGTTTTTGGTAAACAGTCGCTACCCCCGCTTCGCTGCAACCCTCATCGGCTCGAGGAGCAAGTCCTTTCACCTACCGAGGGCACACCTTCTCCCGAAGTTACGGTGCTAATATGCAGAGTTCCTTAACCACGGTTCTCTCAAGCGCCTTAGGATTCTCTCCTCACCCACCTGTGTCGGTTTCCGGTACGGTCACCCTAGATCCTCAACGCGGGGCTTTTCTTGGAAGCATGGGATCAACCACTTACTCCGCATCCGAAGAATTGGAGCGTCATCACCTCTCGGTGTTGAATGGGTCCGCGTTTTTATCCAACGAACCCCACCTACAGGCTTGAACCAGGACGTCCATCACCTGGCTGGTCTGCCCTTCTCCGTCCCCCCTCGTTTCAACGAATCTAAGGTGGCACAGGAATATTAACCTGTTTTCCATCGTCTACGGCTTTCGCCCTCGACTTAGGAACCGGCTGACCCTGGGAGGATTAACCTGCCCCAGGAACCCTTGGGTTTTCGGCGAACAGGTTTCTCACCTGTTTTCTCGCTACTCGTGTTGGCATAATCACCTGTAGAAGCTCCAGTCCTCCTTACCGGTAGACCTTCGCAGCCGCTACAGAGCTCCCCTACCACTCCCTGTCGTACAAGTACGACAACGAATCCGTAGCTTCGGTATCTAGCTTGAGCCCCGTTACATTTTCGGCGCAAATTCACTTGACCAGTGAGCTGTTACGCTTTCTTTAAAGGATTGCTGCTTCTAAGCCAACCTCCTGGTTGTCAGTGCGCTTTCACATCCTTTTCCACTTAGCTAGAATTTCGGGACCTTAGCTGACGGTCTGGGGTGTTTCCCTCTTGCCCACGGACCTTATCACCCGTGGACTGTCTCCCGAGATAACAGTTGTCGGCATTCGTAGTTTGGTTGGGTTTGGTACGCGGGTAAGCGCCCTAGCCCATCCAGAGCTCTACCTCCGACACTGAATTACTCGAGGCGATACCTAAATATCTTTCGGGGAGAACCAGCTATCACCAGCCTTGATTGGCCTTTCACCCCTACCCACAGCTCATCCGAGAAGTTTTCAACCTTCACCGGTTCGGACCTCCACGAAGTTTTACCTTCGCTTCATCCTGGCCATAGGTAGATCGACTGGCTTCGGGTCCAACGCCCGCGACTGTGCGCCCTTTTAAGACTCGGTTTCCCTTCGGCTACACCTTGTGGCTTAACCTCGCCGCAAACGTTGACTCGCCAACCCATGATGCAAAAGGTACGCGGTCGGGCATTCCCTTGCGGGCATAGCCCTTCCACAGCTTGTAGACATACGGTTTCAGGTACTCTTTCACTCCCCTCACCGGGGTACTTTTCACCTTTCCCTCACGGTACTATGCGCTATCGGTCGCTGGCAGATATTTAGCCTTGGATGATGGTCCACCCAGATTCCCACCGGGTTTCTCGTGCCCTGTGGTACTCGGGGACAGGCTAGAGCCTCTGTCGTTTTCGTCTACGGGGGTATCACCCGCTATGCCCGGACTTTCCAGACCGTTCGACTAACAACTCGGGTCCCATGTTGCCGCCCCACAACCCCGCAGGTACATGTACCTACGGTTTAGGCTCTTCCCCGTTCGCTCGCCGCTACTAGGGGAATCTCTGTTGATTTCTTTTCCTCGAGGTACTGAGATGTTTCACTTCCCTCGGTTAACTTCCTGCCGCTATGTATTCACGACAGGATGACGCGAGTTTCCTCGCGACGGGTTGCCCCATTCGGAAACCGCCGGATCAAAGCTTGCTAGGCAGCTCCCCGGAGTTTTTCGCAGCCTTCCACGTCCTTCATCGTTCGCCAGCGCCAAGGCATCGACCGTATGCCCTTTCTAGCTTGAGCATTGGTTTTCAATGTTCAAAGCCAGATCTGATGACGTACCAGTAGCTTCGCCTTGTGTGAGAGTCATCCTAAGCAAAGAATGCTCAGAAAGACATCAACTTGCGCTTTTTTCAAAGCGCTGAATCTCTCGTTTCGTATTTAGTTTTCAAAGATCAATTGGCGCAAGCCGTCGGGCTGCCCAATATCTTCATCTGGCGTCTGCGTCAGCGAATGTCTCGCATCACGCGATCTGGTGGAGCCGATGGGGATCGAACCCACGGCCTCAGGCTTGCAAAGCCCGCGCTCTCCCAGCTGAGCTACGGCCCCAAGTCGCGCGATCCGAAACAACCCACGTTGGCTCCAGCCCGAAGCGTTCTCCCGCTGGAATGTAGAGTGGTGGGCCTGGAAAGATTTGAACTTTCGACCCCACGCTTATCAAGCGTGTGCTCTAACCAGCTGAGCTACAGGCCCGTCCTTGCCACGCAGCGCTCAGATTTTTTCATACAAAGAACAGCCGCTAGAACCGCAGTTCCCAAGCGGCGAGGACGGCGTTTCTACAGGAACCCCCCCAGCACGTCAAGGAAAAAGATCGGTCACGATCGTGCGGCATGATCGCGGGGCGATCAACGGCGCGCCGCCTCACGGTATCAGCCGAGCGCCGTGCGCAGATCGATGTCCGCAGGCTCATCTGTGGCCTCCGCGTGCGCTTCGAGAAAGAACGCCTCACAGAGATCGAGGAGCTGATCGAGCGCGTCAACGTGTGTCACCTGACGACGAAACTCGCTCGCACCCCGCAGTCCGTGCGCGTACCACAGCAGATGCGGACGAAAGCGCCGTACGCCGCGCAGCACATCGCCAACGAATGCGATGTGCGTCTGGAGATGACGCGAGACGAGCTCCCATCTCTCCCCCCGCGTCGGCGCCATCGCGGCGTCATCGACGAGGGCGCGGAAGATCCACGGGTTCCCGAGGGCCGCGCGACCGATCATCACCGCCGCACATCCCGTTTCGCGCAGCATGCGATGCGCGTCCGCAGGCGTGCGAACATCGCCATTGCCGATCACTGGGATCGGCGAGCGCTCGACGAGGCGCGCGATCACCGACCAATCTGCCGAGCCCGCGTACGCTTGTGCCCGCGTGCGCGCATGAATGGCGACCGCCGCGCATCCCGCGTCGGCGAGCCGCGCCGTCATCTCCACCGCGTTGACAGACTGAGCGTCCCAGCCCGAGCGGATCTTCGCAGTCACCGGCGCGCCGCACCGTTTCGCAATAGCACGCACGATGGCGACCGCGCGCGGGGGGTCCGTGAGCAACGCGGAGCCGGCGCCATTCTTCGTCACCTTCTTGACTGGACAGCCCATGTTGATGTCGATGATCTTGGCGCCGAGGGCGACTGCGTGCTCAGCTCCGACGGCCATCGATTCCTCATCACCGCCGAAGATCTGCACCCAAAACGGCTGCTCACTCGGCGCATGCGCAAGATAGCGCTGCGTGCGCGCCTGGCCGTACACGAGCCCCTTGGCACTGACGAGCTCTGTCGGCGCCGCGCCTGCCCCGAGCTGGCGCGCGATCACGCGGTAAGGCATCTCGCTCACGCCCGCCATCGGCGCGAGGATCCACGGGTTCGCGAGCTCGTAAGGTCCCAGCCGCACAGGGGCGTTAGCGTTCATGCCAGCGCCTTGCTCCACGACGTGATCTGCTCGACCACCCACGCAGGATCGTCGAGCGTGAGATCGTGACCGGCCGAGGCGTGCACGCGCACCTCGGCGCGGTACGCGAGCGCCAGCGTCGTCGTACAGCTCGGATGGACCAAATGATCGGCGCCGCCAGCGAGCAACAAGAGCGGGCGCTGAGGCAACGAGCGCGGTCCACGGTAGCGGGCGGCCGCCACGAGCTGCCGCAGTGCCGTCGCCTTACTCACGGGACGCTCGCGCTGCACCGCGACCCACTCACGTAGGAGGGGCGCCTCGTGCGCCCGTGCATTGCTCGTCAGGCCCAGCACCGCTGCTTCGCGGGCGGCCGGGTCACGCGCCACGGCGTAGCGTATCATCGCCGGGATCGCCGAAGGGCGCACACGCCGGTAGACGGATGAAAAGCGCCCGAGACTACTGCTCATCAGCACCACGGCGCGGACTTCGCCTGGCGCGCGCACGAGCCAGTCGACAGCCACCATGGCGCCGAGCGACACGGCCACCAGCACGACTGGGTCGCCGTGGGTCGCAGCCACACGCCGCCGCACATCGTCGGCAATGCCGGGGATCGACATCGGCGAAGCCTGTCGCCGCTCGGTGCCAGCCCCGGGAAGATCATGTGCCTCGACCTGCACGTCGGGCAACGCGCGGCCGAGAGCCGCATCAAATCCCTGCCAGTGCGCCACCTCGCGCGTCAGACCGCGCAAAAGAATCCATCGTTGCATGCGTTCGAGCTCCTACGTCACGACGAGTAGCCCGCCAGCCACGGCCATGGCAACTGCCACCACGCGGCGCGCTGTCAGAGGCTCGCCGAGAAAGAGTCGCGCAAGCAGTACCGTCCACAAGGTGCTCGTTTGATTGAGGATCGCCGCGAGGCTCGCGTTTGCATACTTGAAGCCTGCGATCCACAAGATCATCGCGAGGTAGGTGCCCGCGATCGTTCCTGGGACGGCAAAGCGCCAGGCGCGCTGGGGCCTGAGGCCCAACACAATCCCCTGACGCCCGGCGGGTCGCAGCAGGCCAAACACGAGCATGCCTGCTACGCCGCCGACCATACGCATCCACGTGACCCACAAGACCGAATAGTGCGCGAGGATCGGCTTGACGATGACGATCGCCCCAGCCATCATCGCCATCGCGAGCACGCCGAGCAGCACGCCGGCAGCTGATCGCGCTGACGGCTGTGCGGTCGTGCCCGCATCCCCGACCGTGATCAAGACGCCGCCAACGACGAGCGCCGCACCCAATACATGTACCGGCACCAGACGCTCGCCGAGGTACAGGTACGACAGCACGAGCACGCAGGGAACATAGAGCGCATCGACGATGGCGGAGCGCGACGCGCCGAGCAAATTCAGGCTGTGAAAGAAGACCGTATCGGCCACCGCCAACCCGACAACACCGCTCCCGAGCAGCAAGAGGACGTCGTGGATCTCGGGACTTGGCCACGGAGGCTCGCCCGCGACGATGAGCGTCGCCGAAATGAGGACGGCCGCGATCGCATTCTTGTGCACGTTGAGCGCGAGCGGCGGCATGATCTCGCCCGCGCGGCGAAAGAGCACCACAGCCACGGCCCAGGCGATGGCAGTCAACAGCGCGTAAACGAGCCCAGGCATCGAGATCCTCCGGCTGCGGACATTGCCCGACGACACCCAGTCACACAAGGGCGGCGGCCCCTGGCCCCCTGGCGCTGCGTACAGACCGTGCTAGACTTCGCGCATGCGTTTTCGTGCTCTCTTCGTTGTTGCGCTCGCCGCGTCCACGATGTCCGCAATCGGCTGCAGCCGTCGCACGGTTGACCTCCGCAGTCGGCCGTGCGACGCCGGTCAGTGTCTCACCGGATATACCTGCGATCCGGCTAGCAATCGTTGTGTCTCCTCGTTCGATGCCTGCGCCGACGAGGGTCGCCACATTCCGTGCTCCTACGGCGCGGCGAGCTGTAGCGGCGGCTGCCGTGTGTGCACGGGCGGTACGTGGTCCGCATGTGCTGTGCCCAACGAGCCGCAAGAGTGCGACGCCAACACCACCGCGTGCGCCGACGCGATGCACCTCGCCACCTGCGGTCCGGTTGGCTACGTTGACAGCACCACGCCGTGCGACTTCGGCTGTAACGGTACCGCCGATCCGGCGCGCTGCAATGAATGCGTTCCCGGCACGTCCCAATGCCAGGGCGTCGTCTTCGTCGAGTGCTCGAACGACGGCCGCATCGTCACCCAGCAGAGCTGCCAGGGAACCAGCCAATGCGCCAACGTCGGCAGCTGCGACAACAATCTCGGGTGCCAAGTGCTGCCGACCGCGCCCGACAACACGCCCTGCGACGAGGGCGCCGCTCGCGATGGCAACATGTGCAACTCGGCCTGCGTCACCGGTCAGTGCGTCGCGGGAGCGACGGCGGACTGCGACGACGGTCTGGGCTGCACGAATGATCGGTGCGCGCCCGTCGGTGGCTGTCGTCACGAGGCGCAGCCAGCGACATTCGAGTGTCGCGCCGCGGCCGCTGAATGCGACGTGGCTGAGCTGTGCAATGGCACCGCGTCCGACTGCCCCGCCGACGAGGTCGCGAACGCGAGCACCGTGTGCCGCACGGCGGCCGGCGAATGCGACGTCACCGAGACGTGTGATGGCATCGGCGTCGCCTGCCCGACCGACGGTTTCGCCTCGAGCGCGACCGTGTGTGGCGCCAGCGGCGACGTCTGCGACATCGTCGACCACTGCTCGGGTAACTCGCCGACGTGTGTCGACACCAACCACCACGGCGATTTCTGCGGGTCGGCGTGCGCCAACATCGACACCTATGTCGAGTACCGCTGTAACCAGGCGCTGTGCGCCGCACAGCCAGCGCTCGGTTGCGACGACGGACTTGCGTGCAACGGCGCCGAGACCTGCAACGCAAGCCCAGCTGTCCAATGCGTCGCCGACCCGAGTCCCCCATGTGTGCCCGATGCCTGCGCGTGCTCGGTCGACAGTTGCACGGACCCTGCCACGTGCGTGCACGACTTCAGCGGCTGCAGCACTTTCGACCTTACGGCCCCGAGCTGGACCTACGCACGCAAGAGCCTCGTGCCGCTAACGTTGAACGCCGACTGCGCCGGGCAGACCATCACCTGCACCACCAACCCGGAGGCGCGACTGTGTCTGCTCTATGAGAGCTTCGACGGCGGGCTGGCTGACTTTGTCGGCACCGGCTTCGCGGGCGCAGCCTGTGGCAGCAGCGCTGGCATCGGGCTCGACAGCACGGTGCTGTCGAACAACTGCAGTGGCGACGTATTGAGCTTCACGCCCGGGACAGGGACACTGGATACGGCGACCCTGCGCGACGCTGCTGCGGTTGACGCCACCAACCTCTCCAGCATCGCCTATCACATCAAGGTCGGCTACGACTCGAGCACCGACGCAGGTGAGACCGTCGTGCTACGGGGATGCTGCAGCGCCACCGGTGCCTGCTCCGACTATGCCGTTGGGCTCCCGAATGGCAGCGACGCCAACGGCCGCGACGATTGGGGCGATCGCCCCTGCGACAGCAGCGCGTGCACCGGCACTGGGTATACGATGCCAGCATGGCCTTTTGATGCGTGTCCCACCCTCCGAGCCGACCTGCGGTTCGTGTCGAGCCAATCGACCGAGGTCGCCCAAGTTGACGACTTCGCCATCAGCGCCGTCGGCGTGCACAACCTACCGGTCACCGACAACTCCGACGGCACCTACGCCGTCGAGCTGCGGCCCTGCGGTCCGGGCAACATCACGGTCACTTGCACGTGGAACGTCCCGGGCGGGACCCCGCTCAGCGACTTCGTGACCATCAACGTTCCCTAAACGGGGCGCCTCCTGTAAGGCAGGCCGCGGGCGTGCTAGACTTCGCGCATGCGTCGTAGCGTGCTGCGGCTTGGCCTGTGTGTGACTCTCGCGTGCGGTGCCACGGCGTGTAGTCGACGAACCGTGGATCTCACCGGACGCCCGTGCGACGGCGGCAACTGCCTCGCCGGCTATACCTGCGATGTCGCGGTCAATCGCTGCGTCGCTTCGTTCGAGGCCTGCAGCGACGAAGGTCGCCACATTCCGTGCACCTATCGCGCATCGAGCTGCGCCGACGGCTGTCGCGTGTGCACGGGCGGCGCCTGGTCCGCCTGTGAGGTGCCAGCCGATCCACCGAATTGTGTCGCCGGCACCATCTCTTGCGGCGACGAATTTCATCTTACCGAATGTGGAGCGGTAGGCTACATCGACCGCACGACCGCCTGTGATTTTGGCTGCAACAGCGCCGCCAATCCACCGCGCTGCAATGACTGTGTACCCGGCACGTCCCAATGCCTCGGGGTGCTCTTTGTCGACTGTTCGACTGACGGGCGCGTCCTCAGCCAGACGAGCTGCCAGGGCGAGGGTCAGTGCGCGAACGTGGGCCGGTGCGACAACGAGCAGGGCTGCCAGACCCTCACTCAGTCCGACGATGGCACGCCGTGCGATGAAGGCGTCGCACGCGATGGCGACATGTGCAACTCAGCGTGCGTGGACGGAGAGTGCATCGCAGGGGCACAAATCGATTGCGACGACCACCTCACCTGCACCAGCGACCGCTGCGCCACGACGGGCGGTTGCCGCCATGACGCCTTGCCAAGCACCGAGATCTGCCGCGCCGCAGTGGGACCCTGTGACCTCGCCGAGAGCTGCAACGGCACAGCCTCCAACTGCCCGCCTGACGCGATCGCGAGCCTCGGCAGCACATGTAGCGTCGCCGCCGACATCTGCGACCTCCCTGACCACTGCGACGGCGTGACAACCGACTGTCCGGACACCGAGGGACTCGGGAACGACGTGCTTTGCGACACCGCGTGCGTAACGGGCGACTACGTCGAGCACACTTGCCAGGGGCATCAGTGTGTCGCCAGTCTGCCGGTCGCTTGCGCTGACGCCTGCGCGTGCTCAAACGACACCTGTGCCGACGGCGCCGACGCGTGCAGCGCCGATTTTTCCAGCTGCACATTCGCATTCGCGTCGCCTTTCACCAACGCCACGCACAAAAGCCTCGCGCAGCTCACCTTGAACGCCGACTGCGCTGGGCAGGTCGACAACGTCATGTGCACGACCGACGCCAGCGCGCGCTTGTGTATCTACTACGAGGACTTCGAAGCCGGGCTTGGGAGCTTCACCGGCACCGGCATCAGCAGCGCCGATTGCGTCAATGGATTGGGCCTCAGCCCCGACGGCATACCCTTCGACGGCGTGGTGGCATCCAACAACTGCAGCGGCAAGGTGCTGCGCTTTGCGGGGTCGACGACTGTGACCGCAGACGCGCAGTTGCAGCCCGCATCGTCCGTCAGTGCCGCCGGACTCACCGGCGTGGCGCTCCACCTCAAGGCGGGGTTCAACCCGGGAACCTACGACTACTACGGCGAGAACATCCACCTCTACGCGTGCTGCGGCGCCACGGCCCCGTGCACCGCCGCGGCGACGGTCTACAACCTCGGACACCTCACGTACGTCCCCGCTGGACCCGGCAGCGACACGTGTGGCGAGCAGCCCTGTACGGACTCGGTGTGCGCACGTAGCGGCTATGCGCTCTCGAACGCCTTCGACGGCTGCTCCGACGTCCGCGTGCGTATGACGTTTTATTCAAGCTACAGCGCATCTCCCGCCGCCGCCGACAACTTCGGCATGAGCGCGGTCGGCACACACACACTACCCGTCGCCCCCGCCGCGGGTGGCAACTACACGGTCACACTGCGTCCCTGCAACGTCGGCGTCACACAAGACATCGACATCACCTGCCAATGGAATCGCCCGGGCACGTCGCCGCTGACGGCAAACACTACCGTGCACGTCGATCCGTAAACGCGGGACGCGTTCGAGCAAAAAAAAACGGCCCGTGTAGGGCCGTTGTACTGACTGACTGTTCTCGCTGAGTGCCAGTCCCTCAAAACTGAATAGCAAGCGCGCAACCGGATGATTGTATGCGAAAGACCTGGGAGTGTCGCCGATCGAGGTACCGTGTACTCACGATCCAGCGATTCTCCTTAGAAAGGAGGTGATCCAGCCGCAGGTTCCCCTACGGCTACCTTGTTACGACTTCACCCCAGTCATTGACCACAAAGTGGTAAGCGTCCTCCGAGGTTAGACTACTCACTTCTTTTGCAGCCAACTCCCATGGTGTGACGGGCGGTGTGTACAAGGCCCGGGAACGTATTCACCGTGGCATGCTGATCCACGATTACTAGCGATTCCGACTTCACGAAGTCGAGTTGCAGACTCCGATCCGAACTGAGACCGCTTTTTTCCGATTGGCTCCCCCTCGCGGGTTCGCTTCGGTTTGTGGCGGCCATTGTAGTACGTGTGTAGCCCTGGACATAAAGGCCATGAGGACTTGACGTCATCCCCACCTTC
>CAYHNK010000174.1:0-10059 GCA_964357695.1 uncultured Bdellovibrionales bacterium | reverse complement strand
CGGGGTCCGCGGCGTCGTCAGCGTGGCCTGAGCATCAACGGGTGGCGGACGCGAACGAAGAGGCGTCTACGACGCGCCGACTGCGACGGGCAGTGGTGAAAGCACGCCCCAATTTCTCGGTAGCGTTGGTCGGTAGCAGTGCTCTGGGAACGCGACGTCCACGCGACCCGAGCGAAACAGTGCCGCAGCCTCTCGGTACGCCCCAACGAACTCGTGGTAGAGCGTCCGAAACGCATCTCGTCCCGCCCGCGTCGACGCGTGACACAACGGCCGCGGCGAGCGTTTCGTGGTGCTCGGCACCGAGTGTGGGTCCTGCGCGAGGACCGCGGCGCGACCAAGCGCGGGTTTGTCCCACCGGGTGTCGGTCGCCTGCATCTCGGCCTGCTCGAGGATGTGGTTGGCGCGCGCGGTGCGCTGCTCGACGGTGAGCGTCTGCCAGCACGGCGGTGGTGTCAACACCAACGGGTTCCATGTGGTAAAGCGCGCTTCATCGCTCCTTTCGCCACGTATGCGTGCCCAGTACTGAGCGGTGCGATCGAACCAGGGGAACACCCGGCGCTGGTTATGACACAGCTCGGGAAGACACGTGAGTCCGGGCCATTCGGAGGCGTGCTCGACGAGTCCCTCTTTCACGCCGTGTGCAAAGAGGTAGGCGAGCCTGCGCTCGAGGGCTAGCTCGTCGAGAATGGGCTCGGCGGAAAAGCGCCGGTGCCAGAACTTGCCGCGCCAACCGATGTGGCGGCCGACTTCTTTGGCGACATTCGTTTCGACGTAGCCCATGAACTCAGAGAGTGCGCCGGTCGCAGAGCTGACGACGAGATGAAAGTGATTCGAGAGGAAGACGAAGGCATGTACGGTTACATCGTAGCGGGTGAGGGCGCGGGCGAGGACGCCGCCGACGAGGTTGTTGACGTAGGGCGAGGGCGTAAGCAGAAGTCGACTCTGGAAGGTGCGGTTGGTGACGAAGAAGAGCTGATTCGGAGTGTTCATGCGGATGGGTCTTGGCATGCGCAGGTGTGAAGCAATGTCGGTGCCAGCCGGGGAGGCGGGCTACGAGAGCCTTGCGCGCGGACCTCGATTCCTGGGTCGCTTGCGAGTCGCACAATGGGACACGCATTTCGCCGCGAAGAGGTTGGCACCTCTTGCGCACAATGTGGGACTGACAGGCGGCGGTTGATGCGCTAGACTGGCTGACGGGAGTCCGCGGCAGGGCGATGGAAATAGTCGGCAAGATTGGCACACGCGACGTCGGGCGACACGACGAAGTCGCGCGCCCACCGTCGTTGGAGCGCACTCCGCGCCCAGCGGCCGTGGATGCACGCGCGCGTGACGTCATGGAGACGACCTCCTCGACGTCGACGCGCGCCGGTGACGCGCACGCACGGGTCGTCGGCGCCAAGGTCGGGATTGTGCCCTCTCCGGCGCCCGACTTCGAAGCCGGCGCCGCGGTCTTTCGCCCCATCGACGCCGCATGGGTGCGCGACGTCGCGGCGGCAGGGAGCGCGGGCAAGGCGGTGTTTCTCGGCGGCAACGGCTTTGAGGACGGCTACCTTCTCGCGTGGGAGGAGGCCGACGCGGACGGATGCCGCCACCTCCTCGTGCAAGGTCGGCTCAGCCGTGAGGCGGCGGCGACGGCAGAGCGTCGGCTCAAAACGGAAGCACGGGCCGCGAGCCCCGTGGTCTCGACGACGATGCTGCGCACCGGCGCTGTGCACCCGGCGATACTGGCAAACGGGCGCCGTGGCAGCTACCACGCGCTCGCGCTTACGCTCGCGCCTGGCGTCGCGCTGCACTATGCTCCCTACGAGAAGACCTACACCTGGACCAAGCCCAAGGTCGCGAGCCTCGACGCCTGGAGCTACGAAGCTCCGGCGTACGACCCGCGCGAGACGCCCCTCTGTCAGCAGGGCCAGCTCACCCTGCGCATCGACGACTGGGATCGCGATCCGGCGAGCCTTCAACACGCGCTCGGGCGTCTCGGCGAGGCCGCGGGCCTGACGCTGCGCCCGGCGTCGGCGGCCGACATGGAGCTCGCCTTCTTGCGCCAGCACCTGTGGGCCCTCAAGGCGCCGTGGACGGCGCCGCCCGACGGTTCGCTCGATGTCCAGATCGCCTCGGCACGCACGGCGCTTGCGCGGGCCCTCGGTGTCGAAGCGCTGCGTTACGACTGGCAGCCACGCTTTCGCCGCCCGCCGTCGGCGGCGCCGCAGGACGCGACCACCGAGCTCGGTCGACCGACGTGGCCACGCCTCGACATCGGCGCGCTCGTCGCGGGCGACCTCGCCGCGCACACCGTCAGTCACAAGATCGCCATCGGCGGCGGCCAGGCGGTGAAGATCCTCGCCGCCATCATTCGCCAGGACGCCACGCTGAAGTCCATCGAGGAGCGCAAGCGCACCGGCATCCTGCCGCACGACGTCTACGTCGACGACGAGTACTCGGGCGGCGGCGACTACGTCTTTTGCCGCTTGAGCACCGATCAGGAGCTCGGCGACGTCGTGCTCGATCCGACGATTCTCGAGCGCGCCGATCACGTCGCCCACGGCATGAACCTCTGGGGCCAGGTGAACGAGCAGACCGAGCCGCATCGGCTCGATGCCACAACGTACAGCCAGAGCTTCGTCTACGAGGTGATGTTCAAGCACGACGTCGCGCTGCTCGATCATCTTCGGCGGATCAACGTCGACACCCCCGCGGAGCGCGACGAGATCCTCGCCGCTTTTCGCCATCGCGGCATCACCTCGCTGCGCGGCACACCGGTCACCGACATCGTGCGCGTTCGGGACCGGCGCACCGCGGACACCGACGCGCTGACGCACCGACTGAGCAAGATCAACACGCTCGCCGAGAGCTCCGATGTCAACCGCGCCCTCCGGCAGGTCTTCGACCGCAAGGTCACAGCGCCCCTCGCTCCCGCCGCGGCGCAGACCCTGCAGACACAGCTCGATGCCATCCTCGCGTCGCTTTGGCAGAGCTACCGGGCGCCCGCCGCCGACAAGGCCGTGGCCGTGGCGCGGGCCGTGGAGGCGCTGCATCGACTGGCCGGCTCGAACGAGACGACGGTCGAGCCGCTCGTCGACGGCCGCGAGGTCTTTCCGGCCGTCAAGTCCATGCTGCGCTCCGCCGAGCGCTCCATCAAGGTCGCGATGAGCCTCTTGGGGGAGCAGGAGATCCTCGATCTGCTCGTCGCCAAGGCGCGCGCGGGCGTGCGCGTGCAGCTCATTCTCGATCCCGGCGAGCACGCGGCGCCAGCCAAGCAGGCACAGCTCGAAGCGCTCGCGGCGAGCGGCGTCGAAGTGACGATGTACCCCGTCGAGCACCTGCCACGCGTGCCGCAGACCCATGCGAAATACCATCCGAAGTACCTCGTGGTCGACGACGAGCGCTGCATCCTCGGCGGCATGACCTGGAACCTCTTCGCGCGCGATCACGTCCGCGACATCGACCTTCGCGTTACCGGGGCGCCGGTGCGCGAGCTCGCACGCGGCTTCGAGCGCGATTGGGCGTTTGCGCGGCGGCCGAGTGGGGCGCCGCCGCCCTCGCCCGAGCAGCCCGTGGCGGGCGGTGCCGCCTTGGGGGTGGACTTCTTGCTCGAGTCGCCGGCGATCAAGCAGGCGCTGCTCGACGACATCCAGGCGGCGCGACACTCGATTCACGTTGAGATGTTCATTCTCGAGCACCCCGACATCATCGCCGCGCTGCTCAAGGCGCGTGAGCGCGGCGTCGAGGTGCAGATCCTCATCAATCGCTTCCAGGGGTTCTGGGAGGTCGCCAACACGGCGGCGGTGCACGAGTTGCGCGAGCACGGCGCCGAGGTGCGCTGGTTCGACACCCCGGGCGAGGAGATGATGCACACCAAGCTGGCGCTCTTCGACGGTCGCCGCGCCCAGCTCGGCTCGGCCAACTGGACGGCGGGCGGGCTTGAGTCCAACCGCGAGGCCAACGTTGCCACCGACGACGTCCGGACGACGCAACAGCTCGAGCGGACCTTCCGCCGGCACTGGCAAGAGTCCTCGATCGCCATCGACGTACCGCCGTGGCTGGACGCGCTCGCCCACGACGCCATGAACCGCCTGCGCGAGCACCCGACGCTGCTGCGCGTCGTGGCCAACACCCTCACCCCCTTGGCAGAGCTCCTCCAGAGGCTCTGAGGCGCGCGGCGATGACGCTCGATCCGCACGAAATCGGCCGACGCTTCGAGGAGCTCGTGCGCCACGGAGCGCGCCTCGAGCTCGTCGACCCGGCCGGTGCCGCGCCGGTGGCACCCGTCTTGCTCGATGACATCGTCGTGGCGCGCGTCTACGCCGACGGCAGCATCGACATCGGCTTTCGCCCCATCGGCATCACCGCCGATTACGGCGACGGCCTCTTCGAGCTGCGCCGCCCCGGTTTCGCCCACGTGACCAGGGCCGAGCGCTACGGCCGCGTGCTCGTGCTCACCGAAGCGTGGAAGGGTCGGATGGATGTCGCGAACGCCGAGGTCGCCACGCGCGTGCTGCGCTTGTGCCCGGCGCAAGGGGATGACGACCGCGCGGCGCTCTCGGCGTGGTGCGCCCTCGAAGCGCGCTACCCCGACAGCTTGCGCGAGCGCTCGCGCGACCTCCACGACGTGCCGTGGGACGAGGCGCTTTGGGGGTGAGACATCCGATCTGCTCCTCGTGCCCGTCATCCTTACTCGCGAAGCGCTCGCCCCGGCCGGGGATCATGCCTATCAGCCTGTCGAGCTTGCCCTTCTTGTCCGGCACCGGCAGCATCTCGACGCCGCGCGGCCCGAACGCGAGCAGGGCTAGCAGTGCTCTGGGAACGCCACGTCCACGCGACCCGATCGAAACAGTGCAAGAGGTTGGCACCTGCACCTGCACCTGCACCTCTTGCCGGGTGATTTGCATGAGGGCACCATGGGCACAATGACCACCGACACGAACGCCACCGCGACCCAAGACGCGCTGCCGAGCTGGTTCCCGCGCTGGGCCAGCGACCTCGGCGAGCTCTACTTCTCCGGCACCACGTCCATGTTCGTCCTCGGGGGCAACACCTTCGACCTCGTGGCAATGGACGGCTCCGAGACGCCGCGCTTTGGCGGGCTGGCGGAGTTTCTCGCCGAGCAGCTCTTTGGTCGCTGGGATCTCGTGCTGCACTACGATCTGGCGCGGGGCCTGCGGTGCCTTGCGGGCGCAGACGAGAAGCGTCTTGCAGCGATGGTGGCGCTTACCAATCAGCGCGTTGGGGACCTGACCAAGATTGGCAAGGAGCCCGCGGCAGTGCTCGGAGCGCTCGACCGCTTTGTGCAGCGCAACATCATGGCGCCGGAGGGCGAACGCACGCGTCTGGCGCTGCTCATCGATCATGCCTCGTACGTCGTACCGCGCGGCGAGCGCATGAGCTCACAGAGTGCGGCGCACATCGTCACGCTGCTCAACTGGGCTCAGAGCCCGTACGTCAAGCGCATCAACATGGCCTTCGTGCTCATGGACTCGCGCCTCGGCGAGGTCTCCGAGCGTATCACTACCAATCCGCACGTGGCGACGCTGGAGATTGGCCTTCCCGAGCAGCCGGATCGGCGACGATTTCTCGCCACGGCAACGCGAGCGCGGCAGCTCGCGACCTTCTCCGATTACGGCCTCGAGGAGCTGGCGTCGCTCACGGCCGGGGTGTCGTTCACCGACCTCGAGGTGCTCGTGCAGTCGTCGATCGAGACGGGTCGTCGCCTCGATGCGGCGCGCTTCTCGGTGCTCAAAAAGCGTCTCATCGAGCGGCAGGCGCAAGATCTCGTCGAGTTCGTCGCCCCACGCTGGGGCCTCGACACGGTCATCGGTCACGACGCCGCCAAAGCCCGGTTGCGCGACGACGCCGAGCTCATTCGTCGTGGCGCGCTCTCGAGCGTGCCCATGGGGTACCTCGTCTGCGGCCCGGTGGGCACCGGGAAGTCGTTTCTTGCCGAGTGCACGGCAGGCGACATCGGTATCCCGTGCCTCAAGCTCAAGAGCTTTCGCTCCAAGTACGTCGGCGAGACCGAGGCCAATTTGCAGCGCGTCTTGTCGGTGTTGCGCGGTATGGGGCCGGTCTTGGTGATGGTAGACGAAGCCGATGCCATGCTGGGCGACCGCGACCAGGGCGGTGATTCGGGTGTCGGCAGTCGCGTCTTCGGCATGATCGCCTCGCAGATGGGTGACACCAAGTACCGTGGGCGCATTTTGTGGATGCTGCTGACGGCCCGGCCCGATCTCTTGCCCATCGATCTCAAGCGCCAGGGGCGCGCCGAGGTGCATATCCCGCTCTTTTATCCCACCGACGACGCCGAGATCCGCGCGCTCTTTGTCGGCATGGCGAAAAAGAACGGCGCCACGCTGCGACCTGAGGACGTGCCACCCATCCCCTTCACGGGTCAGATCTCGGGGGGCGACTGGGAGGCGCTCGTGGGTCGGGCGCAACGCGAGAGTCTCATTGCCGGCAGCCCGAGCGTGACCGCCGCGCACCTTGCCGCCGCGGTGCAGGGCTTTTTGCCCTCGACCCAGAGTCTCGAGCGCGAGCTGCAAGAGATCACCGCCATCATCGAGTGCACGGATCGGGCGTTCCTGCCGCCGTCGGCAGTGAAGCGTCTCGAGGTGGCCGGAGGTCGAGAGAAGTTGCAGGAGCGGCTGAACGTGCTCAAACAGCTCGTTGCAGGGCAGTAGCCGTGCCGGGTCGTCGGCGCGTCCGATCGGAGCCCGGGTGAGATTCCTCTAGCCTGTTGCGGGGCGGCAGTGTACTGTTTGTAAGCTCGTAATAAGATGACGCAAACGGTCAAGGAGCTCATCGTGGCCAGAATCGACGTGGAGCGCAACCGAGTGGTCGTTGAGCGCGGTGATAATCTTACGAGTATCGCCAACACGCTGTCGCGCGTCCCCGGGCGTGGCACGGTGACCGTCAATGAGCTCATCGAGGCGAACAAGAACGAGCCCCTCTACAAGCGCCTGAAGGCGAACCAGGACCACATCGAGCCGGACTGGGATCTCGTGCTGCCGGATGTGGGGCCTGCCACCGTCGTGCGCGAGTCGGTCGGGAAACCGACGCCATCCGAGCCGAAGAAGCCTGAGGCCAAGCGAGAAGCCGTGCAGCCGGTCACCCAAGTCGACAGCAGCGCCGTCGCCACAACGCCTCCGACGCGCGACTTCGGGCTCGCCAGGCACCCGGTCAGACGCGGCGACGTGCTCGAGCGCGTCGCGGGCAAGTATGGCGTCACCGTCGAGGCCCTGATCGATGCGCAAAAGCTGACGAACCCGGGTATCTACCAACGTCTGCGCAGTCACCACGACGTGCTCATGCCGGGGTGGACGCTTTATCTTCCCGGCAACGTGGCGCGGGCGCCGGATGGCACGTCCGAGCACCCCGCGTCCAAGCTTGAGCTGCGCCCCGTGCTGCAGTTCGCGCCGGGCTTGGAGCCACGCGGCGAGGACGGCGCGCCGCCAGTCGACGGGCTCAAATCGCATTTTCTGAGCGACTATGTGCCCGATTCTTGGCCGTGGAAGTCGCAGGTGGCCAAAGAGCCCGAGCTCACGTACGCGTATTTCGTGCTCCTGCACGCGGCGTCGGCACCGGTGGAAGATCGTGTCGCGCTGCGCCAGAAACTTGGACTCGCGGGCCCCAAGGATGGGGCTGACGACGCCATCGTCGTCGACCTCGGTGCCGTGCGCAAGGTCGCCGGTCGCGCGCGCGATCTCGGTCGCCCGCTGAACGAGGATTTGATCTACTCGATTCAGAGCGCCAACGGCATTGGCGAGGGAGCCGCGGCGAGGAGCTCCGGCAATCGATCGGCGATCATCGGTCCAGAAACCGCGACGCAGATCATCAAGATCCTCGCGGGCGGCGCGCTGCCGGAGTTTCTCGATCCAAACGCCAAGCGCCCGGATCGCGTCGCGCCGGTGGTGCAACCGCCGCTCTATCATGTCGACGGCATCTCCGATCGTGTCGCGCGGCTCTACCCGCAGCTCGCCTCACTCGCGCAACGCCCAGAGCAGGCCTGGCGCTTTCCCACAGCAAGTGCGGCACCCGTATCTGCCCTGCAGCGGCTGCTCAATCGCCTCGGGGCCGAGCCGCCGGTTCGCGTCGATGGGGCCATAGGTGCGAGCGCGGGCAGGACGCGCAAGGAGCTGGCACGTCGCCTCGATGCGCTCGGCATCGAATGCAAGGGCGACCCGCTCGCCGATCGCCGGGCGTTCACGCGCCTGCTCGCCGCTGCGGACACGCTCCTCGACCAACCCGTTGTCGACAAGCGGGTGACGCTCAGCGTTGCGCGCGCAGATCTGCCGGCACACCTGCAGGGCGCGCACGACATCGTTATCACCCTGGCGCGCGAGAACCCCCATCTCCTGCGCACGCTGTATCATGCGGCCAAGACCGAGCCGAGCAAGAAGACCCCGTTGCCGAAGCCCGGGGTGCTGCTGGCGTTCGATCTCGCCATGCTGGAACAGATCGCCGGTCGGTCCAAGGCCTTTGGCTATGCGCTCGATCCCAACGGTCTGAACGCAGCACGCCAGGCGCTGTACATCGGCGGCACGGACGCCGAGATGACCTACGAGCTCGCCTCGGGCCTGACGCACTACTTCTCGATGCTGTTTGGGGAGCGGGGCCTCGCGGCATTCGTCGGCGCAGATGGAGCCCCACCGTCTTCGGACTACCTGTCGCGCTCGGGCAAGCATGACAAGCACTTTCTCGCCCACACGGGAGGGGATGTTTCACCGGCGCTGCTCAAGGCGATTTCGACCGTGGAGAACAAGCTGCAGGCGAGGGGCAACTCATCGGCTGGTGCCCAGGGCCTGATGCAGTTTATGCCTGCTACAGCGCAGCGGTTCGGTTTGCACGATCGCAACAATCCGGGCGAGAGCGTGCGCGCGGGACGCAAGTACATGACCGCACTGCTCGCGTACGTCGAGAAGCACGATCTCGCGGAGCGCAATGGCCTGACGCATGGGCTGCCGCTGGCCCTGGCGTCCTACAACGCCGGCGAGAACAAGGTGCGGCTGCACGAAGGCATGCCGCCGTATGCTGAAACCGCGCCGTATCCGGCGACCATCCTGCTCTTGAAGGGCCTGTACGAGCAGCGCGACGAGCCCAAGGGCGCCCAGCAGTACGCCGCCGCGCGCCAGGCCGCCTTGCATGGCGAGCCGCCTCGCCGCGCCTAGATCGCGCGGTCCTTTTTCCGAAACATCTCCAGTCGCCCGGCGATACTAGTCGCAGCGGGGTCGTCTGCCCCGCGTGGCGAGTGCACAGAGCAATGGGACGACGCTGCGCCCGCGTGAGTGGCGTGGCACGAGCTCGGGCAAGCATAGCTTGGCCCACCAGCGAGGAAGTACTCCATGAGCGAAGTGAAGCCGGTAGCGGGAAGCAACAAGGTAGCGCGTGTGACGGCTGAGGCGCCGGCGGGCGCTGCTCCGACGACCAAGCCGGTCGTAACGATGGAGGACATCCGTCGCGCCAATCCTGGCGTAGGCGACGTGGGCCTCAAGCTGCTCTTGGGCCGGAACGTCACCTCCAGCGCCCCTGCGTTGCAGCAGCCCGTCACCTTGCGCATGCAGGTCAAGAGCGATCCCGCGAAGGCGGCGATTGCGACGGCGATCGCGCATCTCGAAGCACGCGGCATCCCACGCGCCGACGTCTCCGCTCGCTCGGTAGATGTCGACGAGCTCGGCATGACGCACATTCGTTTTGACCGGACGCACGGCGGCATCAAGGTGCACGGCGATCAGATCATTGTGCACCTGCCCAAGCTAAAGCCCGGGGCGACGGGTGATGGCGCGTTCGTTACCGGGGACTTCGATCTCCTGCCGGCGAGCATTCTGCTGAACTGGAAGCTCACGGCCACGGACGCCGAGGCGGCAGCCATCGTCATGCGTGACAAGAAGCTCGCGGAGAAGTCGGAGATCTTGCTGCCGGACGGCACCAAGCCAGTCGTGGAGAAGATCATCTACCGCGACGCCAAAGGGGTCTTCCATGGCGGCTATCGCGTCGAAATGCCCATCTCGGTGGCATCCAAGCCCCGTCGCATGGTGGTGCTGATCGACGCGCAGCAGGGCAAGCCAA
>CAYHNK010000173.1:0-10123 GCA_964357695.1 uncultured Bdellovibrionales bacterium | reverse complement strand
CCAGTAGCCGCGCCATCCCCGTCGGCATCGACGCAGGTTTCCGTCGCGGAACCGACGCTGCACCCAGACGCGGCAACCGCGAGCGAGCTCGCCAAGACCACCGAGCCGAGACAATTTGCCGCAATCTTCATCGCCTGGATCCTCCATGCACCTGCTCTTCAATGGCCGCGACCCGGGTGAATTAAAAACTCTTGCGGCTCAACGGTCGCATCCTCGACACCGCTACGGCGGACCCCACCTTCTCAATGGCCGTGATGGGTGTGGATTTGAAATAGCTCAGGGCAATGACCTCGCGGCGCGAAAGCCCAGGTGGTCGATACGGTAATCGGGGATCGAGGGGAACCGCTCGGCCGCTCGCGAGTACTTGGCCGCGTCGTAATAGCCGCCGCCACGACCGATGCGATTGGTGCCGGAGACAGGCCCCTCGGGATCCGTCCCCGAGCCCGCGAGATAGGTTCCGGACCAGTCCCAGCACCACTCGAAGACGTTCCCCAACATATCATACAATCCCCAGGCGTTCGGCGCTCGACCTCCTTTGGCGCGCGTGGTGCCGCCCGAGTTGCCGCAGAACCAGGAGATGGGATCGAGCACAGCGTTGGGTTGCTCACACACCTTGTGCGCGGCGTCGAGGTCGCCGTTGTAGGTCGCGCGCGTGTCGCCGGCCCGGGCGGCGTACTCCCACTCCGCCTCGGTCGGCAGCCGGAAGCCCGTGCAGTCGTACACCGAGGTCACGCCATTCAACGTCACCGTCGCCGAGTTGATGCCGTGCTGCGTGGTGTTCATGCACGACATGTAGCTCGTGCCAACATTGGTCGCGTCCGCGCACACAACCTCGGCGAGCACGTAGCACGGCGTGCCCCCCTCTTGCAGCGTGAGCTGATTCAAGTACGCCACCGCTTCGTACCAGTCCACCCGCTCCACCGGACAATCCGCGCACGGCGTGTAGGAACTCGGGTTCCAATTGTTCATCGATGCCGCGAACTCTTGCTGCGTCAGCTCCGTCGACGCGATCGAAAAGTCGTGCGTCAACGTTACCTGGTGCAAGACTTCGTCATTGTCGCGACCCTGCTCGGTGCTGGGGGATCCCATCGTGAACGTGCCGGCATTAATCATCACCATGGTGCCGAGCAGGCACTGCGAGGGCGCGCCCGCGTCGCAGGTCCAACCTGTCTGCACCGTGCAGGTCGGGGTGCAACCATCGCCGCTGTCGGTGTTGCCGTCGTCGCACACCTCGGCGTGCAGGGCGTCAACAACGCCGTCACCACAATAGAACGTCGCACCGGCCTGCTCGCTGCAATCGGCCGCGCACACCGTGCAGGAGGTTTGGCCGTACGCGCAGAGCTCGGTCACGGTGTTGTCGTCATCGCAGTCCTCACCCTGCCCGGCGTCGACCACGCCATCGCCGCAATAGGACGTCGCGCCGGGTTGGCTCGTGCAATCCGCGACGCACACCGTGCAGGAAATCTCCCCATAGGCGCAGATTTCGGTGACACTATTGTTGTCGTCGCAGGCCTCACCGTGCCCGGCGTCGATAACGCCGTCGCCACAATAGAACGTGGCGCCGGCCTGCTCGGTGCAATCCGCCGCGCACACTGTGCAGGAGGTTTGGCCATAGACGCAGACTTCGGTGACGCTATTGTTGTCGTCACAAGTCTCGCCGCCGAGCATGTCGATGAACCCATCCCCACAGGACGACTGCACGCAGCCGCCGTGCAGCGCAACGCACACTCCCGGGCCGCCGTCGGCCTGCGTACACAGATTGCCGTCTTCGCTGCCGTCCGCAGCGCACTGGTCGCCCGAGCAAGCGCTCCACTGCCCCTGCGCGCACGTTCGGCAACCCATGCTGCAATCCGCTCCGTCGTCCGTGCACGGCAAGAAGCTGCTTTCGGCGGCGCAGGCATCTCCCGTGGACACGCTCGACGGGCAAATGCTCGCCGCGTCCGTGCACCCCACCGCAATCTCGGGGACACACTGGTCGAGCTCAGGGTGGCAAGCGTAGCCCTGTGCGCACGGACACTTCCAATTGGCATAGTCGAAGGCCGGCTGGCTGCACGCTACCAACCACGCCGCAACCATCGAGACAACAGCGACACCGCTTCGCACGTACCACAGATGTCCATCGCACTTTGTCATCATGGCGCCTCCGTCATGTCCACGTTCAAGATCACCACATCGCCTGCTCGCACCTTGATCCGTTTCTTCTGCGTGGCGAGCTTCGCGGACGTGATCACGAGGTCGTACTCCCCGGGCGGCACCGACAGCGAGAATCGGCCGCTGCCGTTGGTCTCCAGCTGACGCGACAAGACGGGAACGAACACCTTGGCCTGCACCGGCTTGCCCGTGGTGCCGTTCAGCACGCTCCCGCGGATCTCCCCCGTAGCCGGCCGGTCCGCGGACTCCATCGTCAATGTCACCCTCTTGACCTTGCCCGGCGCTGCCTTGCTCACCACTTGCGTAGTCTCGCGATAGCCTGGCGCACGTAGCGACAGCTTCTCCAGGCCTTCCCCCACAGGCAGCGGCCACGACTTGAATTCCCCCGTGCTGCTGTTGACCGTGATCTCGCTCACCGCGTCGCCAATGCGAATGCTCGCCTCCCGAATCGGATCGCCGGTGGCCTTGTCGACCACCACGCCTTCGATGAAGTAGGTCGCCGCCTCTTTCTGCACCACCACGGGTGGCAAGCGGCAGATCTTGTCCTGACAAGTCTCGCCGGTCGGGCAATCCGCATCCGCCTCGCACTTCTTGGCACCCGAGACCACGACCACCCGCGACGGCGCCGCGATCCAGTCAAAGCCCGCCAAGCCCGCGCCCACCGCCGCGATGCTCCCACCGACGAGGAAGAACAGATTCGCGCGACCGGCGAGCACGCTAGCTTGGCGATCACGCGTGATCGCGTCCTCCTGGCTCAGGCCGGCGTCTCTCTTGATTGCGTCACGCTTGGATTGGGCCTGGAGACCGTAGTAGGCCCCCGCTGCCGCGCCCAGAAGGCCCGCGCCCCCCACAAGGTAGCCGATGTTTCTGAAGAGCGGCGTCCACCAAGGAGCCACCGGTTCCAGCGCCGGCCGCATCAGATCCGGCCGCGCTTGACCCACGAGCGCGCGATGGCTCGTCGCCGCGGGCTCGGGGGTCGGAAGGCCGGTCGCCGTCGAACCGACGTCCGGCGCCGTCTCAGGAGCTGGCGTTGTGCTCGAGGCGACAGGTTGGCTGCCGCTGGGCTCTGCCGGCGGCGAAGGTGCGGCTTCCTTTGGCGACGCTAGGTAGTCTTCAACGGCACGGACAGCGCTTTCCGCGACCGGCTTGACGGCTGCTTCAATGTTTTTGCCAGGTAGGGCAACAAGGTTTTGAAAGAGGACCTTGCCGTCACGGGCCACAACGGTGACCGTCAGCACGTGCTTGCGGGACACCGTGCTGTCGATGACCGCTGCCGCGCCGTAGTCGCGGGCCATGCCGGCGATGGCGTCAACGAGCTTCTTGGTCGTGGTCCACGCCGGTGGCCGCGGCTGCAGGCTGACCACGGCGTCCTTGAGCACTGTCTTTGCGACCTGAAAAATGACCTTGGAGACGCGGGTCTTACCAGGGCCGACCGTATCGACGACCGCCACCTGCGCCGGGTCCGCGGTCAACGCCAGCCCCATTACGAGCCCCATCGACAAAATCATGCAAGACACCTTTTCGCTGGTCCCCTTAGTGCCACGGCACCAACGCGAGAGGTCCCCTCCGGCACTTCCCCTGCGACAAACACCTGACCGAAGGTGATAGCGACGCTCGTCTGCGCCGCGCCCGTGTTCACGATCTTCACGTCCGTGATGATACCACCCGTCGTATTAAGTCGCCTTGAAGATGGCGCTGTCGAGTCCCCCGAGATTCAGTGCTCGTACGCGCCAACGTCGAGGCTGTCGTGCTCGGTCCGTTGGATGCGCGCCGCCGGGTGGACGTATTCGAACAACGGGTCGAGCGAAAAGCCCGACGCCGAACCGAGCACCGTCCCGGCGCCGATCGCCGCGACGCCCGGCTTGAGGTGGTAGTCGTAGGCCGTGCGGTTGATGAGGTCGCTGCCGTCACTCGTCAGATTCGTCGTCAGCGTACCGGGACCACTGAGCACCGTGCCCGTCCCGACGAAGAGGTTGTTCGCGATCGTGGCCGTCGTCCCCGACTGCACGGCGAGGAAGGTACCCGCGGAGCGGTCATTGACGATGGTGTTGTTGACCGCGTACAGCTCCGACGTTGGGTTCGTGAGCCCCTCAAGCCCGTACGCGATGATGGTGCCGTTCTCGGTATTCGGACCTTGCTGCACGAGATTGCCGATGACATACGAGAGACCGCCGTTCGGCAGGTCGATCGAGTAGCTCGAGTTGCCGTCCACCTCGTCCATGATGCGGTTGTACAGAAGGTAGTTGCTCTGGGCGCGGCTCTTGACCGTGTGACCCACAATCGCGTGGTGGGTGTAGCTGTGCCGCAAGGTCAAGCGCGTCGTCGCCGCCGAGATGTACATGTTGTGCGTGTAGCCGGTGCCAAAACCGTTATTGGCAAATTCGGAGTATTCGATGAGCACATCGCCGCCGCCGCCCAGCACCCCGTTCTCGTTGTCGTGCAAGTAGGCGTTGCAGATGCGCAGGTCGACGCCGTCGATGCGAATACCCGCGCCGTTCTCGTCCGCAACCGACGCCCCGGAGATCTCGATGTTCTCGATGGTGATGTTGCTGCCGCGCGTCACCCAGACACCCATGCCGTTGGCGAGGTCGTTGCCGGATTCGTAGAGGATCTGCGCCGTCGCTCGCATGTGGGCACGCCCGCCGATACCGCGGATCGTCAGGTTGTTCCGGCGCCAGACGACGGTCTGGTCGTTGTAGATACCCGCGTCGATCTCGATGACGTCGCCGTCCTCGGCCACGGCGGTGGCAGCGAGCACGTCGTGGTAGGTGCGCGTCGGGCCCACTTGCAGCAGGTGAGCGGGTCCGAAGTCGTGCGTCGCTGACGCCCCAGAGAGCGTCACAGTCGTGGTGCCAACGAAGGTGAGCACGTCGCTCACCGAGGGATCGTCATCCGCTGCGCCGTTGGTGAACGCCAGCGTGTACTGGCCGCTCGGCAGCGCAGAGCTGGTGTAGCTCCACAGGCAGCTGTTTTCGCGCTGCGTCACCGGCACCGTGGCGACCGGATCGCCACCATCGCCGTCAACGTCATCGGGGATGACGTCGCCGGAAAAGATGTAGACCTCGTTCACCCCGAAGCGGTCGATGCGGCTGCTATCGACCTGGCCCGAGATCGGTGCGGCCCCGACCGACGACGTCTCGGCGTGAATCGTGACGGTGTCGGCGACACTTTGCAGGCTGGCGTCGATGACCACCAGCGCGACGACGTAGTCACCCGCAGCGTCAGGGACGAAGCTCGGTGCTCTCGAGCTCGGGTTGCTCAAGCTGACCGAGCTCGTCGCCGGGATAGCGACGAACGACCAAAGAAAGGCGAGGCTATCGCCATTGAGATCGGAGCTCCCAGAGGCGTCGAGCGTCACCAGGTCGCCCACCTCGACCGTCCTGTCGACGCCGGCATCGGCAAGCGGCGCGATGTTGCCGGAGACAGCCTGCACCGCGACGCTGTCCGCTGCGCAGGCGTGCCACGGATCACACACAATCAAGGTGAGCAGGTAGGCGCCGTCGAGCGCCGGCACGAAGGAGGGCGCAGCACTCGTCGCGTCGAGGAGAATCGCGCCGGAGCCGCTCGGCTGCGACGCCAGCGCCCATGTGAAGCTCAGGTCGTCGCCGTCCGGATCCGAGCTGCTGGAGCCGTCCGGGCTCGCGAGCTGCCCCGTCGGTGTCGCGAAGTCCGCCCCACAACGGGCCACGGGCGCGCGATTGGCGCCATCGGTAGAGTCGTCGCCCCCCGTCGAACGACCCGTGTCCGCACTGCCAAGACAGCCGGCGAGGCCGACCACGCCGATGCTCAGCGCCAGCGCCTCTCGCCAGCCACGGCTACTTCGACGACGTCGTGTCATGGGGCCCCTCACCATCTCGGCACCACCGCGAACTGCGGGCCGAGGGAGTAGTCGGGCTTGACGGTCCGACGCATGAATTTCAGCCACGCGGCGTTGCTGCAACGTCTGTTCACACACCTTCATATCCGCAACCGCTGTGGTAGGCATTCGTTGATCGTGCCATCCGCTCGTGGGTCTCACGGCCGCACGACGGGCTCGATCACACACACGCCGCTGCAGCCGTCGAAGTCGCGGGTGTTGCCGTCATCGCACTCCTCGCCTTCTTCGACGACACGGTTGCCACACTCCTGTGTAGGAACAGGGTCTGGGGTGGGGTCGGCGATGCACGCGCCATCGGCACAAATTCGGCCCACGCCGCAGTCACGTTCCAACATTCACTCGGGGCCGGGCCGGCACCCTTCGTCGATGTAGGCGTTGCCGTTGTCGTCGGCACGATTGCCACACACCTCGCCCGTCGTGTCGACCCGGCTTGGCTGGAGCTCAGCAAGGCCGGCGACCTCGAAGGCCACCGTGCGCGCCGCGCCATCCTGCATCACGGCCTCGGGATCGATCGTGGAGGTGGTGCCATCGGCGGCGCGCACCTGGATCGCGATGAGCGCGCTGCCGTCGTACGGCAAAGTGACGACCGCGGCGCCCTCGAAGCGCGTACCCTCGGGCCCGAAACGGACGACCGGTCCGGCAGGCGATGCCCCATCGTTGGCGATGTCATCCAGGCCCGGGGCGATGCTGATGACGGTGTCCTCGCTCAGCGCCCCAGGCGGAATGTCGACGCGCGTGCCGGCGAGCACCGCGTCCTCGCTGGCAGTGACTTCGACGCTACCTCCCTCGACGGCACTGATGGCCTTGGACGTCACGTAGGTCGATCCGATGTCGTCCTCGCTGCCGCCGCGGCAGCCAATGACGGCGACACTGACCACCGCGACGATGCTCAGTGCGGCCCATCGAGCCTGGACGTGGGTGACAAGGTGCATGATGGTTTCTCCTTGGCGCCGCAGCGCTCGTTCTTGCCTCGACCGCGTGCGCGGCGTTGGCGTGAGTGTCGAGATCGTGTCCGCCATAGCGGACCCCACCCTCTCAATGGCCGCCAAGCACACGAATTCAAAAGTGGACGATGATCTCGTCGACCCACACGCGATGGCCTGCAGGCCATGCGGCCTGGAGCCGCATCGAGCGCAAGTAGATCGGAGCTCCGGCAGGGAGGGCGTTTCCAGTGTCATCGAGAAACGAGGCGAGGGGGACGTGGATGCGGTGCCAGACGGCGCTCGCGGGCACGGTGCTGTAGCGCTCGGCGTTGTAGAACGTGACCGGCTCGGCGACGGAGCCCGTGCCTGTCGCGATCGCTGTCGTCACCCAAGGGAGGGACGCCGGTGTGCCGGCGGCTTCATCAACGCGGATAAAGTACTCGAGGTAGCCGCTTGCGAGCTCGGCGGCGCTGAGCGCTGGGAGCATGAGATCGGTGCGATTCACCTCTGCACTCTCGGTGCTCCCTGTGCCGTCAAGCCACAACGCCGACACGCCGCCGTAGCCCTCACCCGTGCCGAACGGCGGCTGAAAAGTGAGCAAGGTGGCTTCGCGCAGCAGATGCTCGGTCTCGGAGAAGATAACGGCTGCGCTCGGCAGCACGGCCGTCGTCGTAGCGCGTCCCACTGCCGCCCGCTGTGAGTCACTCCCGAGACGAGAGGTCCACAGCTCCGCGTAGTACTCCGTCTCAGGGGCGAGCTCGCTCACCGTCGTGAAGTGAACCTCGCCGGGGCCGTACGGCGACTCGGCCCACGCGAGGTTGGCGTCGTCGCTCGCCCCCCACAGGCGCGCGCTGCCGCCGTGATTGTCCAGGTCGCCGGCCGAGGTCGCGTACCACAGCGAATAGGCGACAACCTCGCCTTGCAGCGCTGCTGGGTCCCAGCTCCAGACGATGCTGTTGGGCATCGCGGACTCCGCGGTCAGGGCCAAGATCACTGGCGGAACCACGACCGTGCCGTCGTCGACCGCACACACCCCTCGACACGTGCCAATATCGAAGCTCTGGTGCTCGAACGTCTGTCCCCCGCAGCTCGACGCGGCGAGCCCGATCGTCGCCGTAAGCAGCACGGTCAACAGTCGATGCCGACCTGGAACGACTGTCATGGCGCCTCGCCTTTCTGCCACAGCCGAACCTCGTCGGCGCGCTTCCCGTGCGGGTGTGCGGCAAGGAAGGCCTCGAAGTGGTTGGCGAGACGCGGGTCGCGAAGGCGACGCAAGCAGCTCAACCGCTGGTACGCGACTTCCTCGTCTGCGGTGCCTGGCAGGATCGTCGCCAGATACACGTCATAGAGCGCGACGGCGTCGCCGCAACGCTGCTCGAGTCGCGCCTGCGTGGCGAGCAACAAGGCGGCGTCGGCGGCCTTCTCTCCCTGAGGAAAACGCTGCCGATAGGTCTGCAAGCAGGCACCCGCGTCGGCGAGACGGCGAACGTGGATGAGGGCCTCGCAGCGGCGAAAGCTCGCAGCGCCAACGAAACGTCCGTCCGGATAGCGCTGCAAATACCCGTCGAGCGTCTCGAGCGCCCGCGACGCTTGCCCCATCTCCGCGAGGATCTTGGCCACCTCGAAGTGTGCCAGCTCGCCACTCCAGCTGCCGACAAATTTCGCGGCGACCCCCTCATAGATTTGAAGTGCCGCAGCCACCTCTTTGCGCCGCAGTCGACACTCGGCGCTCGCCATGCGCGCCCGCCCTTCTTGGGCCGGCTCCCGCGCCGACCGCAGCCAATCGGCCACCGCGCGGTCGAGCCGTTCACACTGCGCCGCAGCGAGCATTTCGTGTAGCCGCTGCCACCACAGATCGCCGGCGACGCCTTGCGCGCGTGGGGCTGATACTGACCGAGCGGCCGACTTCGGCGCGAGCGGAGCGCTCAGGCCCGTTGCCTCCGACTCGACAGGCGCACCGACTACCTCGACGTGCACGGGACCCACTTTACGCACCTCGTCTGGCACACGCGCCGGACGCCACGGCTGCCACGCGGCCAAGGCCACAGATCCCCCAAGGCCCACGGTGGCGAGCAACCACCACGCACGACGCGCGCCAAAGAGCGTCCGACGCCGCTTGCGAAGTTGACCCAGCACGCGGTCGTGGACCTGCTCGAGTAGCGCGGGGGCCAGGCCTTCTGCCACTTGGCGGCGCGCCTGGTCACGGGCCTGCTCGTAGCGCGGAGGTGGAAAGTGGCTCGGCATCAGGTGCGCTCCGCGGGTGACGACGCAGGAGCTCCGGTCGGCAGGTACAGCTCGCCGAGCGCCTTCTCGAGGGCACGTCGAGCGCTGCTCACGCGCGCCCAAATGGTCTGTGGCGAGGCGCCCACGAGCTCGCCGATTTCGGTGACTCCCAGACCCTCGAGCTCGTGCAACGCGTAGGCGATTTGCTTGTCGACCGGCAGCTCGCCGAGCAGACGGCGCAGATGTCGGCCGAGCTCGCCGCGGTCGCTCAGCTCCGCAGCCGAGGGATCCTGGTCATCGTGTTGGTTGTCAAAATGCTCGGGTGACACCGAGACCATCCACGCCCGACGGCGCCTGCCGCGCAAATGCGTGCGCCACACACGATAGGCGATGGCCTGCACCCAGGCCGAGAATGAAGCGTCTGGGCGGTAGCGGCCGAGCGTACGGTGGATTTCCAGAAAGGCTTTTTGCAGCACATCGGCCGTGTCGGCGTCCCCACGACCGAGGGCTCCCAAGCGGCGGGCCAGCCGCGGCGCGTAGCGGTAGTACAGCCTGGAGAAGGCCACGTCATCACCCCTGAGAGCCATGGCGACCAGCTCCTGGTCGCTCGATTCATCCATCGACCCGTCCTACTTCAATATGGCCGCGACAGCGCGGGATTCAAAAGCCCACAGCCACGGCGAGTCCGACGTCCCACGGCGTCTGCGCGAGTAGCGGTGCCCCGTTGATGCTCAACCGTCGCGGCTGGGGCCAGACAGCGAGGTGACCAAGCAGTGCGACGCGGGCGCCGCGCAGCTCGAAGGCGTCCCACGCCACGGCGAGACCGGCACCGCCGTCCCAGAAGGTCCACCGATCGCGCCGTGCCAACGCTGTGCCGGACTCGAGACGCATGGCGAGGTTGCGCGCGAGCAGCTCGACGCCCACATCGACCTCGCGCCATCGCGATCCG
>CAYHNK010000172.1:0-10129 GCA_964357695.1 uncultured Bdellovibrionales bacterium | reverse complement strand
CCGCCGTGCAGGCCATCGACTCGGCGCGCCTCAGTCGCGACGTGCTGCGCGAAGAGGGCACCGGCGTCATCGTTGGCAACGACTCGTGCGCCTTGCCGGTCGTCGAGGCTGTGGACGCCGTGCGCGAGCACCACCAGACCCGCCATATCGGCTCGGGCAACATCATTCAGGTGATGAGCTCGACCGTCACCATGAACCTCTCGACCTACTTCGGTATCCGCGGCGCCTCGTGGACGGTGAGCGGCGCCTGCGCCTCGGGGGCGCATGCCATCGGCCAGGCGTATCTGCTCATCAAGAGCGGTCTGCAAGAGACCGTGCTGTGTGGCGGTGCGCAAGAGATCAATTGGCAAGGGATGGCGAGCTTTGACGCCCTCGGGGCGTTTGCGCGCGATGGCGGCGAGCCGGCGCGAGCGAGCCGTCCCTTCGATCGCGACCGCACGGGCCTCGTGCCGTCCGGTGGCTCGGCTATGCTGGTGCTCGAACGACTCGATCGGGCGATCGAGCGCGATGCGCCCATCTACGCGGAGCTTGTCGGCTACGCCTTCTCGAGCGACGGCGACCATCTCACCCAACCCCGCGGGGACGGTGCCGTACGCGCGATGCGCCAGGCGCTGCGCCAGGCCAAGGTGAGCCCGGGCGAGGTCGAGTACATCAACGCCCACGCCACTGCCACACCCGTGGGGGATCGCATCGAGGGGCTCAGCATCCTCGACGTTTTCGGGCGCAACGGCCCGCCAGTGTCGAGCACCAAGTCGATGACGGGCCACGAGTGTTGGATGGCCGGCGCCTCGGAGCTCGTCTACTCGATGCTGATGATGCGCGATGGCTTTCTCGCCCCCAACATCAACCTCGAGGCGCTCGAGCCCGAGCTGGAGGGTCTGGCCGTCGTGCGGGAGACCCAGATGCGCCGCCCGCGCGTCGTCTTGTCGAATTCCTTCGGTTTTGGCGGCACCAACGCGGCGCTGCTCCTCAAAGCTTTCGAACGGTAGGATCATGAGCGTGCATGTCCCCCCTCACGGTCTCTTGCCGCATCAACCGCCGTTTCTCTTTATCGACGAGGTGCTCTCCTGTGATGATACGAGCGTGCGCGCGCGGCGCCGGTTTCGTCCGGATGAAGACTTTTTTCGCGGCCATTTCCCCGGCCGACCGCTCGTCCCCGGCGTGTTGCTCATCGAGGCGCTGGCCCAGACCTTCGCGTATCTGGCGTTGAGCCGCGCCCCCGATGCGCTCGTCTATCTCACCGGCGTTGACCGGGCGCGCTTTCGTCGGCCCGTACTCCCCGACCAAGTCGTGGAATTCTATGTGCAGTTGACGGGTGTGCGCCTGGGTCTGATGAGCGGCAAGGGCGAGGCACGGGTCGACGGGACGAAGGTCGCCGATGCGCACCTGACGGGGCTCGTGACCCCGCGCGAGACGTGAGCGTGGCCACCGACGATACGGGGCGAGTGTTGCTCGTGCGGGCTGTCGAGCCGACGAGCAAGCGCTACGATGCCATCGTCATCGGCTCGGGCATGAGCGGCTTGAGCTCGGCGGCGATCCTCGCCAAAGAGGGCAAGCGTGTCGTGGTGCTCGAGCAGCACTATCGTCCGGGCGGCTACCTGCACCGATTCTATCGCAAGGGCGGGCTCGCCTTCGACGTGGGCTTTCACTACCTCGGCGGCATCGAGCGCCACCAGGTGCTCGGCAAGTATCTCCAGTATCTCGGCGTGCGCGACCGTGTGCGTCTATTGCCGCTCGACCCTGAGGGCTACGACGACATTCATTTCCCCGAACAACGTTTTGTCATCCCCGCCGGTGAAGGACGCTATCGCGAGCGCCTGCTCGAAGCATTTCCGCGAGAGCGACCGGCCATCGAGCGCTACTTTCGCGATCTCAAGCACATCACCGAGGGCTTTGGCTTCTATCAGATCCGCGTCAGTGAAGAGCTGCATCACGTCGATCGCTGGATGTCGATGCCGCTTCAGGACTACCTCGCGGCGCTGACCCAGGACGTACGGTTGCGCGCGGTGCTCACCGCACAGAATCCGCTTTATGGTGTCGAGCCACGACGCACGCCGGTGGGACTGCACGCGCTCGTCACCGATTCCTTTATGCAAAATCCCTACGCCATCGATGGTGGCGGCGATGCGCTGGCGCAGATCATGGTGGCGCGTGTGCGCGAGCTTGGGGGCGAAGTACGCCTCAAGACGCGGGTGAGCGAGATCCTCGTCGACGACGAGCGGGCGGTGCGCGGCGTGCGCACGGCGCGCGGCGCCGAATTGCTCGCGTCGACGGTCGTCAGCTGCGCTCATCCCAAGGTGACCGTGGGGCTCTTGCCCGAGGGCGTGTTGCGGCCGGGCTATCGGCGCCGCGTGCTCGAGATGGAGGACGGACCTGGAACGCTGTCGCTGTTTGTCACGACGCGCGCCGATCTCTCGCACTACGGGGGGCGCAACATCTACAACTACAAGACGAGCGACATCAACGCGATCTATGACAACGTCGAGGGCAAGCCGCAGTTCGTTTTCGTCACGGTGCCAACCGCGCGCGAGGGCATTGGCAAGTCGGGGCTGCATCACGTCATCGGTCTGGCGCTGCTCGGCTGGAAGCACGTGCGCGCCTGGGAGGACACGGCGAGCGGCAAGCGGGGAGAGGCCTACGAAGCGTTCAAACAGCAGCAGGCCGAGGAGCTGCTCGGGCTCGTCACCGAGGTCGTGCCCGAGCTTGCGGGCAACATCGAACGGATCGAGGCGGCGACGCCGCTGACCAATCGCGATTTTGCCGGCAGCGTCGGTGGTGCCGCTTACGGCATTCATCATAGCGTCGAGCAGTCGGGACGCTATGGCCTGCGACCGCGCACGCGCGTGGGGGGGCTGTTTCTCACCGGTCAGAGCGTGCTCATGCCGGGCGTCTGTGGCGTCACCATCAGCGCGTTTCACACCTGCTCGCAAATTCTGGGCGACGAGTACTTGATGAGGAGGGTCCATGAGGCCTGCGACGATTGAACGTGTGGTCGTGACCGGCGTCGGCATCGTCAGTCCCATCGGTCACGATGTGCGCAGCGTGGCCGAGGCTTTGCGCGCCGAGCGCTCCGGGATCCGCGCTGTCACAGCCTGGCGCGAGATCGAGGGCCTGACGTCGCACGTGGCAGGCTTGTGCGAGGGGCTCGATTTGCAGGCGGCGATCCCGCGCAAGTATCGCCGCTCGATGGGGCGCGTGGCGCAGCTGGCGAGCGTTGCCACGGGCCGGGCTATCGAAGATGCAGGACTCGACCCGGCGCTCGTAAGCGGCGGGCGCGTCGGCCTCGCTGTCGGCTCGACGACGGGCAGCCCGGCGTCGCCGCTCGATTACTACGCCAATATTCTCGGCCCGGGCGTGCGCGCGAACAAGTCGACGGGCTTCTTGCAGGTCATGAGCCACACGTGCGCCGCCAACGTCGCCTTGGCGTATGGCATCCACGGGCGCGTCTGGGCCCCGTCGAGCGCCTGCACCTCGGGCAGCCAGGCCATTGGTCTGGGCTACGAGACGCTGCGCGCGGGGCTCCATGACATCATGCTGTGTGGCGGTGCCGAGGAAGTGCACTACACGACGGCGGCGACGTTCGATCTCGTGGGGGCGGCGTCCTCGCGCTACAACGACCGGCCGCAGGAGACGCCGCGACCGTTCGATGTGGACCGCGATGGCCTCGCAGTTGGGGAGGGCGCGGGCATGCTGGTCCTCGAACGCTTCGAGCACGCGCGCGCGCGCGGCGCCAAGATCCTCGGCGAGGTCATCGGGTTTGCGACCACCTGCGATGGCGAGCACATCACGTCGCCGTCGCCTACGAGCATGGCGAGCTGCATGCGTGAGGCGCTCGCGAGCGCCGCCCTGACGCCGCAGGATGTCGACTACGTCAACGCTCATGCGACGGGTACCGAGATTGGCGACATCGCCGAGGCACAGGCGACGGCCAGCATTTTGGGCGATCGTGTGCCTGTCTCGAGCACCAAGGGCTACGTCGGGCATACGCTGGGAGCCTGCGGGGCGATCGAGAGCATCTTCGCGCTGCTCATGATCCAGCACGGCTTTGTTGCGCCGACGCTCAATCTTCGTGAGGTCGATCCACGCTGCCAAGGCCTATGGCACGTGCAGGCGCCGATGTCGCGCGAGCTCCAGGTGGTGATGAACAACAACTTCGCCTTCGGCGGCATCAACACCTCGCTGCTCTTTCGCGCGCCCGCTTGATATGGCGCGTGGCGCGTGCTAGACGCGTGCCGGCATTGGGTTTCGTGTCCGGAGGTTTTGTCGATGTCCGTGTCGCGCGCCGAGATTGTCGCTCACGTCAACAAGACGTTGGTCGATGAGTTCGAGATCAGTGCCGAAACCTTGGCGCCCGAGCAGCGGCTGCGTGAAGATCTGGAGCTCGACTCCCTGGACGCCGTCGACATGATCGTGGCCCTCGAGCAGCGGCTCAAGATCCGCGTCGACGAGGAGCAGGCCAAGCAGATCCGCACCGTCGGTGATATCTACGACTTTGTCGGCAAGATGCTGGGCGACGCCCAGAAATCGTAGAAATTGAACCACTGCAGCGGGTAAAGCCGCGCGTAGTGCGCTAGCCGGCTCGCATACCACTCGGCGTGTGCAGCGAGCGCCTCGGTGCGACCTTCGCGCGGTAGCAGGATGGTACGCGGCGCCTCCGCAATGAAGCGATAGTGGCTCGGGCCCTCCTTGAAACCGAAGGTGAGCACGATGGGCACCTTGGCGGCCGCAGCGAGCAGGAACACGCCGGTGGGAAAGGCTGCCTTCGCGCCGAGAAAGTCGCACCACACCCAGCGCTCATCGACGATGCGGTCCCCGTGCAGCGCCACCGCTTCGCCCGCGCGTAGCGCCGCGAGCACCTGGAGCGAGGGAAACTCGCCGCGGTTGGTGGCAATCACGCGTGGCCCTTGTACCCCGCGTGGCGCGAACCAGCGATAGACGCGCTTGATGGTCTGGGCCTCGCCGTCGAGCATGACGACGTTGATGGGCAGATCGTAATGACCGTAGCAGGCGCCGGCGAGCTCGTAGTTGCCGAGGTGCGCCGACAGCAGGATGACGCCGCGTTTTGCGCCGCGATGCGCGACGACGTAGTCGGTGCCCTCTGAATCCCAGGTGAATGACTTGGCGCCGCGCACGACCGACAGACCGCGGTCGACGAGCGACTGCGAGAAGCACAGCACGTGGGCCAACGAGCGGCGCCAGCTCGCGAGACGGCTGTGTGCAGGGCCCGCAGCGCGGTCGAGAAAGCGCTGGACCGTGCGCACTTGGCGACGCGCGGCAATCATGAAGTAGAGCGCCACGGGGTACAGCCAGAGGTAGGCGACACGTCGGCCGAGCACCTTGAGCACGAACAAGAAGAACAGGTGACCGAGCGCGCCGCCGCGGCTCTGTCCGCTCCAGCTGCGACGCAGCGCCGAGGGGGGCTCCAGACGCGAGAGGCGCAGCGGCCACCCGAGTGGCCACAGCGGCATGGCCACAAGCAGGCGCGTATTGACCCACGAGATGCGCGCGTTGTCCCAAAAATGGCGAAAGTGACTGACGCGCTCATGGCGCGGCGGATAGTGCACGCGCACCGGCACCGTGCGCAGCGTGAGGCCGGCGCGGGCACCGAGCGTCAGCACCTCCACCTCGAAGTCGTAGCGGCGCGCGCGGCAGCCGAGCGTCAACGTCGGTGCCACTGGGTAGGCGCGCAGTCCCGACTGCGTGTCGGCGAGGCGCACGCCTGTCTGCACAGCGAGCCAAAAGTTCGAGAAGCTGCGGCCAAAGCGTGAGGAGCCGGCGACGTGCTCGCCCGTGAGATCGCGTGCGCCGACGACGATGGCCGTGGGCTGCTGTGACGCCGCCGCGAGGATCTGCGGCAGCTCGTCGGCAAGATGCTGGCTGTCGGCATCGAAGGTGACGAGATGCGAGTAGCCCTCACCAAGGGCCCATTGCAGCGCGGTGGTGATGGCGGCGCCCTTGCCGCGATTGCGCGGGTGGGAAAGGAGCACGCACGGCGGGTCGATGGCGGCGCTCTTGGCAGCCTTTGCGGTGGCGTCGGTCGAGCCGTCGTCGATGACCACGAGGGGGGTCTCAGGTGCGACGCGGCGCAGGTCTTCGAGCACGTGATGGATCGTCGTCGCGTTGTTGTAGGTGGGTACGGCGATCGCGACCGAGACGGGGCCGGTGTGCCTTTGACGCGGCGGTTGGCGCAGGCCGCACGCAGGACAGCGCCAGGCGCGGTGGCGCCGCCGCACCTGCGTGAGCGGTACGAGCAAGAGCAGCGCCACGAGAGTCAGCTGCCACGGCACGCTCATCGAGGGACTCGGTGGGCGCACAAGACCCAGCACAAAGAGCGCGAGGGCGGTGCTGAGCGCGAGCACCGTGCGCACCGGCAGTCGACCTGCCCGCGGGGCGACGGCGATCGGGTGACCGCAGCGGCTGCATGGCCAGGCGTTGCGCGTCGTGCTCATGGGGCCACTCGACCGAAGGCGGCGCCGACGTCGAAGCTGGGATCGGCATCGAGCAGCACGATACGCAAGCGATAGGGCAAGACCGCTGGCACGAGCTCGATCTCGCGCGCCAGCCACGTGTCACCCAATCGCGTTGGCTCGCGGTAGCGCACGCAGGCGGTCGCCGCGTCGCCAGCGAAGAAGCACTTTTGTTGCACGAGGCCGCTGGGCGCGATGAGCTCGCGCAAGGTCGTATCGGGCGGTGGGTCGCGCGCATCGGGCGCAAGCGGCGCGGGCAGGGTGCAGCGGGCCTCGATGCCGTCGGTCGTGCTGCGCAGGTCCGCGTCGGGCGGACAGTCATCGAGATAGATCCGGGCAATGTCGCGCGCGAGCAAGATGGGCGCGCGCTCGTCATCGAGCTGGGCGAGGGCCTTGGTGACCACCACACGGCCGTCAGTCTCTTGGCGCACGTCGAACAGCGTCGTGCCGAGCGGACCCAGGGCGCGCAGCCAGAATTGCCGCGGGCGCGCGAGCAGCATCACCCCCTGCACGATCTCGTGTCGATCGCCGAACGTGCTCTCGACCTGATGCCGCATCTTGAGCTGCGCCGGTTGCTGCGCGAGATAGGCGGCGAAGATGGTGCGGGGGTCGCGATTGAGCGCCGCGGGCGCCGGCGCGGTACCGGACGATGGCCAGGTGGCGGGGGCGCAGGCGCTGCCGAGCAGCGCGACGAGTGCCAAAGCCCCGCGTCGGGCGAGAGTGGCAGAACGGATCATGGGGCCTCGTCGTGGCATTGTGGCGTGGGCGCGTCAAGGGGAGCGATGGCGACGGCATCGCCCTACACCTCCACGGGATCCCAGACGCGCTCGAAACCGAAGCCCTGAAAGTCGCCGACGTTGCGCGTGGCGAGCTCGGTGACGCCATGGTGGCGCAGCGTGAGGGCCAACCGCGCATCGAAGATGGCGCGCCGCGCGAAGCCGCGCTTCTCGGCTCGGCGCCACACTTCGCCCATGACGCCCTGGGCCGACTCGACGATGACCCAGCGCGGATTGCTGCGAAAGCCGTGGACCACCTGCGCTGCCTGCGGGGCCGACAACGGACGCTCGACCACGACAGGGTTTCGCAAGAGCACGTAGAGCTCCACGAGCACCAGCTCGCAGATGACGAGATCCGCGTCGTCGGCGTGGTCGCGCAAAAAGGCGCAGGCGGCTGCGTGCTCGGCGCAGCGCGTGTCTTGCGAGTACAAGAGGATGTTGGTGTCGACCGCGCGCATGGCTTACGGGCGACGGGGAGAGGCCACCTGGGGCTCGTTGGCGAGCAGTCGCCAGTCTTCGGGTGGCACCGACGCCTTGATGCCGAGGGCCTGCGGCAATGGCAGATCCCACGCCTGCGGCGCGTTTTCGATCTCCGGATGCGCGGCAAGCTCGCGCTCGCCAGCACGGCGGAGCACGTCGGCGAGAGAGGTCTCTTCCAGCTCGGCGAGGCGCTTGAGGCGGTGATACAGCCGATCCGGCAGCTGGATCTGGGTTCGAATCATGATGTATAAATTACATCTGCACTATTTAGATGTCAATGAGTGACGGTGTGCGTCAACGCCGTGTCTGCGAGCGCCGCCTCGATGACCACGACCTCGCTGGCGTACTCGGGCGGTGAGTGCAGCGCTTCGGCAAAAAAGCGCGCCGCCCAGGTCTCGTCGCCGTGAAGGCGTGCCAGGCGGCCGCGCAAGAACAACGCACGCGGGTGATCAGCCAGCGCCACCGAGATGCGATCGGCGAGCTGCTGGGCCTCGTCGACGTTACCCGCGGCGAGGGCTCGCTCCGCGCGCGCGACGATCTCGCGCGAGGCGCGCACCGCGGCGTAGGAACGCAAGAGTGGATCGGCCGGCAGGCTTGGCAAGTAGGCGCTCGTCACGGTTGTCGGATCGGCGGCGTCGAGCAGCGCGCGTACGTCGTAGCCGTGATACGGGCCGAGGGTGTGCGGCCCCTCGGAGATCCACACGCGTTGGGCCGTGCTGTCGAAGATGACCGAGTGCGTGGCGATGAAGGCGTCGAGCGCGTGCCGGTGGCCAAGCGGCAACAGGCGACCGTCGTGGTTGCGGCGATCACGCAGGATGGCGAGCAGCTCCTCGGGACCGTAGGGGTCGTCGCCGTGCTGGCCAACGAGCGCCGCGAGACGGGCGTGCCGCGGCCGGGTGGTCGTCTGGGCTGCGCGCTCGAGATTGACCGGATCGTCGCGCAAGAGCGGACTCTCCATGTGGTTGGTCGCGATGAGGAGCTCACCTTCGCGCAGCGCGTGACGCGCGGGCGTGAGCTCGAGTACCGCGACGCGACCCGTGGCGTCCGATAGACCGAGGATGTCGGAGATGAACGGTGGGCTGCCGGTGAGGATGGGCAACGCCTCGTCGATGGTGCGCGCGTGCTCGAGGGCGCGACGCACGAGCAGCGTCGTCGGTGTGCCGACGCGGCGATAGTCGGAGGAGGCGCCGGCATTGAGCACGATGGCGAGGCCATGCTCATTGATGCCGGAGACGACGCCGGCCATGCCGGCCCAGGAGATGGAGACAAAGCCGTAGCCGTCGTTGGGGCGCACGGCGAGCACGACCTTGCCGGTGTCGAACACGTCGCCGGCCTCAAAATCGAAGTTGCGGGCGAGGAACGCGTGGCCATCCCGTCCGTGCGCGCTGCCGACGGCGATGAGCGAGCAGCCGAAGATGGCGTTGTCAAAAGCGAAGCGGTGCGAGAGCTCGTGGATGGCGTGGTAGCCGGCGACGCGGCCGTAGCGGTCGCCGAGCTCGGGCATCGGATCGGGCGCCCCCTCGGCGAGCCCCAAGATCTCCAGGCGCTCAGGGAGGGAGAGGTAGCCGTCGAGCCCCGCGAGATAGACGAGCGATAGCTGCTGGATGAGCAGGGCGCGCAGCGGCGTACGGGCAAAGCTAAAGAGCAGACTGAGGAGCAGGTCCTCCTGCTCGTGCATGAGCGGCGCCAAGAGACGACTGTTCTCGGCGCCAAGGCCATACGCGTCGCCTTCGAGATGAATGAGGTGCTGGCGCCCGCGCTCGACGCGGTAGGCCTGGGCCTCGAGGTGCTGCGGACGCGTCGGCGGGATGGCGTTGCCGATGAGGGCGGTGGTCACCCAGGTGGCGCACAACAGCGCCGCGAGCCACGCCGACAGATGTAGAATGCGTGCCACTAGGCGCTCTCTTTCGCGGCTTGGGCCGCAAGCAGGCGCTCAAGCGGCGCGCGCACGCTCTCGGGCATGAGATAGACGAGCTCTCCGGTCGGGCGTAGGAGCACCATGGTCGTCGACAGGCGGGCGAGCGGCGTGGCGTCCGCGGTGCGGCGGATTTCAAACTGAAACGGCAGTCGGGCGCCGCGTGGTGGGCTGACGTGCACGTGGACGTCGATCTCCTCGTCGTATCGCGCCGGCAGCAGGTAGCGGCCGTCGAGCTCGACGACGACGGGGCGCAATTCGAGGGCGAGAAAGCTCGCGGGGGCAAGATCGAAGGCGCGCAGCAGCTCGGCGCGGGCCTCGTCGCAGTACACCCAGTAGTTGCCGTACCAGACGATGCCCCAGGCATCGACATCCGCCATGCCGACGCGCCGGCGCCAGGTGAATGGCGAGGTCGAGATCATGGTGCCTCCCCGAGCAGGGTCGCGTACGCGGTCCCTTGCCGCGTGACGGAGGTGACGAGCACGTGCTTT
>CAYHNK010000171.1:0-10133 GCA_964357695.1 uncultured Bdellovibrionales bacterium | reverse complement strand
CATCGGCGAGATGAAAGACATGTCGCCACGCCAAGCCCTCGGGTTCTCGCGCGCCGGCCATCGGGTGCTCGGCGCCATCGAGAGCTTTCCGGTGCCCGTCATCGCTGCCGTCAACGGTTTTGCCCTCGGTGGGGGGTGCGAGGTGGCGCTCGCCTGCGACATCGTCTACGCCTCCGAACGCGCCAAGTTCGGTCAACCCGAGGTGAAGCTGGGTCTCATGCCAGGCTTTGGTGGCACGGTGCGTCTGCCGCGCAAGATGGGTCTCGCGGCGGCGAGTGAGTGGATCTACATCGGGGAGATCCACACCGCACAGGAAGCCAAGCAGCTGGGGCTCGTGCATGATGTGTTGCCGCATGACGAGCTGCTCTTACGCGTCCGCAAGGTTGCCAAGGTGATCGCCCTACGGGCGCCGATGGCGGTGCGGGCGGCAAAACAGGCGATGGTACAGGGGCTGGCGCTCGATCCCGCGCGCGCCATCAACCTCGAGCAGCAGACCTTCTCCAAGCTGTTTGACACCGAGGATTCGCGCGAGGGCATGCAGGCCTTCTTGGACAAGCGCGAGCCGTCGTTCAAGGGAAAATAGCCATGAACTTCACACTCAATAACGAGCAGCAGATGCTGCTGGACACCGTGCGCAGCTTTGCCCAGGAGACCCTGGCGCCCGCAGCGCACGAGACCGATGAGCGCGGTGAGTTCCCGCGCGCGTTCGTCAAACAAATGTCGGAGCTGGGCCTGATGGGCATTGCCGTACCGAGCGAGTACGGCGGCGCCGGCATGGATCAGCTGTCGTACGCCATCGCCATGGAGGAGATTTCGGCGGGGGATGCGAGCTGCGGCGTCATCATGAGCGTCAACAACTCGCTCGTGTGCGACCCGATTCTGAAATTCGGCTCGGACAAGCAGAAGAAGACGTGGTTACCGAAGCTCGCCACTGGTGAGCTGCTCGGGTGCTTCGCCTTGAGTGAGCCGGGGACCGGCTCGGACGCGGCGGCGCAGAGCGCGACGGCACAGCGCGATGGCGACGGCTGGGTGCTCAACGGGTCCAAGAACTTCATCACCAACGGCGCCGAGGCCAACCTCGCGATCGTCTTCGCGATGACGGACAAGGCGAAGGGCGTCAAAGGCATCAGTGCGTTTCTCGTGCCCACCGACGCGAAGGGGTACAGCGTCGCCAAGAACGAGAAGAAGCTCGGCATCAAGGCCTCGAGCACGAGCCAGATCAATCTCGACGACGTGCGCGTCGGACCCGAGGGCTTGCTCGCCAAAGAGGGCGATGGATTCAAGGTGGCGATGAGCACGCTGGATGGCGGTCGCATTGGCATTGCTGCGCAGGCCCTCGGCATCGCCCGCATTGCCTACGAAGAGGCGCGGGCGTACGCGCTCGAGCGCAAGGCGTTCGGACAGGCCATTGCGGATTTCCAGGCGATTCAATTCATGCTCGCCGACATGGCGACGCAGATCGATGCGGCACGCCTCCTCATCTGGCGGGCGGCCGAGCTCAAACAGCACGGTAAGCGCTTTTCTGCGGAGGCGGCGATGGCCAAGCTCTACGCTTCGGAGATGAGCGGCCGGGTGACCAATAAGGCGCTGCAAGTCTACGGTGGCTACGGCTACACCAAGGACTACCCGGCTGAGCGCCATTTCCGCGATGCGCGCATCACGGAAATCTACGAAGGCACGAGCGAGATCCAGCGTCTCGTCATCGCCCGTAGCGTGTTGACTGCCGATTGAGCGAGTTGCACGTTCGGCACCTCCTCTTTTCGCGCGACATCGCGCGCACGACGCCGATACCATCTCTTGAGGTGCGTTGCCCAGGAGGCGTTTTGTGGCAAAGCTCGAAATCAGCAGTGACGACTTCGCGTTGCACAGTGGCTATCGCCTGCTACAGGATCGCGGCACGGTGGGCGTGCTGGACGCTGACGACCTGGTTGCAACTCCCGAGGGCCGCGAGGTTGCGTGGGATGACGATGCCTTTGTGACGGCGCGGCGTGCGTACGTGCGCGAGAAGATCGTGCAACCGGCGCAGCGACTTGCCGCCGCGCTGGCCCCGACGTTGCGTCTCGGATGCGCCGCCGACCCTGTCTATCGCACCGAGCGCAAACCGCAAGCGGAGCAGCGTGCCGCAGCTGTGCGAAGGGTGGCTGAGAGTGACGATCTTCCCAACGCGCTACGTGCCGAGGCGCTCCACGCCATGGCAAGCCTGCAAAGCTACGTCGCTTCGACCGACTGGGACGCCAAGCTCATCCTGAAGGCGGTCGAAAGCATTCACCGCAGCGTCGCGCTCGACCCGAGCAGCGCCTCGGCCTGGACCGACTACGGTGCGACGGGACTGCTCGTGGCACGACGGGGCGTGTTTGCGCGCTGGTACGTGCGCTCGAACACCGGCATCGATGCCGACGAGGTGATCAAGCGCTCGATCGACAAGCTCAAGGACTTTCCACAGGACCCGCGTGCGCAAGTGATCCTGCAACAACTGATCGAGCAAACCGGGCGGCATGAAGACCTGCTCAGGACCGTTTGCGCGCGTCTCGAGACGATGCGCCAGGACCCTGCGAAGGCAGCCATCATCGCCGCTGCCCGCGCGGAAATGGTTGCGCGCCAGCAGGATGTCGAGGGTTGCGAGAAGTAGTCGTCTCGTGGAGGAGCCGCCGTGGTGTCGTTCGATTTCAGCAACGAGCAGGCGCTCCTGTGCGAGAGCACGCGCCGGTTCGCGCGCGAGCGTTTGGCACCGGGCGCCAAAGCTCGCGAGGACCAGCATCACATACCATACGGGCTGATTCGCGAGCTGGGCGACAACGGACTCTTGGGGGTCAACATCCCCAGCGAGCTCGGTGGCGCCGAGGCCGGAGTCGTTGCCTACGCCTTGGCCGTGCGTGAAGTCGCGTATGCAGATGCCGCCGTGGCCGTCACCATGGCGGTGACTAACATGGTCTCCGAGGTGATCACGCGCTTTGGCAGCCTCGTGCAAAAGCAGACGCACGTGCCGAAGCTCGTTTCAGGTGAATACGTGGGCGGCGCCTTCGCACTCTCCGAGCAAGGCGCCGGTTCCGATCCGGGCGGCATGACGACGCGCGCCGAGCGCCACGGCGACCACTGGGTGCTCAACGGCGAAAAGATGTGGATCACGACCGGTGACGAGGCTGGGGTGTTGGTCGTCTGGGCACGCACCGGAGGGCCAGGTTCTAGGGGCCTGAGCTGCTTCCTTGTCGAGCGTGACACGAAGGGTCTCACGGCCGGCAAGCCCGAAGAGAAGATGGGGCTGCGGGCGTCGCACACCGTGTCGCTCGGTCTCGCGGATGTGGAGCTGCCGCTCGATGCGCTGCTCGGCCAAGAGGGCGATGGCTTTAAGATTGCCATGACCGCGCTCGATGGCGGTCGCATCGGCGTCGCCTCTCAGGCGCTCGGCATCGGCTTTGCGTCTCTCGACGAAGCGCGCCGCTACGCTCGCGAGCGACGGCAATTTGGCAAGCCCCTCGCCGAGATGCAGGCGGTGCAATTCAAGCTGGCGGACATGGCCACCGAGCTCGATGCCGCGTGGCTGTTGACGCTGCGCGCCGCGTGGATGAAAGAGCAGGGCGGCAAGTACAGCCGCGAAGCCGCCATGGCCAAGGTGACCGCGAGCGAGACCGCCAATCGCGCCGCGCGCGAAGCCGTGCAGATTTTTGGCGGCTATGGCTACACCGAGGACTACCGGGTCGCGCGCCTGATGCGGGACGCTCGGGTGACGCAGATCTACGAAGGCACGAGTGAGATCCAGCGGGTGGTCATCGCACGCGAGACCCGGCTGGCGTAGCAGGCGCGCGAGCCAACACCGGCCCGAGCGGCCATTGCGTCACGCGACCGCTCTCGCTATGGTCCGCACCGGTTGCCACCACCGAGGAGGGACCCAATGCGGATCGATCATCTGGCATCCTTGCTGTTTGGCTCTGCAGCACTGCTGACGTGTGGACCCGCCTGGTCCGCACCGCGGCAACAGATCGCCGTGCTCGATGCGAAACTGACCAACGTCGATGCGCAGTTCGGCCCGCTGCTCACCGAAGTCATCACCAGCGAGGTGCACGCGCTCGGCCGCTTCAGCGTCATCGCCGGTCGGGACATCAGCGCCATGCTTGATTTCGAAACGCAGCGTGAGCTTGTCGCTTGCGACGAGGTCGCCTGTCTCGCGCAGGTGGGTGGGGCACTCGGCGTCGAGTACATCTTGGTGCCGGACATTGGTGTCCTCGGCAAGAGCTACGTCGTCAACATCAAGCTCATCAACATTCGTACGCCGAAGGTCGAGGGACGCGTCTACGAAACGGTGCAGGGCGAGATGGATGTGCTGGTGGCTACGATCAAACGGTCGGTAGCGCGCTTGTTCGACAGCGCGGTCACTGCCTTGCCGACGGTCGCGCCTACACCTGCTGCTCCCACCGCGAAGCCCGTCGCGGCACCTGCAGCTGCGGCGCCCGGTGTGCGCGCGACACGCGTGGTTGCGGCACCACCGGCTATGACAACGTTCCGCAGCGCGGTTCCCGGAGCGCTGTTTGGCGCGGGCGCCATTGCTGCGGGCGTCGGGGTCTATTTCGGCATACAGGCGCGCGACCATCACGAAAACGCCGCGGATCCCACCTACGTCGGCCGTCAGGCGGAAATCGCGCCAGGCAAGAGGGCCCAAATCGTTGCCGACGTGGCATTCGGCGTCGCGTTGGTGAGTGCGGGGGCCGGCGTGTGGGTCGGGTTGCGCCTGCGCGACAAGCCCGTCGCTGTGGCGCTCCGACCAACGCCTGGCGGCGCCATGGTGAGTGCGCTGCTGCCGTTTGACCTTGCCACGGAGGTGCGGTGATGCGACGCGCTCTCGCTGCCCTGGTTGCGGGTGTCACGCTTGGCGGTTGTTTCTACACCTTCCCCGATCCACACGGTGGCACTGCATTTCTGTGCGACGGCGATCAGGATTGCGCCGACGGATTTCGCTGCATGCATCGGCAGTGCCTCGACGAGGCGGTGTTTGGCTCCGACGCGGTCACCGTTGCCGGCACGACCGGTCTTCCGGGAGCGACGGTGTCCGTGTCGCTTCTCGGCAAGACATTCACCGTGCCCGCGGACGCGGGTGGAGAATTCGTCCTCGACATCCCGGTGGGTGATGGCACGCCCATCGTGAGCATCACCGCAACGGGATCGCCCAGCCGCGACGAGAGTTGGGTCGAGCTGGCCAGTGTGCTTGGGGACACGGGGCTGCTCGCCGAGCTCGCGGGCGCGGACCGCTGGCTCGTCCGCGACGAGCATCGTGCGGTCGATCTCGGCGCGCTGAGCACCATGAAGTACGGCGCGCTGTACGCCACACTCGCAGGGCGCGAGCCCGGCGACCGACTCGAGCTGGCGCTCACCGAGCGCGACCTCGACGGTGTCTATCTCGATACCGAGCTCGGCGACGGCGCCGCCGCGCTATCGTTGCTGATGTCCGATCCCGCCCTCGGTTTGCCGGGCAGCGCCGTGAGCACGCTCGACATCGTGCGCGACCCCTGGCTCGTTCGCGCGCTCGTCTCCAGTATTCGCGCCGCGAATCCCGACACCGACGTCCTGGGCGCAGCGCTTGCGGCTCTGTCGACCGCGGGCGACGCCTTTGCGGTGGAGCGCCTGCCTGCCGAGTACGACATCATGACGCGCGCGCGCCACGGCACCGTGGGGGTGACGCATGGTCGGCTTCGGCTGGATCCAGGCGGCACGGGGACGCTACAGTATGCCACGCAGGGAACGGGCGCATTGCCCTCATTGAGCAGTGTGACCTGGACCCTCGCGAACGGTGCACTTGCCGTCGAGCTCGATACTTCGTTTCACCAGTCGCCAGTGCTCGACGCGTCCGTACTCGGACCGCTCTACGCCGACCCGACGGAGCGCGCCCAGGTGGAGGCGGCCACCGTCGATGGCATCGAGCTGGACGCGGAGTATACGCACCTCGACGCGACGCTGCTCGCGCGCGGACAGGCGGTGGACTGGGTGCGCGCAACATGGCGCGTCATCTACCACGTTCATGACGCGGTCTTCGCGGCTACGGCCGGCGCCGTGACCGTGCCGGATGCCGAGGGCGTGGATGCCGGCGACAAGGAGCTATGGCGGCGCGGCGACGCCATAGAGTTGTCCGCGCCCACACCCGCGGTCGGTGACGCCTGGGTCCTGCCGCTGGCGCTGCCGCTGGACATGCCGCTCGTGACAGCGACAGGAGATCTCGTCCACGCAGCCACAGTACCCGTCATCGGACAGGCCGTGGTGACCTTTCAGTCGGGGACCGCCGTGGAAATCACGGGGGGCCTGGCGACGGTACCGGTATCCGGCACCTGGCAAATCATCAATGAGCGCCTGCAGCTGAGCTACGATGGGAGTACCACGCGCATCGGCACGTGGACCGAGCTCCCCACCGAGCGGGGCATCGTCGCGACCCACGAGCCGGGTGACGGCACGACCTACCTCGTTGCGGAGCGCATGGTGCCGCGTGACGCCGCGTGGGCGTTCGAGGCGGGCGCGCTCTTCAATACCCCCACGCAATACTGGCAAACGACGGTCAACCTCAGCTTGTCCACGCTGGGGCCCGATGGCGCGCTGCCGCCGGTCGACGTGTTCGGCTTTCAATTCAGCGCCGCAGACGGTGTCGTACGTCGCACGATGCTCGTCGAGTCCGAAACCACGCCGGGCGTGTTCGAGCCCTGGCTCGATGACTCGTACCGCTACAGTGTCGCGGGGTCGCAAGTCGACATGCGCCAGCAGGGGAGCGCAGACGGCCTCGGCCCGTGTGACGAGCTGGCCGTCGTGAGCTGCTACGTGCGCCGCTGGCGGACCTGGCAAGTCGTCGGCATGTACGACGGATGGCTGTACGTGATCGAGTCCGAACGCATCCCGACGGCCGGCTTCGCGGGTCTTGCTTGGGATGACGTGAACGGCACCTGGCTCAATGACAAAGGCCTCCCGGTCGATGTCGCGCTGCTCGCCTATTTCATCCCGCCGCGCCTCAACGCTTACTACGTGGCCGATATCCCTTAGGCCACGGGACGCTGCGTCACCGTCGCCGCGCACCACGGTATCATCGTCGTCGCCCTGGCGAGCACGCACTCGCGATCTGGACGTTTTGACCGCGCGTGCGCATGTTGGAGCGTACGATGAAGACGCCCAACCGAATTGTGCTGATCCTTGCGAGCGGCAGCGCCATGCTGGCCGTCACGGGTATCGGCATCTGGAGTCAATGCGGCATGGCAGCAACCACCAAGCAGCAAGACGCGGCACTAAGCTGCGACGATCCGAAGTCCAAGCTCTCACCGCTGCAATTCCATGTGACGCAGGAAGAGGGCACCGAGCGTGCGTTCGACAATCCGTACTGGAACAATCACGATCCGGGGATCTACGTCGACGTCGTCTCCGGCGAGCCACTCTTTAGCTCCACCGACAAGTACGACTCGGGTACCGGTTGGCCGAGCTTCTCGCGGCCGCTCGCCGCTGACAATCTCGTCACGCGCACCGATCGCCAGCTCGGCGTGGCGCGCACCGAGGTCCGCAGCCGCAAGGCGGACTCCCATCTCGGCCACGTCTTCCCTGACGGGCCGGCGCCCACCGGTGAGCGCTACTGCATGAACTCGGCGGCGCTGCGCTTCGTGCCGCTCGAGCGCATGGCACAGGAGGGCTACGCCGAGTACCTCAAGCTCTTTCCCAGGGCCACCGCCATGTTCGCCGGTGGCTGCTTCTGGGGTGTCGAGCAGCTCGTGCGCGAGATCCCCGGGGTCCTCGACACCGAGGTGGGCTACACCGGTGGCAAGCTGGACAAGCCCGGCTACACGCAGGTCAAGACTGGCCGCACCGGCCACGCCGAGGCGGTGCGCGTCACCTACGATCCGAGCAAGACGAGCTACGAGACGCTGCTCGACTTCTTCTTCCGCATGCACGATCCGACGACCGCGAACCGCCAAGGCAACGACGTCGGCACGCAATATCGCTCGGCCATCTTCTACTCCGACGCCGCACAACGAAGCATCGCCGAGGAGACGAAGAAGGCCGTCGAGGCCTCGGGCAAGTGGAAGGCGCCGGTGGTCACCGAGGTTGTGGCCGCGAGTGAGTTCTACCGGGCCGAGGACTATCACCAGGACTATCTGGTGAAGAACCCGGGCGGGTACACCTGTCATTTCTTGCGCGATTGACGGCGAGTGTTGGGCTCGCGCCGGCTTGACCGCCATGGGGCGCATGACCGAGCCACGCGCTTTCAACACTGCGGCTCGCCGCGCACAACAGCCTCGATCCCCTGGACAACGCAGCGTCTTCGTGGCAAGCGGCGCTGATGAACCACAACACACCGCCGTCGCCGGATCGCACGATGAGCGGGCTGCCGCTGCGTCCCTTGTACGAGCCCGAGGGCGGCGCGCCGAAAGAGATCGGCCGACCGGGCGAGTACCCGTACACCCGCGGCGTCTACGACACGATGTACCGCGGCAAGCTGTGGACCATGCGCATGTTTGCCGGCTTCGGCTCGCCCGAGGAGACGAACGCGCGCTTTCGCTTGCTGCTTACGCGCGGCCAAACGGGCCTGTCCACGGCCTTCGATATGCCGACGCTCATGGGTCGCGATCCCGACGACACGTTGTCGCTCGGTGAAGTCGGGCGCGAGGGCGTCTCGGTGGCCTCGGTGGACGACATGGAGCGGCTGTTTGCCGACATCCCCCTCGGCGATGTCACGACCTCCATGACCATCAATGCCTCGGCGTCCATCGCGCTGGCGTTTTACGTGCTCGCGGCCGAGCGCCAGAAGGTCACCCCTGACAAGCTCGGCGGCACCATCCAGAACGACATGCTCAAGGAGTTCATCGCGCAAAAGGAGTGGATCACCGGCGTCAAGCCGTCCATGCGCATCATCCGCGACATGATCGCCTACACCGCGAAGGAGATGCCGCGCTTTCATCCGGTGTCCATCAGCGGCTACCACATCCGCGAGGCCGGAGCGACGGCGGTCGAAGAGCTCGCGTTCACGTTGGCCGATGGCATCGGCTACGTCGAGGCCGGATTGTCCGCGGGCCTCAAGGTCGACGAGTTTGCGCCGCGTCTGTCCTTCTTCTTCGACGTGCACAACGACTTCTTTGAAGAGATTGCGAAATTCCGTGCCGCCCGGCGGATCTGGGCGAAGATCATGCGCGAGCGCTTTGGCGCCAAGAGCGAGCGCTCGTTGCTCATGCGCACCCACGCGCAGACCGCCGGGGTCTCGCTCACCGCGCAGCAGCCGCTCAACAACGTCGCTAGGGTGGCCATTCAGGCGCTCGCCGGCGTTCTCGGCGGTACGCAGTCGTTGCACACCAATTCCATGGACGAAACCTACGCCCTGCCCACGGAGCATGCGGCAACCGTCGCCCTGCGCACGCAGCAGATCGTCGCGGACGAGACCGGCGTGGCCAAGGTCATCGACCCCTTGGGTGGCTCCTGGTTTGTGGAGGAGCTCACCGACGCCATGGAGCGCGCGGCAACGGTGATCATGGAGCGCATCGACCAAATGGGGGGCATTGTCGCCGCGGTGGAAGAGGGCTACCCGCAGCGCGAAATCGCCAAGAGCGCCTACGATTTCCAGATGCGGGTCGAGCGCGAAGACGAGATCATCGTCGGCGTCAATCGCTACGTCCAGGACGGCCACGCGTCCATTCCAACCCTGCGCATCGACCCCGAAATCGAGCGCCGGCAGATCGAGCGGGTGCGGGCGCTGCGACAGAGCCGCGACCCCAAGGCCGCAGCACGAGCCATCGACGGCCTGCGCGACGCCTGCCGCACCGATGTCAACGTCATGCCGCGCCTGCTCGACGCAGGTCGGGCAGGGTGCACCCTGGGTGAGCTGAGCAACGTCTACCGAGAAGTGTTTGGGGAGTACCGCGACCCGGGTGGCTACTGAGCGTGAGGAGATTGACGCATGACCGATAGCAAGATCCGCATTTTAGTTGGCAAAGTTGGCCTCGACGGGCACGACCGCGGCGCCAAGGTGGTGGCCCGGGGTCTGCGCGACGCCGGCTTCGAGGTGATCTACACCGGCATCCGGCAGAGCCCGGAGATGATCGCCCAAGCCGCGCTGCAGGAGGACGTCGACGCCGTGGGGCTGTCGCTCTTGTCCGGCGCGCATATGACGCTTTTCCCGCAGATCACCG
>CAYHNK010000170.1:0-10147 GCA_964357695.1 uncultured Bdellovibrionales bacterium | reverse complement strand
CCCGTTCATCGTCTTTGATGTCGACAACACGGACGAGGACTGGGTGCACCACATCACGGCGACGCTGCGGGCGATGGAGCAGAGCGTCGCCGAGCGTGTCGGCAAGATCGTCGCCGAGACGGTCCAGCGTGCCGGTGTCGAGGCGCTCACCCCGCTCGAGCTGCGACAGCGGCTCACGATGCGACTCGGCGAGGATCTGAAGCTGCTGCCCGACGACGTCATGCTCTTTGCGCGTGACCCGGGGGCGATCCAAACCTTCGTGCACCAGCTGTTTGTCACGCACTTTGCGGCCTTGACGATCCCCGACGTCGTCTTTCACGATCTGTTGCAGCAGTTTCTCCACCCCACCGATGTCTACGTGGAGGCCCTCGCGGCGGGCATCGCTTCGGGCGAGGCGGCGTTGCGGCCCTACGACGATCTGCTCGTGACCTACGACGTGCTCACGAGCTTGCGGGATGGGAAGCTGCGCCCGCGCTACAAAGTCGCCAAGCTCGGCGACGGTCTGCGCCCCGGAGTCGTACGCCGTCTCGAGCACATCGGTGCGCTCGAGTACTTCGATCCCCACATGATACTCACCTACAGCGACACGGGCGTGCGCAAGCCCAACCCTGCGGGCATGCTGGATCTCATGCGTCGCGCGGGGGTCTCCGATCCGTCACAGGTGACGATGATCGGCGATGGGCTGTCGACCGATATGCGTCTCGACGAGCAGCCCTCGCTCAAAGGGCTCAAGGAGATCTACACCGCCTACGGCGAGCCCGACCCCAACGACATGCGCGACTACCGCGAGTATCGCCGCATCCCGGCGGATGACGACCACGAGCCCGTCCCCCCGCAGCGCACGGTGCAGACGTTCCCCGAGATCCTACACCTCGGTGACAAAGAGTGGCTCGGTGTCTGGTCGCAGTGGCGAGCGGTACGCGCCAAGATCCCCGCCGCACAGTGACGTCGCGCGGCGCTAGCTCCGCGCTTCCTGCATGTAGCTCTTGCCCTTGTAAAAGTAAGCGAGCACCACGAACACCGTGGCTGCTGCGACCATCAAGCCCGAGAACAGCCAGAAGAACTGGCTGAGCTCGTAGGATGCTTGCAGCGGCGCCAGAAATGCCACCAAGAGATTGCCGAAGGTAACGCACAAGAGCCAGAAGCCCATGATCGTCGACTTCATGGCGCGCGGTGCCTGCGTGTAGGCAAACTCCAGGCCGGTGACCGAGACCAAGACTTCGGCCACGGTAATGACTACGTACTGGAACGCCTGCCACAGCGCGTGCACTTGACCGTCGCCGACGAGCTCGATGCGGGTTTGTAGCAACGCGGCGACGGCAAACGCTGCGGCGGCGAGAAACATGCCGACGGTCATCTTTTGCAGCGGCTTGGGCGTGATGCCGCGTTGTTCGAGCGGTGCGTACACCGCGACGTTGAGCAGCGGGATGATGATCATCACCATGAGCGGATTGAGCGCCGCGAGTTGGGAGGCCTGGAGCGCAAACGTCATCCACTCCTTGTACACGGCGTCGAGACTGGCGGCGACGAGCGCACCACCCACGAGCACGGAGAAGAAGCCGACGTTGATGCGGCGCGGGATAGCGATGTTGCCGACGCGCAACAGCAACCAGGTGCCACCATAGAGCGCCCCCGTGAACACGGCCACAACGACGAACCAGCCGAGGTAGTGGGGCACCGAAAGGCCCAGATCCATGCGTTTGGCCTGCTCGATCCAGGTTGACGAGTGCTGATCGAAGAGTGCCCAGAAGACGCTGACCATGGAGAAGACCACCATGATCTTGAGCACCGCGGGTGGGCCTTCGGCGGCTTCCTCACCGAAGTGCTCTTTGGCCACCGAGAAGAATCCGCTGTTGGCTTTGCGCGTCCTCTGGTTGCGCAACGTGAAGATCAACACGGCCAAAAAGCCCGAGTCGGGGGCGATGCGTTGGCGCAAGAGGAACAGGCCGAAGCCCGCCACCATGGCGGCGAGTGCATACGGGAGCACGGTGAAGAAGGCCCCGGTGATCAGCGCAAAGATAGGGGAGAGCAGCAGCAAGGTCGCGGCGGTGTCGAGTAGACCCAGTTTGCCTCCCGGCTTTGCGGGTACGCGCACGAGCTTTTTGCGCCCAAGCCAAAAGATAATGGTGGCGAGGGTCATCAAGACGCCGGGCACGCCGAAGGCCACGGCGGGGCCGAAGTAGCGATAGAGCAGCGGCGTCAAGAGCGTCGAGAAGAACGAGCCGAAGTTGATGATGAAGTAGAAGATCTGAAAGATCTTGGTGACGAGGTGACTGTTCGCTTTCGTGAACTGGTCGCCGACGTTGGCCGAGACGCAGGGCTTGATGCCGCCGGAGCCGATGGCGATGAGCGCCAGGCCGCCGTAGACCGCCACCTCGGCGCCACCGATGTTGCCCAGCATGCCGAGCTTGCCGGCAAAGGCCATGACCGCGTTGCCCGCCACGTAGACGAGGGACACCCAGAAGATGACGTTGTACTTGCCAAGCAATCGGTCCGAGAGGATCGCGCCGACCAGCGGGAAGGCGTAGACGCCGGCGATAAACAGGTGGACGACCTCGGTGGCGTGGGCACGGGCGAGCGCCATGTCGGCGGTGGGAACGACGTCGGCGCCGATGAGCTTGACGAACAACGACGTCAGATAGACGTAGAGGATCGCCTTCATGCCGTAGAAGCTGAAGCGCTCGGCGCCCTCGTTGCCGACGATGAAGGGAATGCCCGCGGGGAACCGATCGCGCTCCGCCACGGTGGCAACGCTACCGGTGGTGTCTAGCTGCATGGCGGCTTCGGCTTGGCTCATGACGCCCTCCTAGCGGGATGGAAGGCGTACCCTTAGCGTCTTGCGCGCGAGGCGGCAAGCAAGAGATAGCGTCAGGGCTTTTTGGCGCCCACGTTCACGCCACTTGTGCCGCGGGGGGCAAGCAAGCGCTCGAACGCCGCTTGGTTCTTGTTCGTCAGCGCCACGCCCGTGCCGAGCGCGGCATTGGGGCCGGGGTCGCTGTCGCAGCGCTGATCAAGGGCCGCCTCGGCGGCCGTGTTGGCGATCGCACCTACGAACACCGTGCCGAAGATTCCGTAGCCGCTGTAGGCGGCGAGCAGATGCAGACTGTGCCCGGCCGTGGCGACACCGACGGTGCCCTTGACGAAGTCGCGCACGTCGCCCGCTTGCACGTTGTTGACCGAGTCGAGGATCTCGAGATCGCGCCCGGCGACGCGCAGCATGCCGGCATCGGGCAGCCCGGGAAACGGGCTGTACCACTTGCCGTCAAAGTCCAGCTCACCCGCGACCAGGCCAAATTTCTCGCCCTGTTCGTTTGCCAACAGGAGGTAGTCGCGCTGCCCGTCGGCCTTGGCGATGGTCAGGAACTGCTCCGGGTTGTCGACCCGATAGAGGTAGATACCCATGCGCTCGTTGCGGCGCTCCGGCCCGTGGGCACCTTTGACGGTCTTGTAGCATTGGCCGCCGAGGAGCTCGCCAAATTGCGGTGCCGGCTGCTCGTCGTTCGCTGCCCGGATGTAGCCATCGCCGGAGATCTTTGGAGATTGGTTATTGCTGATGCCGCTCATGTCAACTCCTCAGCCTGGCTGTGGCCAGCGAGATCGCTATGACCCGCGTGAACGCACGCGGTTGCGCGTAGCCTACCACATCGGGTGGGGCTGTGAAACCTGCTGTTTTGGCGAGCTAGAGACAGAACCCGGTGCCATTGGGCTGGGCACGGCAGGTCTGTTGTGCCGGGCAGTTCAGCGCGGTGAACAAGCCGGTGTTGGTGCAGAGATTGACCTGGGTCGCGATGCTCACATCGCAGACCATCGTCCCGGGTGTAATGGCCGCATTCTTGTCGTTGCAGTCGTTGCCCAGAATCGAGAAGCCCGGCACGCCCGGACAATCCTCCACGGTATTCCCAGCCACGCCGTAGCCGTCGCCGTCGAAATCAAGATACAAGGGCACACTCAGGCCCTCGTCGATGACGCCATCGCAGTCGTCATCAACGCCATTGCACGACTCGACGGCCGTGGAGTTGATCGTGGCGCGCGTGTCGTCGCAGTCGAAGCCGCACGATAGAAGGCCATCGGGTTGCGGGTTGCAACATGCGAACGACGCAGAACCGTCGCCATCGACATCGGGACCCAAGGTTGCGTCGTTGCAGTCCTCGTCGTGGTCGTCGCAGAGCTCCGTATTGCCGGGGTAGCGTGTGGCGTCCGTGTCGTCGCAGTCGTCTCCGTCGCACAAGAAGCTTGCGTGGCCATCGCCATCGGCGTCCGTGCCTGGGTTCACAGCAACGCAAGTCTGGCTCAGCTCATTGCACCTGCCACCGCAGGTGCCGAAAGCCTCCGCGCATGCCAGAGCCACACCCGCGGCACAGACCCCTTCGCCCTGCCTCACTTCGCATCGCTCCACACCATTGCAGAACACCGCGTCGTCACAATCCGCGTCGTTGACACACTCGAGATCCACTTTGGAGCATGCGGTAGGCAACGAGGCCAGCGCAGCGAACACTAGAATTGCACCGGCACGACTGTTCCCTACCGATCGCACGACGTTCTCGACCATCTTCATCTCCGTGGGCGCATCCGCTGGCGAATGCCGTGAGGGGTGCCCGCAGAGGCCGAGCGACAACGAAAAGTGACTAGAGGAGGTGATGCTATGCACGAACTGGAATCGTGGCAATAGCGCGCCCTTGGCCGTGACGCTTCTGGGGACTCGGCGCGCTACTTCCCCTCTTCGAGGGTCTTGGGGGTGGGGTGCGCTTCGAGGTGTGTGCCGTTGGCTTGGTTGAGCTCATCGACCCACTTTTCGAGGGCCGGCAAGGCCGCGTCACTGTGCGCCTTGAGCTCGGGCCGCAGGGCGTTTTGAACGAGGTCACCGGCCGGGTCGAGAGCGCGGTCGACGGCGTCGGCGTAGATCGCCATGGGGGTATCGCTGCTCTTTGAATCGCCGTACACCGCGATGACCAGACCCTTCAAGTCTCGCATCAGGCGCAGCGCGACGTCGTCTTTCGAGGCGTAGTTGCGTTGCGCGTACGCTCCGGTGGAGCGGCCGTTCTCGTCGTACACGAGGGTAGTCGCATCGACCTCGGACCCTTTGAATCCAAGGCGCTTGGCCCCCGCTTTGGCGATGAAATCCATGCCCGCCGAAACCGCGCGTCCAACCGCACCCTTCGCGCGCAAGCGCCGATAGGTGTCGACCTGGTCAGGGTACACCAGCTTACCGAGCGGCGACTCGCCGTTGGGGCCGGGCTCGGTGAACAGGCGACGTCCAAGGCTGTCGAGCTCGCGACGTGTGTAGCCGGCGGTGAGTGCCACGGCGCCGAGGAAGAGCTCGTACGGCGTCAGCGCCTGGCTCAGATCTTCGAGCACCAGTCGCGCGAGTATGCTCGGTGGGGTGGCCGTGACCTTGGCCTGGATCGCGTCCTCAGTTGACGCGTCGATTCCCAGTGCGTCGCCGACGACCTGGGGGTGGCGCTCGTGCAGTGCCCAGATGAGGCGGACGAGCTGTGTCGTTGCCTCGGGACGCACGCGCTGCTCGCGGAGCATCATTTGCACGAAGCGATCGCCGCTCTCGGTCTTCCACGCAGTGTTGTCGAGGTCGGTGAGGAACACCGGCTGGATCCCCTCGCGGACGAGCGGCGCAAAGCTGACGAACTCGACCTCATCCGGCGTGGGCGGTCCCTCGCGGGCATCCATCGGTGCTACGCGCTGCGTGGCGACGATCAAACGCTGCGCGAAGGCGCCGAGCTGCGCAACCTTTTCCACCTGGGGGCGCTCGATCGCCTTGATCTCGGTCTCGGGCGTGGGACTCTTGGCGAACTGTCCAAGTCGCAACCAACGTTGCTCATCCCGGGTCGCTCGCTCCACGCTGTCGATTGCCACCGGATCGGGCGCAGGCGTGCCGACCACAGGCGTGCGGCGTAGCACCCGCTCAGCCGCTCGCGCGACGCGATCGGCGGCGATGGCATCGGCCGTGTCGACCTTACCGTCGCCGTTGAGATCGAGGTGACGCGGCTGGATGACAAAGTAGCGATCCACGGGACCTCCTCGCATGTGCCCTCACCTTATCGGTGCGGGGGCCGCATCGTTGCGTCGCTTCCGGATGGCGGATTGTCCCAAGGACCTGCGTGAGCGATCGGTGGCGAGCACGGCAGCGCGCACCGAGAGCAACACCCTGCCGACGAGAAGGGCCCGCCGTGGCGCTAGCGATGGTACGGCTCACCCCGCAGGATGGTGTGCGCGCGATAGAGTTGCTCGACGAGCAGCACCTGCGCAAGCCGGTGGGGCAGCGTCAATCCTGAGAGACCCCACGTACGTTGAGCGCGAGCACGCAGCGCCGAATGCAGTCCGTCGGCGCCGCCCACGAGAAAGGTGACGCTCGCTTGGCTCTCCTGCCAACGGCGCACCTGCACGACCACATCGGGTGTCGTCAGCTGCACACCGCCAACCTCGAGCGCGACGACCTCCGTCCCCTCGCCGAGATGACGCTCGATGGCGCGACGCTCGTCGTCCATCGTGCCGTCCTTGATGCGCGTCAACGACACGGTCGCGTAGTGGCCAAGCCTTGTCAGGTAGTCTTGCGCGGCCTCGACGAGCGGCTCGCGGGCGCGTCGCCCCACCCACACCATGCGGTAGCGCAGTGCCACAATGTTGCCGGGGCTCGATTAGGGCGCGGCGCTCGCACTCGTTGCGCCGGCTTCGAGCGACACGCGGGGTGCTTTGGACCACAGCCCGTCGAGGTCATAGACGCGGCGGGTGAACTGGTGAAAGACATGGACCACGACGCCACCACAGTCGATGAGTGCCCACTGTCCGTCGCGCACGCCCTCGCTGCCGAGCGCACGCTCGCCTTCCTCTCGCAGTGATGCGACGACGTGCTCGGCGACCGATTGCACGTGACGATCGCTCGTGCCCGAGGCGATGATGATGAAATCGGTGTAGCTCGCACGACCGCGTACATCCAAGACGACGACGTCGAGTGCTTTGCGCTCAAAGCACAGCTGCGCGGCTCGTTGCGCAAGATGCTCGTTCTCCAGGGGTAACCTCCTCGCGATGACGCCCTCTTGTGGGGGTCTAGCGCTCGCCTTGTATGCTGAAGATCCGAGTCTGTAAACGGTCGACGCTCGTCGGCCGGCTCGTGCGCCGGGACTTAGGGCTTGGTTGCCGCGGGTGCCGGCAGCTGGTGGCGAAAGAAGCTGAGCTGGTCGGAGGGGGGTCGCTGGCGTCGGAATTCCGGGCGAGCCTTGGGCGCCGTGATCGTGGGGACGGCGCCGATGTGCGAGAGCTGCGAGTGGTAGCGCAGCGTCAGTTGCGTCGGACGTACGTCGCGATCAGCGATCTCGACCCGGCCATCGATTTCCGCGCGCGTGACCACGCCGGTGGCGAGATCGATCCACAGCGCACCACGGACATCGAGCGGCCGAGCGACCGAGCGCCAAGAGCCGGGCGGCGTCTCTGGCAAAAAGGGTGGGCGCACGATGGGCGCGATGTGCAGCGCGGAGCGTGCGTCTCGCGCCGCCAGCACCGGGACGCGCAGGGCCTTGCGATCGCCCACTTTCGCTGCCTCAGGAACACCAAACGCAAGTACCAGCTCAAAGATCTGCAAGGTCTGCGCGAGACCGGAGTAGGCCAGCTCGGCGACGCTTTCGACATCCATCTCGCGCAGGGGCTTGTGTCGCAGATGACCCTTGTCATAGCGGACGTAGATCTCGTCCTCTACGCGGTACACCTCGAGCGAGCTCTCGGGCGTCTCGATGACCGTGTGCGAGCCGCCGTTGGCATCGCGCGTCACGGCATAGGTGTCGAGCTGCTCGACGTCTTCGCCGCTGCGACTAAAGACAAACGAGCTCGACGCTTCAAGCTCGAAAGATCCCAGTCGTCTTGCTGCCTCGGTGAGCTCGGTGGAGAGCACTTCGCGTTGGACGTCGATATCATCCACAAAACGCGCCGCCAGATCCCCGCCTGCCGCGGCGTTGGCGCGAGCGTCCGCGCGGCTCTTGTCACCTGACCCGCATGCGCTTACGCACACCAACACACCCGCGACCAGCGCGTTGGCGAAGATCATCCGGCTCGTCTCGTGCAGCATCCTGCGCTCTATGACAGAACTGACCCGGTTTGCACAACGCCAACTTGCACGACTCGGTACCGCATACTAACCTTACCAGTGAGGGTGCTCGGGCAGCGGCGGGCTTATCGTCGCTGTGCTGGCTCGCAGGCTGCACCTGGGTGCACGGAGAATCGCTTGAAAAAGAGAGTTGTTTGGGGCGCAGTGGTGCTGCTGGCGACAGTCGCCGTGGCGGGGACCCTCTACTGGCGCCATGCGACGCAGAGTGATTTCGGTTCGAGTCTAAATGCCTCACTCGGTGCTGCGCCCGCCGCGGCGTCGGAAGCCGTGGCGCTCGTCGACACCGCGGAGAGCTCGTCGACAGGCGGCTATGATCTTGCCGCCCACGAGACGCTCAGCCGCGTGATCTTGCTGCTCAAAGAAAATTATGTCGACCCCGAGCGTGTGCACCCGTACGAGATGTTTCTCGCGGCCCTCGGCGAAATCGAAAAATCCGTCGCCGAAGTGCTCGTGGACACGTCAGCGGCACCCAAGCGGATCGCCGTTTCGGTAGGCACCGCCCGCCAGGTCTTCGATCTCGAGCGTCTCGGCGGACTCGATCAGCTGTGGGAAGTGACGCTCGCGCTGCGTGACATCTTTCGCTTCTTGCAAGTCAATATTTCCGACGCGGAGAGCTTACCGGACGTCGAGTACGCTGCCATCAACGGCATGTTGTCGACGCTCGACCCGCACTCGGTGCTGCTCAAGCCCGAGAGCTTCAATGAGGTCAAGCTCTCGACCAAGGGCGAGTTCGGCGGACTCGGTATCGTCATCTCGATTCGTGACGGCGCGCTCACCATCATCTCGCCCATCGAGGGCACGCCTGCCTCGCGTGCGGGTCTGAAAGCGCAAGATCAAATCGTCCGCATCGGCGAAGAGTCGACGGTCAATATGGGCCTCGAGGAGGCGGTGGGCCGCCTGCGGGGCAAGGCCGGCAGCAAGATTGCCATCTGGGTGTTGCGCAACGGTTGGACCGAGCCGAAGCGCTTCATGCTGACCCGCGCCGTCATCAAGATCGAAAGCGTGGACAGCAAGCTGCTCGAAAGCGGTATCGGCTATGTGCGCATCAAGAGCTTTCAGGCCAATACCTTCGACGATTTGCACACGCACATCGAGAAGCTGCGCCAGAGCAACAATGGCGAGCTCAAGGGCTTGGTGCTCGACTTGCGTAACAACCCCGGCGGCTTGCTCGAGCAGGCGATTCTCGTCGCCGACAGGTTCATCGATCGAGGAGCGCTCGTCATTACGGTCGGCGGCGCCAACCGCACCCGGGAGGTCAAGTACGCGCACTTTTCCGGCACCGACCGCGACTATCCCATCGCCGTCCTCGTGAATGGCGGCAGTGCGTCGGCCTCCGAGATCGTCGCTGGCGCGCTGCAGAATCACGACCGCGCTGTCGTCATTGGTCAGCAGACCTTCGGCAAGGGCTCGGTGCAGGTTCTTTACGACTTTCGCGACAAGTCGGCGCTCAAGCTGACCATCGCGCAGTATCTGACTCCCGGCGATATTTCGATTCAGTCGGTCGGCATTACGCCGGACGTGCAGATCGTGCCGGCGCGCCTGTCGAAAGAGCGGGTCCACCTGTTTGCGAATGACGAGTCGCCGCGCGAGAAGGACCTCGACCATCATCTCGATCTTCCGACCCTCTCGGCCGATGGGCCTGTCGGGCGCGCACGAGTGGGCGAGCCCGCGGTGGTCAGTGGACGGGTCACGGGCGACGAGAGCCAGCCGGTGCGCCTCGTGCAATTGCAACAAGAGGAAGACCCGACGCACGGGAACACCGAGGACGAGGACGGCCCTGTGCAGCCAACGACCGAGACCTTTGTCTACGATTTCGAGATCAAGCTTGCCCGCGATGTCTTGCTGCTCGCGCCCACCGCGAACCGGCGCAGCATCCTGCGCGAAGCGCGAGGACTGTTTGACGAACGGGGTGCCGAGCAGCTCGCCACGGTGGCCGCGCGACTCAAGTCCGTGGGTGTTGACCGGCGCAGCGGGCAAGAGCGCGGCAGCGCCAAGGTGGTGGCAGAGCTGAAAGTGAAAGAGGGCGCGTCGGTCATG
>CAYHNK010000169.1:0-10287 GCA_964357695.1 uncultured Bdellovibrionales bacterium | reverse complement strand
TTCTCGCGTCAAACTCCGCAAGAACGAGGCGGTCGAAGAGCGGGGGGAACGACAGGCGCCGTCATGAAGTCATTCTCGCGCGAGGTCTCAACCGGAGTTCAGCTTCCCCAACCGCGACGGCGCTGTGTCCACCCGGTGGCTCTTTGCTGCGCGCCTTCGCTCGATACATGGCCTTGTCGGTGCTGTTGAACACGTCGGAAGGATCGGCATCGGGTCCGCCTGCAACTGCGAGTCCGCATGCTGCGCGCAAGCCGCGGGATTCGGCGATGACCTCGCGCCCTAGTTGTTCGAGGGCGTGGACCAGAGTGGCCTCGGCGGACGCCGCAAGGCCCGCTTGCACGACGACAAAGACCTCGTCACTGCCGTCGCCTCTGTAGGCGTCGAATCCCGTGGGCAGGGCTGCTGCGATCGTTTGCAGGTAGGTGCGGATCGCCCGATCCCCGGCGTCATGTCCGCCGGCGTCGTTGATCGCCTTCAGTCCGTTCATGTCGAAGATCGCGAATGCCGCTGGACTCGCCGTCGTCGAGCGTCGGATGGCAACCTCCAAGTCGGTCATCATGTGCCGCTTCGACCACACGGTTCCGGTCGGATCTCGCTGGCGGCCCGTGGCGATTTGTTGGGCCAATTCGGCGATGCGAACGCGACCTTTGTGGCCTATTGTGATCGCCGTAGTCTGGCCGCTCAGCAGGTATGCGAGCGCTTCGAGCTTGCGCCGCTGGATCTCGTCGGCGACTTTGAGAACGCCTTCACGCGAGGTGTCCGTATACATCCAGGGCACCGAGCCCGCGTCATTGAGACAACCGTCGAGCAGGAGTTGCACGACCATGCGCCGCTTGGGGGTATCCTGCGGGAACTGCGCCGGCGTCCAGCCTTGCCCCTCCGCCCGCGCGAGTGAGCTCAAGAACGCGAGCTCGTCCAAGCGGGCATCGCGCAGGGAATCCGTCATCCGGTAGTCCTTCCGTCAAGAACGCAGCGCGCCACCTCGCGAGGCTACGCCACCCCTCCCACCCCATCAAGCGCATCTTTCTCCCGGTCGGCAGCCCTGATTGTGTCGCCCCAACGTGGATCCTGACAAAGCTGCGATCGCCCGTACGGTGTCCATCGGCGCTCACGCCTCCGGCGCCGCAACGCACCGACGGGGGTCCGCGCAGGCCCGCGCACGCAGCCTGATGTCGAGGAGCCGCGGTCCCGCAACGTTCACGTTGGACGCGGCTACGGCGAGCCTGACCGCACGGCCCCACCCGCGGCCGCGAGCAGGTCGAGCAGACCCCTGGCGATTTACCGGTCTCTCTGCGGTCGTCGAACCGTCGGCGGCGCTACTCCGTGAACACACCGATCCCGTACGGGGTCGCAAACTGTGATGGCGTGGTGCGCGTGACCCCCAAGAGGTATCTACCAGCCACCGTGGGGTTGGGGATCCCTTTCTGCTGCGCGAGCCCACCGATGTTGGGCTCCGTCGACACGATCGATTCGTCCCCGAAGTAGACGAATTCACCGTACGTCGTGTTGTCGGACGCCGCAAACCAGTGGAAGTCCAAATTGACCGCCGGATCATCCCACACCAGGTAGAACTCGACGCGCTTGCCCGGGTCGACAATCTCGAACGCGTACCAGTCATTGACGCGCTGGGCGATCTGCATCCCGGTGTCCTGGGCGTAGGGGTACCAAGACTGGATCGCGCCATAGAGCCAGCTGCTCAGCGGTTGATCGCACCCTGGAACGTTGCCGGCGGGGATATCGTACCGGTGGATCTCGCCGTAGGCGGTGAAGATCCTGTTGTCGAGAGGGATCGATGTCGCGTCGACGCAGCTGTCGGGCTCGTGGTGGAGCTCACTGTGGGTGTTGACGGTGTCGCCGAAGAACCACACCTCGACGCGCTTCTCCGAGTGCCTTTCGTCGGAGAGCGCACCGCCCTCGACGTAGTTGCGCGACAGATGCATCCCCACGGGGCCCGCTGCCGCATCCCAGTACTCGAACGCGGTCTCATCGGCGTAGTCTCCCGGGGCGTCACTGCCGCAGATGGTCCCGTAGCCTTCGAAGTACTCGCAACCGGTGCCCCCTGGTCCCACGCTCGAGTCGGTGTAGCCGACGGCGGCGAGCGGTCCGAAGTGCGAAGCCGTGTCGGTGTACTGGCTCGGCAACATGGAAGCGACCGTGGCGACGTGGACGCTCGACGCATCAAACCCGGCGTAGTCCGTGTAGAAGCCGTTCCCCGACCAACGCCCTGTGGTGTAGACCTTGAGGGGCGTGGCGCCGGCTGAGCGTTGCCCCCAGAGGTTGCCGCAACCATCGGTGCCGAGAGTCACCCACCGAGGCGTGTACTTTTCGATATCGCCGCTCAGGCTGAGCGGATACATCTGCATGCCGCTGACGAGCCGCGGTGCGCCAAGCACCATCGAATAGGAGCCGACGTCCCAGGAGCCCGTGCCTCCCCGGATCGCCGAGATGGTAGCGTCGATCTCCGACCACGCCACCTCCCAGAAGTTGCCCTCGGCCAGCCAGGGGAAGGTGACCTCGGAGCGACAGGTCTCTGCGGTGGGTTCCGATGTGGTTCCCGAAGTGCCCGTGTCATCGCCACCGGTGTCGTAGCCACCCGTACTCGAGCCCGCGGTGTCAGAGCTGTCGGATGAAACGTCGTCCCCCGGGCCGCAGGCCCATCCGGAAGCTGCAAGAGCAAGGGCGAGAGTGCTGATGAACGTTTTCATGGCTAGTCCCCTGAAGTAAGAGTTACGCGAAGAGGTTGGCGCGCTGCGCAGCATGTAGGGACACCAAGCAAATGCAATGCCAACGATCAATGACGCCAATCGGCCGTTCACGACGGTGCGCACGTCGCGCTGTCTTAGAATGGGACACCGTTGTCGCAGAATGGGACACCGTCAATACTCCAACGCGAGAGGATGTGCTCATGCGCGTCACCGCCAAAGGGCAGGTCACCATCCCCCAGGAGATCCGCGAGGCCTTGGGTCTGTTGCCGTCTACGGAGGTGGAGTTCGTCATCGACGGCAACGCCGTGACAATCAGACGCGCGCCGGTCAGGGTACAGAGCCGCGGTGCGCGGGTCGTTAGCCGCTTGCGAGGCCGCGCCTCGGTCAAGATGTCGACGGACGAGATCATGAAGCTGACGCGGCGATGATGCGGCCCGTGCTCGTCGACACCAACGTGCTCTTGGACGTCGCCACGAGCGACCCTCGGTGGCTCTCTTGGACTTACCGAGACCTACGCTTTCCGGTCGCCACACCACCGGCTTTGTTGCTATGGATCCCTCAGCCCAACGAAAGGACGTCCCATGCGCACCGTGATCAAGAACGGCACCCTCGTCACCGCCGCCGACACCACACCCGCCGACCTCTGGATGGAAGATGGCCGCATCAGCGCCGTTGTTCCCCACGGCGCCGGCAGCTTCGGCAAGGCCGATCGCGAGATCGACGCCCGTGGCAAGTACGTCATCCCCGGTGGCATCGACGTGCACACACATCTCGACATGCCGTTCGGCGGCACCATGACCATCGACGACTTCGAGTCGGGCTCGCAGGCCGCGGCTTGCGGCGGCACCACCGCGTTTGTCGACTTTGCCATTCAGTCGAAGGGCCAGACGCTGCGCCAAGGGCTCGACGCGTGGCACGCCAAGGCCGAAGGCAAGACTGCCATCGACTACGGCTTTCACATGATCGTCACCGACGTGCCCAAAGGCGTGCTCGAAGAGATGGAGACCGTCGTCGCCGAGGGCGTCACGAGCTTCAAGCTGTTTATGGCCTATCCCAACGTCTTGCAGCTCGATGACGCCGCCATCTTTCGCACCATGCAGCGCGCCGGCGAGGTGGGGGCACTCACCTGCATGCACGCCGAGACCGGCGATCCCATCGACGTGCTCGTCAAGCGCGCCATCGCCGCGGGTCAAACCGCGCCTATCTACCACGCGCTCACGCGCCCCGAGGCGGCCGAGGCCAGTGCCACTGAGCGAACCATCGCGTTGAGCGAAATCGCCAAGGTGCCAGTCTACATCGTGCATCTCACCTGCGAGCGCGCCCTCGAGCAGGTGATGGCCGCGCGCAGCCGAGGACTGCCAGTGTACGCGGAGACGTGTCCGCAGTACCTCTTTCTCAGCGAGGACGATTTGCGCGGCACGAAAGAAGATCCGTTCTTGGGCGCACGCTACGTCTGCTCCCCGCCGCTGCGACCCGCGCACCACCAGGCGCACCTGTGGCGCGGCCTGCGCGAGCACGACTTACAAGTCGTCTCCACCGACCACTGCTCTTTCAACATGAAGGGGCAAAAGGACATGGGGAAGAACGACTTCTCGAAGATCCCGAACGGCATGCCGAGCATCGAGACGCGCATGCATCTCATCTACGACGCAGTGGCAAACGGTCTCTTGTCGCTCAACCGCTTCGTCGAAGTGACCGCCACGGCACCGGCCAAGCTCTTCGGCCTCTATCCCAAGAAGGGCACGCTCGCCCCTGGGGCTGACGCCGACGTCGTCGTGTGGGATCCCAAAAAGCCCCTGCGCCTCGACCAGAAGAATCTCAACATGCGCGCCGACTATTCGCCGTACGAGGGGCGTACGGTGGCGGGGTCACCAAGCCACGTCTTCTCGCGCGGCGAGCTCGTCGCCGAGAACGGGCGGTTCGTCGGCAAACGTGGGCACGGACGGTTTGTCAAGCGGGCGACGACTACGGCGCCTTGAGCTTCGCGAGGTCGCCGAGGTCCAACGCCTTGACGATCGTCTCCGCATCACCCGGCTCGGCGTTCTCGATTTTGACGTTGACGAGGAAGCGATCCGCGACGAGCACAGCGACGTGGCTCTCTTTGCCTTGGGATTCCCACTCGGCGAGGCCGGGATATGCGCCGATGCTGCCACCCTTCTTGTAGCCCTTGCTCGAATCTTCGTTGATCATGGCCATCATCGCGAAGGGCGCGCGCAGCGCCGCCACCATCGAGGTGTCGGTGATCTCGAGACGCAGCTCCTTGTCGCCCTTCTTGTAGTGCCGTGTGACCTCGGTGACCTGCATGTTGCCCATGCCGCTCGTCTGGCCGTTCAGCTCGCCCTCGGCCGTAAATCCGGCGACGCTCTCGGGGACGACCTTGGCGAGCTCGCGCCAGTTGACGACGGCAACCGCAGCACCACCACCGGTCGTGCCCTGCATAGCCGCCATGGCTGCGGCTGCTGCCGCCAGCGGATTGCCTTGCGCTGCCTTGGCGATACTCTCCGCGGCGTTTTGCGCCGTGCTCGTAACGTCGCCTTCGGTCGGCTTTTCGCTACTCGCGCAGGCTCCCAAGAACACGACCACCACCAGGCCAACTAGCTTTTGCAACATCGTCTTCCCCTTCTCGAAATGCCGCCATGCGGCCCACGGATACGGGCCCACCGCGGCGCGGTGACCCTAGTATGCAACGAGCTCGTCGTAGGCTTCGGGGCGCCGGTCGCGAAAGAACTGCCAGGTCTTGCGGACCTCGTCGATGAGCGACAGATCGAGATCGGCGACCACGAGCTCGTCCTTGTCTTCCGACGCCTGCGCGATGATTTCCCCACGCGGGTTGACGAAGTAGCTCGAGCCATAAAACTTGCCAATGTTCCACGGCGCTTCGGTGCCGATGCGATTGATGGCGCCGACGTAGTAGCCGTTCGCCACCGCGTGCGCGGGCTGCTCGAGCTTCCACAGGTACTGGCTCAAGCCCGCCACCGTAGCGCTCGGATTGAAGACGATCTCCGCGCCGTTGAGCCCGAGGCAGCGAGCGCCTTCCGGGAAATGCCGGTCGTAGCAGATGTAGACGCCGATGTTGGCGTAGCGCGTCTGAAAGACGGGATAGCCACCGTCGCCGGGCTTGAAGAAGAACTTCTCCCAAAAGCCCGCGGTCTGCGGAATGTGCTGCTTGCGGTACTTGCCGAGATAGGAGCCGTCTGCGTCGATCACGGCCGCGGTGTTGTAGTAGACGCCGCGCATCTCCTTCTCGTAGAGCGGCACGATCATGACCATGGCGTGCTTTTTCGCGAGGCCCTGCATGATCTCAGTCGTCGGCCCCGGAATCGACTCGGCGGCGTCATACCAGCGCTTGTCTTGGCTCGGGCAGAAATAGGGACCGTTGAAGATCTCTTGCAGGCAGAGGATCTGCACGCCTTTTTTTGCCGCCTGCTCGATGAGCGGCAGATGCTTGTCGAGCATCGCCTTTTGGATCACAGCAACCGGCTTGCTCTCATCGTTGATGGGATTGCTCGCCTGGATCAAACCGCAGCGAACGATTTGGGGGTTGGACGACGCCTGGCTCATAAGCGATCTCCTCGCGGCGAAGGGGCCAGGGCGGGTCTATAGTCGAGATGTGGCTTCTTCGCCATAGCTCGACTGATGGTAGTAGTAGTACTGGTAATACTGGCCCGTGCGGCGATCATCGAGATCGACGTTGTTGAGCACGGCGCCGACAATGCGGCCGCCCACGTCCTCGACTCGCCGCCGCGCCTGCGCTGCCGCCGGTAACGACGTCTTGCCCGCGTGCACCACCAGCACGACGCCATCCACCATGGTGCCGAGCACGAGCGCATCACTGAGTACACCTACCGGCGGTGAGTCAAAGAGCAGGCGATCATAGCGCTGGCGCAGCTGCGCGAGCACGGCTTGAAAGCTTTCGGTGTGCAGCAGCTCCGCCGGATTCGGTGGGATGGGACCGCAGGTGAGCAGATCGAGATTCGCGACCGACGATGACTGCAACGCCCGCTCGAGAGGCGCCTCACCGAGGATGACGTTGGAGACGCCGACCTCGTTGGCGACACCGAATGTGTGATGCAGCCGCGGCCGGCGCATGTCGGTATCGATGAGCAGCGTGCGCTTGCCCGACTGTGCCATCGTGATGGCGAGGTTGACCACCGTGGTGCTCTTGCCTTCTTGTGGCCCGCTGCTCGTCACGAGCAACGCGGCGAGCGGGTCGTCGGGGGACATGAACATGAGGTTGGTGCGGATCGTGCGACAGCACTCGGCCACGCTCGAATGGGGATGGAGCAGAATGAAGCGATCGCGATCTCCCAGCGCCAAGCCACCTTGACCCTTGGTGGCGCGAATGGTCGGCACGATGCCGAGGAACGGCAAGCCGAGCACCGTCTCCACCTGCTCTTGGATCTTGACGGTGTTGTCGAGCAAATCGACGATGAACGCGAGCCCAATGCCGAGCAGGAGGCCCACCGCCAGGGCGAGCAGCATGTTGACGCGCACGCGCGGCGAAATCGGGGCTGAGGGCGCCACGGCGGCCTCGAGCCGGCGCACGTTATTGACCTTGAGCATCTGCGTCAGGTCGGCTTCCTTCTGCCGCTTGAGCACTAGATCATAGAGCTCGCGGTTATTGTCTACCTCGCGCTTGAGACGGTTGTAGTCGATCTCCTTGCGATTGAGCTCGAGCGCTTCGGTCGTCACCTCTTCGACCGCTTCACGCAGCCGCCGCTCGTTGTCGCGCAGCGTCGCGTACTGCTCGTCGACACTGCCGAGCATCTTGTCGATCTCTGCCTGCAGATTCTTGCTCACGAGATCCATCTTGCGCCGCACGGCGATGAGCTTCGGATGGGACTCGGTGTATCGCAAGCTCAGCTCGGCCTCTTCCTGCCCGAGCGTCGAGTAGGCCGCCTTGAGCTGCTGAATCAACGGATTCTCGAGCGCCTCGGCGAGCATATCCGGCGCCATGCCCGCCGCATGGGCGCGCTGCAATTGCGCCCGCCGACTTTCGACCGCGAGACGGTGCGCGCGCACTTCGGAGAGCGAGCGGTTCAGATCGCTGAGCGTCTGCGAGACCATCGATTGCCGGTCTTCGAGAGAGACCGAGATGACGTTGTTGTCTTTGCGGAACTGATAGAACGCGAGCTCACTGTCGCGCAGCCTCGCCTTGAGCTCGGTGACTTGATCCGAGAGCCAGTCCACCGCCGAGCGCGTGAACTCGATCTTCTGATCGAGGTTCACCTCCATGTAGGCGTCGGTAACAGTGTTGGCGAGCAGCGCCGCCCGTTTCGGATCGGTGTCCGTGACCGTAATATCGGCGAGCTGCGTGTCGCGGACTGGCTCGACACTGATGCGACCCAGCACGAACGCGCCGGCGTTGAGGTTCTCGAGCGCCTCGATCATGGCCTTGCGATCGCGTAGGCCATCGAGCCCGACGAGCCGTAGCTTGTCTTGCAGGGGTGGCGGGATCTCGGAGAGCGGATCGACCGCGACGCGCGCCTCGAGCGACTCCTCGGGCAACGCCCGCAGCGCACTCGCCAAGGCCGGACCGCTGATGCCGAGCAGCTCGACCACCTTCTGAGCTACGCTGCCACTCTGGATGATGCGGTATTGCGTCGCGTAGTATTCCTGCGCCGCCCAATAGCCCTGCGTTCCGAGATCGTAGACCTCGCGCACGTCGGCAGACAGAACTTGCGGCGCGTGCTTTTCGATGAGCACTCGGGCGGTTGCCTGGTAGATGCGCGGAGCACGTACGGTCACGATGACGCCGCCGATGAGACTGACGACGAGCGCGCCGACAACGATCCAGCGGCGTCGCAGCAGCACACCGACAATGGCACGCAAGTCGAGCTCGCCGGTGGCGAGGCTACCCGGGGGTGAAAGTGGCTGGGGTGTCACGCGGACAATGTAGTCGCTTTCGTGCTCGGCTGCCAGTTGAGAACGGGAACGTCCCGGGATATACGTCCGCCGCGGGATGCGCCCGAGGACGCTCCCCGAGAGGAGAGTACACATGGAAACCGCAGCATTTCTCGATCGTTTACAGCGCAAAGAGGCGGTCATCGGCGTCGTCGGTCTCGGCTACGTCGGCCTGCCGCTCGTCTTGACCTTTGCGCGCAAGGGCCTGCGCCTTGTCGGCTTCGATATCGATGAGGAGAAGATCCGCAAGCTGCGTGTCGGCGAGAGCTACATTCGCCACATCGCTGCGGAGCCGCTCAAGGCTCTCGTCGACAACGGTCAGCTGACACCCACCACCGATTTCACCCGCGTGCGCGACTGCGACGCGGTGATCATCTGTGTGCCGACGCCGCTGAACAAGAATCGCGAGCCTGACGTGAGCTACATCGTCAACACCGCGCGCAGCATCGCGCCGTACTTGAAGCGCGGCCAGCTCGTCGTCCTCGAATCGACGACGTATCCGGGCACCACCGACGAGCTCTTGAGCAAGGAGCTCGAGACGCCGACCGGCCTGCGCGCTGGCGTGGACTACTTTCTCGCCTTCAGCCCCGAGCGCGAGGATCCGGGCAATCCCAACTTCGACACGCAACGCATCCCCAAGGTCGTCGGCGGCTTGACTCCTGCCTGCCGCGAAGTGGCGGTCGCGCTCTATCGCAGCGCGCTCGACAAGGTGGTGCCAGTCTCCTCGACGCGCGCCGCCGAGATGGCGAAGCTGCTGGAAAATATCTTTCGCAGCGTCAACATCGCGCTCGTCAATGAGATGAAGCTCGTCGCCGAGCGCATGGACATCGACATCTGGGAGGTCATCGACGCCGCGGCGACCAAGCCCTTTGGCTTTATGCCCTTCTATCCGGGGCCCGGCCTTGGCGGCCACTGCATTCCTATCGACCCGTTCTACCTCACCTGGAAGGCGCGCGAGTACGAAGTCGCGACGCGCTTTATCGAGCTCGCCGGCGAGGTCAACACCGCCATGCCGCGCCACGTGGTCGATCGCACGGCAGAAGCGCTCAACCAGCGCAAAAAGCCCCTCAACGGCTCCAAGATCCTCATGCTGGGCATCGCCTACAAGCGTGACATCGACGACGTGCGCGAGTCGCCCGCGCTCGCTATCATCGAGCTCTTGCGTGAGCGTGGTGCCGAGGTCAGCTACCACGACCCGTACGTGCCCGCGACGCACGAGATGCGCCATCACAACCTCGACATGCGCTCGGTGGAGCTGAGCGACGCCGCGTTGCGCACCGCGGACGTGGTGCTCATCATCACGGACCACACGAGCATCGACTACGAGCGCGTCGTGCGCCTCGCACCGTTGGTCGTCGACACGCGCAACGCCACGCGCAACGTGACCGCCGGACGCGAGCGTATCGTCAAGGCATGAGTCTCTACCTCGTCACGGGCGCGGCCGGTTTCGTCGGATCGAGCTTGGTGCACGCGCTGCTCGCCCGCGGCGAGCGCGTGCGCGGCATTGATAATTTCGTCACCGGGCGCGCGGAGAACCTCGAGGGTGCAGGCGCTCTCGATCTCATCCACGCAGACATCACGGATCCGGCAGCCATCGCCTCCGCCATGCGCGACGTCGACTTCGTCTTGCACGAGGCGGCGATCCCATCGGTGCCACGCTCGCTCGAAGATCACGTGC
>CAYHNK010000168.1:0-10393 GCA_964357695.1 uncultured Bdellovibrionales bacterium | reverse complement strand
GACGAAATATCGCGCGGCGCGAGGTTGCCGTAGCTCGGGTACTTGCGTTCGAGGTAGTAGTCGCGCCCCTCTTCTGGAATGTCCGCGGGTCGTCGCTTGTCACCGGGCTTTTTGGGCACCCAAACGCGGCCGTCGTTGCGCAGCGACTCCGACATGAGAGTCAGCTTCGATTGGTGATCGCCCGACTGCGGAATACACGTCGGATGGATCTGCGTGTAGCAGGGGTTCGCAAACCCGGCGCCCTTTTTGTAGGCGCGGTAGGCGGCGGTGACGTTGCAGGCCTTGGCATTGGTCGACAGGTAGAAGACGTTCATGTAGCCGCCGGTGGCGAGTACCACCGCGTGCGCCGCATGCGACGAGATCCTGCCGGTGACCATGTCGCGTACGACGATGCCACGCGCCTGACCATCGACCACCACGAGCTCGAGCATCTCGGTGCGGACGTAAGATTTTACCTGTCCGGTGTGGATTTGCCGATTGAGCGCGCCGTAGGCGCCGAGCAAGAGCTGCTGGCCAGTTTGACCACGAGCGTAGAAGGTGCGTGACACCTGCGCCCCGCCGAACGAGCGGTTGTCGAGATAGCCGCCGTACTCGCGGGCGAACGGCACGCCTTGGGCGACGCACTGGTCGATGATGCTATTGCTCACCTCTGCGAGGCGATGGACGTTGGCCTCGCGCGAGCGAAAGTCGCCGCCTTTGACGGTGTCGTAAAACAGCCGATAGACGCTGTCGCCGTCGTTCGGGTAGTTCTTGGCTGCGTTGATGCCGCCCTGGGCGGCGATGCTGTGCGCGCGGCGCGGGCTGTCGTTGAAGGTAAAGACCTTGACGTTGTAGCCGAGCTCGGCGAGCGAGGCGGCAGCCGAGGCTCCCGCCAGCCCGGTGCCGACGACGATGACGTCGAACTTGCGCTTGTTCGCCGGGTTGATGAGCTTCATTTCGAAGCGATGTCGGGTCCATTTCTAAGCGATGGGCCCCGAGGGAATGTTGTCGTCGAGCTTCTTGACCTAGAATCCCCCCGTGGGCAGTTTCACGTAGCCCAGCAAGATGGCGACCGGCATGGTGATGTTGCCCACCGCGATGACGATGGCGGCGATGGGTCCAAGGCTGTGCAGGATGCCGTTGTAGCGCGGATGATTGACGCCGAGCGTCTGGAACATGCTCGCCACCGCGTGGTTCAGATGCAGCCCCAAGAGCACCATCGCGATGACGTAGGAGCCCGCCACCCAGACGTTCTGAAAGCCCAAGACCACCATCGAGTAGACGTCCTTGCGTCCGAGGCCATCGACGAGCTGAGCGTATTCAGGGTTGAGCGCCACGAAGGTGAACTGCAACAGGTGATAGATGAGAAACGCCAGCACGAGAAACCCCGTGACGAACATCCAGCGCGAGGAGAACGTGGACTTGACCGGCTTGTGCATCGCGTAGGAGATCGGCCGTGCGGCACGGTTGAGCAGCGTCAAGCGCAAGGACGAGTAGATGTGCACGAGCGCCACAGCAATGAGTCCGAGGCGTACGGTCCAGAGCAGCTTGACGTGCTCGTGCAGCCACTCGGCGTAGGCGTTGAGCTTGTCGGGGCCGGCAAAGACTTGCAGGTTGCCGACCATGTGGCCGATGAGAAAGGCGACGAGCGCCACGCCCGTCACGGCCATGATCACCTTGGCCCCGACTGATGACGTAAAGAAGCTCCAAAACCAACGCATGTGGTTGTTCTCCTGTTGCAGTCGCGTCATCGCGCGTGATGACGCGGGCGGACCCGGTGTGTGCTACTTGAGTCGCTTCTTGGCTTCGTCGACGAGCTCGCGCACGTGCATGGCACTCGTACCGAGAGCCTTCTTGTCGGCCTCGCTGAGCTCGACCTCGAGCACCTTCTCGACGCCTGCCTTGCCGATGATGGCCGGCACGCCGAGGAAGAGGTCCTTGATGCCGTACTCGCCCTGGCAGTAGGCCGCCGCCGGCAGCACGCGCTTGCGGTCGTGGAGATAGGCCTCGGCCATTTCGATGGAGCTCGAGGCCGGCGAGTAGTAGGCACTGCCAGTCTTGAGCAACGCGACGATCTCGCCGCCGGCCTTGCGCGTGCGATCGACGATGGCGTCGATGTCTTCCTTCTTCATCAGTTGCGTCAGCGGGATGCCACCGACGGCGCACAGCGACACCACCGGCACCATGTCGTCGCCGTGACCACCGAGGACGAAGGCCGAGACATCTTCGACCGAAACATTGAGCTTGTCGGCGACAAAGTAGCGAAAGCGGCTCGAGTCGAGCACGCCGGCCATGCCGACCACCATGTTCTTCTTGAAGCCGGTGACCTCCGCGAGGGCCGTCACCATGGCGTCGAGCGGATTCGAGATGACGATGACGAAGGCGTTCGGCGCATACTTCTTCAGATTCGTCGAGACGTCCTTCATGATCTTGACGTTGGTGTCGAGCAAGTCATCGCGGCTCATGCCGGGCTTGCGCGGCAGGCCGGCGGTGACAATCACCACGTCCGCGCCAGCGACGTCGTCGTATTTGTTGGTGCCCTTGATCTTGGCGTCAAAGTGCAACACCGCCGACATGTGCAGGATGTCGAGTGCCTTGCCCTGCGGTAGACCTTCGACGATGTCGAACAGAACGATGTCGCCGAGCTGCTTTTGAGCGGCAAGCATCGCCAGGTTGCCGCCGATTTGTCCGGAACCGATGATGGCAATCTTGGGGCGATCAAACGTGCGTGTCATGGGAGTCTCCTCGGGGTTTCGCGGACTCCTACCTCCTATCGGTGTCGCCCGCAAGATGGCGTGTGATCGGATAGCCGGCCCCTATGGGCAACGGGCTCGTCTACGGCGCCGCTGCTGCGGTGGCCACCTCGAGCGCTAACGCGATCGCCAGCGCCTCGCGTTGTTCGCTGGGCGTGAGGCGGTCGAGACGGATCTGGACGCGCCCCGTGCTGGCCACCAACACGATCGTGTGGCGCTGGGGATGACGCAGCTCGATGAGGCCGCCGCTCGTGACCTCGCGGTAGGCGTAACCATGCTCGCGTAGGCGCTGTGCGACGTGGTGCACGGCGTCGGCTCCATCGAGATCGCAACGCCAGGAGAGGTCGTGCACACAGCAGTGGTCGCGCTCGAGCCCGACGACGGCGAGACGTGATTGCTCGAGGGCGCTCAGCTCCATCGTTCCGACGTCCGCGTGGCGCAAGAGCCCCTAGGGCAGGGCCGTGACGACCACCTCGCTGAGCACGTCGCCGCGCGTAAGGCACTGTGTCTGTTCCGCCTGCCACGGGACGCCACCGCGAAACAGGGCGGTGTAAAACTGCTCGGTGAGCTGGGGTCGTGTGGTCCAGTCCACGCGGTGCGCGAGTTGGGCGATGGCGAGCGCTGCGCCCTGAAGGAAGTAGTCGCTCGGGCGCGTCGGTCGGCCATAGCGCGTGGCGTAGAACGGTGTCTCATAGGTGCTCGGCGTGCGCACGACGAGGCGCTGACCGGGAACAAATTCCGCCAGCGTCCAGTGTCCAAAGCCCAGCGCACGACCGATGGCGAGACACCCGGTGACGATCTCCTGCGGATCGCCTGTGAGGGGTCCTACCATGGACTCCCACTCGGGCGAGAGCAGGATGCCGCCGAAGGTATTGAACACGCAGACGTGCCCTGACTCGCGCAGCAGGTCTTCGAGCACCGAGACCGATCCCGGCGCGCTGCGCTCGACGTGTGCCAAGGCGTCGTAGGAGATGCGATTGTAGTAACCCGCCAGATGCATGGTGACGTAAACGCCGAACCCTTGCGCGAGGCCACGCTCATCGCCGGCGACGCCCGCGGTAAAGTCCCGCAAGCCGGCGGCGATGGCTTCGACGCGCGCCTCGTCGAGCCCAGCGAAAACAGTCTGGGAGTGCCGTGCGCACTCCGGTGCGCCGACCAACGGCAATGGCCTTGCCGGCGCGCCGGGCGAAAAGGTGAAAAAGCAGCTCGCGTCGCGCTTGGCGATGCACTCGGTCTCCTGAGCTTGCATCGACGACGGGGCGCTAGCGAACGCGACCTCCAAGGCCGCGGCGCCGTAGCCTGCCGCAAAGGCGTCGGCCGGCGTGCGCCGCTTGACGCGACTGCCGTACTTCTCATGCCACGAGTAACCGTAGTGCAGCGTGCTGCCGCGCGCTTCGCCGCCGTTGGCGTCGGCCGCAAATGCGAGGCGGCCGTGACCCATGGCGGCAAACAAGCGCTGCGCGATATCGAGGCGCTCGACCGGTGTCACGGCGCCAGCTGCGCTCGTCACTTCGCGCAGCAGCTGGCCCGCTGACTCGCGCGCCGCGGCAAAGCGTAGGGCCTCGCCCGCTTCGGAGCCGAGCGCGTCGTCGATGGTCTGGTCGAGAAAAAGATTGAAGTGATGACAGTGGTAGACGACCGGAACGCCGGCGAATAGCATCAGGTCGTGACCCGCGAGGTAGGAACGAAGCGCTTGCGGCTGCAATGTCGTCATGGCTGATCGCTGCCTTGGTCAAATGTTGAGGGACTCGAGACCCAGGAGATCGCGCACGGTCTGCTCGAGCGTTTGTACCTGCGCCGCATCGAGCCGCTCTGGCTGGCGTAGTTGCTCGATCTGGATGCCGGTACGCAGCGCCGTCCGCTGCAAGACGGCGTGCGGATCGGGCGCGTATTTCTCCAGAAACTCGATGACGCGCACGGCGCGGGGACGTTCCTCGGGCGCGAGGGACGGCAGCAAGTCGACGAGCCGCTCGGCGATGCGCTTGACGTGCACGCGCACCATGCCCAGGGCCGCGCTACGCTCGAAAGCGAGCGCTACGACGTAGTCGCGCACTTCGCGTAGCACAAGCAAGACGTCGGCCGACTCGATGGTCACTTGCATCTCCGATGACCAGGCGTGCAGCCCCTTGAGACCCTGGCGGTTGGCGCGCACCAGATCGCCGAAGTAGGACGCGACCTCTTCGGGGCGCCACTGTTCCTCGGCGCGCGTCCACGAGTCGTAGAGCAGACAATCAGGCATGGCGGTGACGAAGATGCCGCGCAGCGAGGGTACATCCTCGACAATCTGTCGGAGCGAGAGCTGTGCCATCAGGCGTTCCCTTCGGGTTCGGGGTCCACGGCGAGCTGCACCATGTGTCGAGCGGCCGCGGCGAGTGAGCGCTCGAGCGGCGCGGCGAGGACGAGGCCGAGGGCGAGACGACCGACGCTCGTCGGCGCCCAGATGACCTCCAAGACGTTCTGGTCATGAATGTCGATGCTCGTCGTGCCGTCCACCGGCGTCTCGACGAAGTGTGAAACCTGTTCCTGTGCCTGGGCGAGTGACGCTGTCGCCGCGACGTAGGTCTCGGGGGCGTGGCGGTTGACGAGTGGCAGCCCGTCGGTGTCGGCGACGTACGCGGCGAATGCGCCGGTGTTGCCGATGAGCCATTGGAGCACTGACTCGAGGCGCAGCTCGATCGGCAGCGATGTCGGTGCCGCGCCGAGCACCTGGGCAAGGCTCACGGCCTTCTTGTCAGGCGTCAAGAGTGGCTGACCCTCGCTCTGACGATCGGGGGTTCGTGTGGGCGCGGGAGCCACGTCCCGTGTGCGCGGCGCGATGGGGGCTCGCTCCATGCGCATCGCTCCCGAGTCGGCTAGGCCATTGGAGCGCTGGGCGACGTTGACCCCCGCGGCGCCGAGCAGGGACTGCAGGGCTGTCGCCTCAGGCAAGAAGCGGGATGGGACCATCGTTCTCCTCGCCGCGAACGAGACCGAGGCGCGGCTCGAGCTCTTGGGCAAGCTGGTGAAACGTTGCCGCAACCGGAGGCGGCCGACGGCTCAGGAGTCCCACCGGCACGCCGAGATGGCTGGCGGCCAAGAATGCCGCATCGCGCGGCACGGTGGTTTGCAGGAGCAGATCGCTTGGAAATTCGCTCCAGGCCTCCTGCGCCACCGCCAGGGAGTCGGCGTTGCGCAGCTGTAACATGCTCAGGACGAGGCCGATGAGTCGTACTGTGGAGCCTGCGAGCCGCAACGCGCCGATGACCTCCAAAAGTTGCGGTACCGATCGCATAGCGATGGGCTCGGCTTGCAGCGGCGAAATCACCGCATCCGAGGCCCGCATGACGCCCATCGTGATGCCGCCAAAGCCGGACGGCGTATCCAAGACGATGACATCGAAGCGTTGCTTGGTGTCCGCGACGAGGCGGCGGATCTCGTGCCCATCCCAGAGACGATCACCGAAGGCGTGGGTGTCCTCGATGGCCATCTTGCCCACCGGCAGCAGCGTGAGCTGAGGGACACGCGTGGCGAGCAGGATGAGCTCGAGGGCTGTGCGCTCGGCAACATAGCCGACGAGGCCTTGGCCGGCGGGACGCTGCAGCGACAGGCCGACGCCGCCCTGCGGATCGGTGTCGACGAGCAGTGTGCGCCAGCCGCGCTCGGCGAGCGCCAACGAGAGGTTGAGTGCGAGCGTGGTCTTGCCCACGCCGCCTTTTTGGCTGGCGATCGCGAGTGTGATCATGGCAGCGGTTCAGCGCCCTTTCAGCTTCTCCAAGTTGTGCCGCACGCGCGCATCGTCGGGGCGCATCTTCATACACTCAGCAAAGAGCTGCAAGGCCTCCTCGTGATTGCGTCTGAGGTAGGCGTGCATGGCGCGGTCAAAGAGCGCGTCAAAGTCCGGCGCTTCGGGCGTCGGGGCGCTCGCTGTGCTTGCCGTGGGTGGCGGCGTCTTGACCGTGCCCTCGGGGGTGCCGACGGGCTTTGGCTGGCCGTCCGCAATCTGCTGGATCTGCTGTTGCAGCACGGATGCCGGCGCGGGGGTGGACTGGATGATGCCGCGCTCGAGAAAGCTCACGAGACACCGATAGGAGGCGAATCGCCCGAGGCGCGAAATCTCGAGCACGTCGCCGTAGCTGGCGATGCCATCGATGAGGGCCAGAACCTCTTGCTCGTCGCTCGAAAGCTTGAGCGCGGTCATCACTTGCTCACCCAGGGCACGGCGGGGCACTTGGTCGAGGTGACCCATGCGGCGCGCATACTGGAGCGTGAGGCGATCTTTGACGAGACGAATGCTACGCGACACCGAGGCATCGCTGGGGTTGGATTCGCGCAGTCGGTAGAGCGCTCCGAGTGCCTCCTCGTAGCGGCGCTCTTCGATGAGCTTGATGGCCTGTTGGCTCAGGGGCAGCGCACCGCCGTCCGCGGGGAGGCTGCGCGTAACCGAGGCGCCCACCATCAAATCGCGGGCCTGCTGCAGATCGATCACTTTGGCGTCAAACTGCCCACCATTCGTACGGTGTCCCGCGGCTTCGAGGTAGTCGCGCGCTCGCTCCGCCGAGGCATCGAGAGCCAATGCCCGTCGCCAGCAGAGGATCGCCTCGTCGGCGCGGTTGCGACCGTAAAGCTCAAGGCCTTCTTGAATGAGTCTGTCTACGGAATCGGCGTCACGGCGCCCCGACTCAGCGACCATGCTACTCCTTGGCCGTCACACAGCGCGGCCGCACAATCGCCATAGTCTAATGTAAATGATGGCGCCGTCCAGCTAATACGTCGATGCGGCCGGCGCGTTGCGGCGCGGCGCGGCGCGTCAAGCGTCGTCAGGTAGGCGTCGTAGTCCGCATAGAGCCGGTTGCCAATCAACATAGTGGCGTGACTGCGCTCGTAGTCCTTGATGACGTTGACGCCGTGCGTGCGCGCATAGGCTTCGGTGACGGCCGCGGGTGTAAGCTGGTCGTAGCGGGCGTATTGGATCAGCATACGCGCGGCTGGTGCGGGGAGCGGTAGATCCACCGGACTCATGAGGGCGTCGGCGGTGGCGAGCAGCGCGGTCGCAAAGCCTGCCCTGCTCAGCCGTTCGCGTACGCGGGCGAGCTCGGGACGCGCAAACGGTCGGTGCCAGTCGAGCAGCGGGATCATGAAGGCGGCATGATCGAGCGGCGCCTCACGGGCCATGACGGTGAGGAGGGCGGCTCCGAGGGACCCACCCCAACCGCCGACGGTCGTGACGCCTTGCGCGGTCAGCCAGCGGCGCGCCGTGATGAGCTCGCTCGCGCAGTGGAGCAGCAAGCGCGTGCTCGACTCCGGGCTCGCGACGACAAATCCCTCGCCGTCATCGCGCCCGGCGGTGCGGCGCTCGAGGTGATACGGTGGCACGTAGATGAGCACCGACCAGCCGTGCTCGAGCTCGGTCTGCCACAGGCGGCGCACAAAGTGCACAGCGAGCCGCGAGAAGCCGAGACCTGGTACCCAGAGGATGGCGCGCCCGCCTGCCAACGGCGCCACGCGGTACAGGTAGAAAGTCGCCTCGTCGGCTTGGTCGGCGCGGCCCACGGGCGAGAAGAACGTCAGGCGCTCCGGGGCGATGACGCGGCCGTCAGCGAGTGTCACCTCCCAGCGCCCGAGCGGTGCGCTCGACCAAGTGGCATCCGATGCCACGGCCGGGACAGCGCTCGTGCGTGCGGTTACGAGAGTGGCGAGCGCCCGCGGGTTGCCGAGAGCCTCGTCGGCGAGCATCGCTGTCGCCAGACCATCGAGACCGTGCTCGTCGAGGGCGACCTCGACGCTGACGCAGCTCGGGAGGATGAGGACGGAGGCGGCAAGCGGTAGGAGCATGCTGAGGACGAATTGCATCCTCGACAAGATGTGCACGCGCGCTAAGCGGCGCTCGTCCAGGGTGACGAGCTGCGCGCTGCGGTGGGCAGCCGTGGCGCGTGCCGTGCGACTTTGAGTAAAGAAACAAAGCCGCGATACGCGCGTCCCACGTCGCTCTCGGGACTCAGATCGGGGCGCGTGCCGAGCGTCCGCAGCGTCGGCTTGCGTGCGTCGCCGAAGAGGCCCTCAGAGTCGTAGAGGTAGCACATGCCGTGGTCGTCGCGGCCGAAGGCAACCATGTGCGCGCTACCCGCGAGCAGCAAGAGCTCGCCTGGGCGTACGAGCGCCGCGCTCTCTGCAAACGCCGCGCCGCCCTCACGTTTTGGCATCGTCGTGGAGAGGCCCGCCGCGCGCAGGAGTGCTTCGAGGTAGTAGGCGTTGACGCCGCGCTCGGAGTTGCGTGCGGCAAGAACCACCTGGTCGGCGAGCGCTTGCAGTGGCTCCGGGGATGTGGCGCCTTCGCGGTCGAGTGCGATGCGCGTTGTGCGGGTCTTGTCGATTTCCCAGGAGAGCGCGTCGCGGACCATGGCAAAGAGGGCATCCTCACGGTGTGCGCGCTGCGCGACGGTCAAAAGAGTCGCCGCGGCTGCGAGGTCGATCTGTTTGCGCTCGACCGCCATGCGTACGAGCGTTCCCTTCTCCTGCCGATGCCAGCGCAGCCATTGCACCCGCTGCACCGGGCGCGGTGCGGGCGTGATCGGGGCGGCCTCATCGTGGACGATGTCGAGCTGCCCCATGGCCGAACGAAATGTCAGTCCGTACGAGGCGATGTGGCGCGACAGCTCGACGAGCACGCGCTTGCGCGCGGCGTGGTCGTGAACATCCGACGTGACAGCAGCGACGTGGGCGTTGAAAGCAGTGAGGCGATCGACGAGCGTGCATTCGACCGCCCGCGCGAGCGCCGTTAGGTAGCTCGGGCCGCTCAGGGCCACGATCGCTACGGTACTCGCCCCGCCGCACCGCGTCGTATCCCATTGGGTTGTGGGCAAGCCGTCAATTTGATGGGTACGTGCGATCACGCTCGGGTCGATGCGCGCGAGCGCTGGCGCGACTGCTGGGAGGGTAGCGCCGGACGCATTCGCGCGCGGCGGATGGGTATCGACCGTACTTGCGTACGATACCGTGGTGGGCCGGGTCGGCTGCGTGGTGGCGCGGACGCTGGACATCGGTGCTCCTGCCGTCAGTATCGGCGGCGCGTCCGCTGACGTTGCGGCGCAACGGGGGCGCCCTTTTTGCCGAGAATCTCATCATGGACTTCAACATCCCCGACATGCAGGTTCCCGATTGGCGCGTGACCGGCCGTCCGGAGACGCCGTCGTCGCCGCCCGCGCGGGCGATGAGCGAGCAACTGTGGGAGCTGCTCGAGGGCTTTAAGTCGAGCAGCGAGATTGCCGAGCTCATGCAGGGCTTTGCGCAGGTGGATCGTGCTGTGCATCCGGATGGCACCGTCGACGCCGAGGAATGGCGCATCGCGGCGTTGGCGATGCAGCGCGGTCTCGAGAGGCGCGATGATGCCTACCATCCCAACGGCGCGCTGACGACGGCATTTGACGCGCAGATTGCGGCCGCTCTCGCACGACGCTAGCGCGGCGCCGAATGGGGACGGGTGCCCCGCGTCGACCCAACTGCGAACAGGCGACCGCCATCTACGTCACGGACGTAGAACGTCGCCAGATCTTGCGCACGGACGGGAATAAACTTCCTGCTCGCGACATAGAGCAGGTGAGCGCGAGATGCGCGAGATGCGTAGACACGCCATGTGGAGGAAACCTGCGATGCGAACCAACATCACACTGACCCTGCTCGCCCTG
>CAYHNK010000167.1:0-10405 GCA_964357695.1 uncultured Bdellovibrionales bacterium | reverse complement strand
TGATTCAACCATGACACCGATTGTTGCCAGCACTTCTGGCTGGAGAATCTATGCATCGGCTAATCGCTTCACTATCCAGGGTAACGTACTTGGCAATATGCTTACCAGTAATTCTGAGGGTTCTCATACGGTGCGCATCCCCTACGCGGAGAAGGCAGTCATTTCCAATAACACCATTGCCAGGGCGGGCGTGAACCAGCAGGCGCTCAAGCTACACAGTGAAGCCTGGTGTGAAGTAGGATACCCTGCGGATATATGTACTACCTATGATACGGGCAATGGCTCTGGCCCTCCGCCACCCAGCTACGATTATCTGACCAACACGCACCCTATTGGCATTTACGCTTCGCTGAGTGGCTATACCGAGAAGGTACTCATCTCTGACAACAAGATCATTGGCGCGGACAATCCCTACACCATTAGCGTCGCGCCCCAGAATCCGATCCGCGACGAGCGCCTAAGAGACGTCATCGTCGAGCGCAACTGGTTCGTTGCGGGCGCCGGCACGCAATTGATGATGTGGGTCGACGCCGGAGACTCCACGATCCGCAACAATGTCTTCGACATGGAGGATAGCTCCAAGTACAAGACATTTATCTATCTGACACCCCCGGGATTTGCTCCGCCCATCGACAATGTCTCCGTGTACAATAACACCCTCTATGGAGGCTCTCCGGCGCCCGTGTCCGGCAACGAGTTTACGGGTATTCGCGTCGACTCGACAGCCTCCAACGTGCGGTTGGTCAACAACCTAGTCTCCGCACCCACGGCAACAAATCCGATCATGATTTCTGGTACCGGCGCCACTGGCTTTGTGGAGTCGAACAATCTATTGAGCCAGGAAGTGCCGTCCACACTCTTTGTGAGCGCGACACCGGCGGCTCCTGCGGACTTCAGTCTCAACCCGACGAGCCCGGCGCGCGACACGGGTCTTTCGACGGTGCCTGTGCTATCCGATTTCTTCGGCGCGAGCAGACCGCAGAACGGTACCATCGATCTCGGCGCGATCGAGGGGCCGTAGGCAGGCGGGGCGCCTATCGGCAAGGAGCTTTCGGATGGTCACCGTGTGCGTGAGGTTGAGCGTTGCAGTAGCCCTGCTTTGCGTCGCGTCCTGCGTGTCGCGCACCGACATGTTTGCCGGGCGCTACGGCGGGTCGCTTTCGCTTGATGCGACGTTTGCGCAGGACGGTATCCTCGCGCTCGATGTCGGTGCGGTCGACAACCTCGACTGGACGCCCCAGGGCCTTGCCGTGCAAGCCGATGGACGCGTGCTCCTTGCGGGCAGGGGCGGCGGCGCGGCCGATCGCGATTTTGCCGTCGTGCGGCTGCGCGAGGATGGCACGCTCGACTCGACCTTCGGGACGGCAGGCATCGCCGAGGTCGATCTCGGCTATGCCTATGAGGTCGTCGAATCGTTGCGACTGCAGCCGGACGGCAAGATCCTCGTGGCGGGCGAGGTGTCGAGCAGCGCCACGGGCGGGAACGAGGTGGGTGTCGCGCGCTTGCTCGCCGATGGCTCGCCCGACACGAGCTTTGGCACGGGTGGCGCGCGGATCGTCGATTTGCTCGGCGGCGAAGACGTTGTCAACGGCATGGTGGTCCTCGGCGACGGCCGTCTGCGCCTGTGCGGCCACGGCTGGGCAGTCTATCCCGGATCCCCTGACCTCGTGGTGTATGGCCTCTTGGCCGACGGCGCCCTCGACACCAGCTTCGGCAGCGGCGGCGTGCTGCGCATCGATTTTTTCGGTGGCGACGAGTTTGGCGGTTCGTGTCAGCCCGGCGGGGGCGATAGCGTGCTCGTCCCGGGACACGGCTGGGGAGCCACGGGCTTTGCTGCCGTGCTGGCACGCGTGCTTGCGGACGGAACGCTCGACGCGGCCTTCGACGATGGCTCGACAGGGATGCCCGGGCGGGCCACGTTAGACATCACCGGCCAAGGCGCGGGCTGCGACGCGGTCGTGCGACAACCCGATGGCGCGATTCTCTGTGCTGGAAACACGCAGACGGGAGGGGATAGCGACTCTCTGCTCGCGCGCTTTTTGCCGACCGGCGCGCTCGATACGAGCTTTGGCACCGGCGGCTGGGTCACCTTCGACCTTGGCGGCGACGATGTCTTTCAGACCGTCGTGCTGTTGCCCGACGGTCGGATCGCGGCCGCTGGCGAGCGCACAAACGCCGCGGGCGACCAGGATTTCTCACTGGCCGTGCTTACGAGCGCGGGCGCACTCGATGCCGACGCCGGGACGAACGTCGATCAGGCAGGTGTTTTTCGCTTCGACGTCACGCCCGGACAGGACGACGGCGCACGCTCGCTCGTGCTCGACTCCCAGGGCCGCCTCCTCGCCTTCGGCAGCACCACCGACGGAACAACCAACAATTTTGCGGTATTGCGTCTGCTGCTCTGAGACCTGGCGAACGACGGGCCTGCGGTACGCAAGGTAGGACGCGCAGTCCGCACAGTGAGGACCACGAGTCCTCACCGGCTCGCACCAAGGCAACGCAAGTGCCGTTTCATCGCCTTGCACAGACGACGACGACTGGCATGAAACGTGCTTTGGTTCACGCTACACTCATAGCGCGTCGACGCTCGACGTAGAGGCTCGCACCATGACGCACGACTCGAAGCACCCAGTTCCCGCCGCCCTGCACCGTCCCCTCGCGCTTGTCGCCCTCATGGCGCTCGCCGCGTGCGTCGGCGGCACACGCGTCGTCGATACGACGAGTGCGATCGTCGGCAACGCCTGCGATGTCTCCAGTCCGTGTCCAGCGGGCTATGACTGCATAGCGGTTGGCACGGGGCAATCCGCGTGTGAGAAGAGCACGTGCAGCGCCAACGGCGACTGCCTTGCGAGCGCCTCGCGCGTCTGCAGAGGCAATGTCTGCGCGGCCCTGTGCGTTCGCGATGACGCCTGTGCTGCGGCCGAAAGGTGCGCCAACGGCTACTGCGAGGACAAGTGCGTCGGTCGCGTGGGTCTCGACTGCACGGTGACGGCGCTGGACGATGGCGTGTGTGTCGACGTCAACGGCGCCGCGCGATGTCTGCTCAAGTCCGGGGAGCCGTGTGGCCTCGATGACTCGGCGTGCCTATCGACCCATTGCGCGAGCGGGGTGTGCTGTGACACGGCGTGCAGTGGCAACTGCCAGAGCTGCAACGCCGCGGGACACGAAGGCGTCTGTACCAACTTCGACACGCTCTTCACGGGGAACTGTGACGTGTGCGGTACGTCTGGCGACTGCGAGGTCGAGGAAGATCTGTGCGCGGGAAACTGCTCGACGTGCACGGGTTCGGGCAACGTCTTCAGTTGCGCCGCGGAGGCGTCGCTGTGCACGGGCAACTGCGACGTGTGCGACGGCTCGGGCAATGCCTTCAGCTGCGGTGCGGACGCGTCGCTGTGCGCGGGGAACTGTGACCTATGCGACGGCTCGGGCAACGCCTTCAGTTGCGCCGCGGACGCGTCGCTGTGCACGGGGAACTGTGACCTATGCAACGGCTCGGGCAACGCCTTCAGTTGCGCCGCGGACGCGTCGCTGTGCACGGGCGACTGCGACGTGTGCACAGGCACAGCCAACGAGCTTAGCTGCCACGCCGACGAGGGCGCGTGTCCGGCGTCGGGCGCCACCGTGTGCACCGTCTGCTCGGGCGGGATGACGAGCTACAGCTGCAGCTACGACGCCGGACAAAGCGTCACTGACTGCACTGCGGGCAGCGTCTGTGCCGCGGCCGGTAGCTGCGCAATCGTCACCCTGTCTGGCAACACAGGCCTTGCTAGCGTCGTCGTGACCCTGAGCGGTGCCGCCAGCGCCACCACAAAGAGCGACAGCTTTGGGAACTACGTCTTTTCCACCGTCGTCAACGGGTCCTACACCGTGACGCCTGTGACACCCGCCTACGACTTTACCCCTGCCAGCCGCGCGGTCGTCGTCAGCGGCGCGAGCGTCGCTGGCCAGGATTTCACCTACGCGCTGGCTCAACCCACCTGGTTTGGGTTACCGACGTTCGTCAGTGCGGAGGGCATCACGGCCGGGCCCGATGGCAATCTCTGGGTCGCGGGGATGCCGGGGATCGCCCGCGTCACCACCAGTGGGAGCATCACGGAATTCCCGGGCTCCGGCACCGCCGATCAGAGCATCGTCGCGGGACCAGACGGCAACCTCTGGGCTACCGACTTTCTCGGCAACCAAATCATTCGGATCACGACCAGCGGCAGCGTCACCGCGTTCACGATTCCGACCGCGAGCAGCTACCCGTGGGGCATCGCCGCTGGACCGGACGGCAACCTCTGGTTCACGGAGAGCTTTCGCAACCAGATCGGCCGCGTCACCACCGCGGGCGTCTTCACCGAGTTCCCGATCCCGACCACGGCCAGCGGGCCGCAGGGCATCACCGCTGGTCCGGACGGCAACCTCTGGTTCACGGAGTACTCCAAGAACACGATCGGCCGCATCACCACCGCCGGCGTCGTCACCGAGTTCCCGATCCCGGCCGCGAACAGCCTGCCTTGGGATATCTGCGCGGGGCCGGACGGCGCACTCTGGTTCACCGAGTCCTTCGACTACTTCTTGGGGGTCCCCAACTACACGCTCGGCGGCAACAAGATCGGGCGCATCACGACGAGTGGCACCATCACGGAGTTCGCGATACCAACGGCTGACAGCGGCGCGCGTGGTATCACCGCGGGGCCGGACGGTACCCTCTGGTTCACTGAGTACTACGGGCACAAAATCGGCCGTATTACGACGAGTGGCAGCTTCAACGAGTTTCCCGGCGTGGGCTGGGTTCAGGGCATCGTCGCCGGGCCAGACGGCAAGATCTGGTTCACCGATGGCAACCAGATCGGCCGGCTGTAGCGGCCTACCGTAGCACCACGCCTTCGGCCAGCAGCACGGAAAGGCAGAGGCACCGTCATGACATCACCCTTGATGCTCAGCGCGACGTTCACCCTTGGCGGCACGAGCGGCAGTGGCGTGTCGTTTGCCGGTCTGTCACTCGCCCCTCCGCCACAGCCCAGTGGCCCCAACGGTACGCCCATCGTGCCCGAAGACGGCCGCAGCGCCGCCCAGACGCTCGGCTGGTCAGTGCTCGGGACCATCGGCACCGGCATGCTCCTGCGTGGTCTGGCGGCCCCCAAGCAGTCGCTCTGGCAGCCCAAGGAGATGCTGCTCGATGCCGCCGTGGGCCTCCAACTCGGCGCCGGCCTGGTCGGTGGGCCGCGTGCCGAGAGCTTTTTTCTCGGTGGCCTCTACAGCATGCCGCTACAGTATCTGAATCACCGCGCGGATCCGAGCTGGGATTGGCGCGTGGGTGTACTCAGCCAGGGACTCGTGCGCATGGCCCGCGACGAGGCGGGCGGCAACCCCGTTCCCTTCCAGGGCTATCGACTCGACGCGACGAAGACTGCGGGTAGCCCCGGAAGTGTGCAGCTCGACGCGATGGAGCTGCTCGGCAACGTGGCTGCGGACGTCGTCGGTGACCTGACGCTGTACGGTGCCGGCAACGCGCTCGCCTCCTTCGCGCAAGGAAAACGCGACCACGATGACCTTTGGCGTGACGCGCGGCGCGGCGCGACCTACGGGGCCAGCGAAGCCGTGCTGACGAACCTGACGCTCGGGGCGCCCGTGCGCATCCAGCAGGACGTGCTCGATCGGGCCGTGACGATTCCGGCGGCCTATGGCGGCGTGGACATTGCTGACGTCGCCCGGCGCACGACGTTTCGCACGGGCGGCCCCATTCCGACGAGCGGCAGTGGTATCACGCTCGCCAGCAACGTCGCACTCACGCCGAATCATCTGGGCGACGCGACGCTCGTGGCGCATGAGCTCGTGCATCGCGATCAGGCCGCGGGCGGCACCTCCCAAGTTGGCCCTGGCGTGGTGCGCGAGGGGCACGGGGCGATGTCGTTCTACGGTCAGTACCTGCTGTGGCTGGGTCAGAACACGTACGAGAACAACCCCTACGAACGCGAGGCGCACGCGACCGAGCCCTCCGGTCCGCACGCGGCACAGGCCTACGCTGGCGGCGGCCTCGTCGGCGATGCCATCGGCCACAGTGCCAACCAGCTGCTCTTCAGTGCTATGACGTGCGTCTCTGGTTGTCGCGTGCACCGCGATCGATGAAGCTTTGCGCTGCTCGTGGCACCTACAGATATGAGCACGACGGAGGAGCCGATGTGTACGAGCAAGCAGTCGGCGTTGGTCACGGTGGCGTGTCAGAGGACGCGATCGACCTTGTTGCCTCATCTCGGCCTCGCCGTGCTGGTGCTCGCTGGCTGTGGCGACACCGTCGGCGGTACAGATCCCGGTGTGCCGGTCGACACGACGCCGCCGGTCGTGAGCAGCGGTCAGCCGTCAGGCATGCTGGCCGAGGGCACGATCCAGGCGACCTTGCGCGTGACCACCGACGAAGCCGCCACCTGCAAGTGGGATGTGGTCGCGGGTACGGCCTATGCGGCCATGGCAGGCACGTTTACAGCCACCGGCAGCACCGCGCACGACACGGCGGTCACAGGTCTCGTCGATAGCCAGCTCTACACCTACTACGTGCGCTGCCAGGACGGGGCGGGCAATGCGACGACCTCGGACTATGTCGTGAGCTTTGGCGTCGGCACCGTGACCGTGCAGCGGCCCTTCCCGCAGCACGAGACGTATACCACTGGCACCATCAAGCCGAGCCACCGGACGCAGGTCGAGCTCGATGCAGCCGTGACCATCTACTACGACGCCTGGAAGGCCAGCTACCTCGCGAGCGCCCCGGTGACGGGTTACTACGTGGCCTTCGAGACGCCCTGTTCGGCAGCCCTGACGGTGTCGGAGGCCCATGGCTACGGCATGCTGGTGACGGTCCTCATGGCCGGCTACGACCCCGATGCGCAGACGCTGTTCGACGGGCTCGTGGCTTTCTACGATCGGCACCGCAGCAGCATCGACGGCGATCTGATGGACTGGCAGGTGGCCTGCAACGACGCCGCCGGTGGTGACGACGACAGCGCCAGCGACGGTGATATGGATATCGCCTACGCGTTGATCCTCGCCGACCGGCAGTGGGGCTCGGCCGGGACCATCGACTACCTTGGCGAGGCCATCCGCATGATCACGAGTGGCATCAAGGCCAGCCTGATCCGCCAAGACACGATCATGCTCGGCGACTGGGACAGCGACCCCGACACGAGCCGCACGTCGGACTGGATGATCGGCCATTTGCGCGCTTACGGCGAGGTCACGGGCGAGACAGCCTTTTGGAGCGGCGTCGTCGAGCAGACCTACGCCTACATTGCGCACCTGCAACAGGTCCACGCCAGCACGACCGGCCTGCTGCCAGACTTTGTCATCAACGCCCGGACCGATGCCAACCCGGCCAGCGCGGGCTTCCTCGAGGGAGCGCACGACGGCCACTACTACTACAACGCCTGCCGGTGGCCGTGGCGCACGGCGGTGGAGTACGCCCACTACGGCGATGTGCGCGCCAAGACCGCCCTCGACCAGCTCATCGGCTGGCTGCGCACGACCACGTCCGAGGATCCAGCGAACATTCGTGCCGGCTACCAGCTCAATGGCACCGTGATCGGCAACTACGAGACCGCGGCCTTCTCGGCCCCGTTCGGGGCAGGTGCCACGGTGTCCAGCGCCAATCAAGCCTATCTCAACGCCCTGTGGGACCGGATCGTGACCATGCAGGAGGGTTACTACGAGGACACCCTCAATCTGCTCAATATGATCTACATTTCGGGCAACTGGTGGAAGCCGTAGGCGTACGGGGGACGCGCAGTCCTCACGATTGGGACGGGGCGTCCTCACCGAGCCACTGGGAGTCTCGCAACTGCCGTTTCATCGCCTTCCAGAGACGGCGACGACTGGCATGAAAGATGCTTTGATTCACGCTACACTCATTGCGCGTCGACGCTCGACGCAGAGGCCCGCAGCATGACCCACGACTCAAAGCATGCCATTCCCGCCGTCCGTGATGCTGTGGCCGGCGCGCGGCGCAGTCCCCTCGCGCTCGTCGCCCTCATGGCGCTCGCAGGCTGCGTCGGCGGCGGACGTGACGTCGACACTGAGGCCACGGGTCTTGCCGGTGATGCGTGCTCCGCGCCGACGGAGTGTGCCACCGAGCGCGCTTGTCTCGATGGCCGCTGCCGCGAGCTGTGCATCGACAACGGCGGTTGCTCGACTGCCGGCCAGCGTTGTCGGTCCGGCTACTGTGTCCCCGTGCCCGAGGCTTGCGGTGACGACGTGCTCGGCTTCCCCGACGAGCAGTGCGACGACGGCGCCGCGAACGCCGATATCGCCGACGCCTGTCGTACCGACTGCACGCTCCCCGCGTGCGGCGACGCCATCACTGACAGCGGCGAGCAGTGCGACGGTGGTGCGGCCAATTCCGACGTCGACGCCGACGCTTGCCGTACCGACTGCGCACTCGCCCGCTGCGGTGACAGCGTTGTCGACACCGGCGAGCTCTGCGACCAAGGCGCCGATAACTCGGATACCACTGCCAACGCGTGTCGGTCGAGCTGCACCTTGGCGCGCTGCGGCGACGGCGCAGTGGACAGCGGCGAAGCATGCGACCAGGGCGCGGGCAACTCAGACACCACCCCGAACGCTTGTCGCACCGGCTGCACACTCGCCCGCTGCGGCGACGGTATCATCGACAGCGGCGAAGGCTGCGACCAAGGCGCTAGCAACTCGAACATACTCGCGGATCACTGTCGTACAGACTGCACGCTCGCGCGCTGCGGCGACGGTATCATCGACAGCGGCGAAGACTGCGAGGACCAGAACGCGAACACCAACGACGGCTGCGACCTGTGCCTGCTCGCAACGCAGCACATCACGGGCACCGTGCCGACAAGCCTCGATGCCGGCTCGCGTACCAGCGACGGGCAGCTCACGCTCCTCTACCTGTCGAGCAACGTGAATGGCGAGACGCTGCTCGCACAGACCGTACCGGCCGTTGGCAGCAATGCCGCGTCCCCCGTCTCAGTCTCCAACCTGGATACGACCTCGGGGTCCGGGGCCCACCTCGTCTACCCCAGGCTCGCGCAGAACGGTGACGATGTCGCCGTGGCATACTCGTACAGCTACACGAGCAGCATCATCGACACGTACACGGTCTCGTACGCAGTGCAACGCGCCTACATCGCTACGTCGATCGACGCCGGGCAAAGCTGGACACGCGACGTGCGCATGGACCCGCAGGTGCTCGCGACCTCGCTGCCGACCAACGCCAACTGCCCCGCCGGGAGCTTCTTCGGCGCGACAGACACGGCCAGCAGCGCGGTCGGCTACCTCGACGGCAGCTTGGCGGTGCTCACCCGCTATGGTCGTTCCTTCAGCACGAACTTCAAGACGTGCTCGGTTCCCCCGACGATCTCGAACCTTCTCTCGTCCAGCCTGTCCGCCGACAACGGCGCGTCCTTCTCACCCGACCGCGTCAACGTCCCCGTCACCGCACTCTCGAGCGCGGTCTACACCTGGGCCCCGGCGACGAGCGGCAAGAGCGTCGTCGGATTCGTCGGCGTCGCCGCGCAGGCAACCACGTACGGCGGCATGGCCTTGCAGACAACCAATAGCGGCGTGAGCTGGACGGAGCAGCACGTATTTTCCGTGACGGCGAGCTCGGACGTCTACGAGTCGCGCAAGTTCGATAGCCCCGCGTCAGGCACACTGATGTTTTACGATCGCAACGGCTGGGACTACAGCCTCTACGCGTACGCGAGTCCCGGAGCGAACTGGACTACCCCTCAAACCGTGCCCACGACGGGGATGACCTACAAGCGCCTCACACTCACCGACGGCAGCGGCAACGTCACGATGCTGTGGGAGGCAGACGATGGCACGAGCACGAGTCTCGACCTACGTCGCGCCCTCTCGACCAACGGCGGCGCGACCTACGGGGCCTCCGAGCTCCTCTTGTCGACCCCCTACGCGAGCGTCGTGAGTCTGGCCGATGCCCAGATGAGCGAGACAGGCGAGATCACCGCACTCGTGTGTACCGGCACCGCGGTCAAGCCTGCCTTCGAATGGATCAATTACCTCGCCAGTGCCAGACTTCTCGCGGAGCAGAGCATCCCCTGCGCCAATCCAGCGCGCCTCGGCATGCTGCGCTGGCAAGACGGTACGCTGCCGTCCACCGCCAACATCGAATACGTGACGGACTCGACGGACCTGACACGCGCCCGCCTCGTACGAGACTCCCCCACCCAGACCTCAGCCGTTTGGGGAGTATCCGCCGCCGGCAGCGAGGGCGTCTACGTGCGCCGGTTGCGCTAGGCCCCATCGATCCAGCTCGGCCATTTTGGCCGGAGCCTGAACTGACCCCCAGAGGACAAATGATGACCAGCACTTCATCGCACGCAGCCAACGTCGCGTGGCGCCCCCTGCGCCCCGTCATCCAGCTATCGGTGGCGCTCTC
>CAYHNK010000166.1:0-10483 GCA_964357695.1 uncultured Bdellovibrionales bacterium | reverse complement strand
TACTTCTTTAGCTCTCTTTTTTGTTATGATATTGTTTCTTAATGTAAAAAAACCAGCATCTTGATGATGCCCCCATTGATCTGGTTCATCAAACCATAAGTCGCTAGCAAAAACATAAATACTATTAAAATAAAGGGAGCTAGAGTCTGTATCAACGGCTATTTTCTCATCTACATGGCGGCCTCCGGCATCTTGCTGGCGCGCGTATTCTCGCGCACGGCGATGATCGAATATCGCGCTCCGGCGAGGTTGTTCCTGCTGCTCATCGTACCGGCGACTGCGGTGGGGGCGGTGACCAACGGCGGGCTCGCGTTTCTCGGCGTGCAGCCGCCGTTTCTCGCTTCGACGATCACGTGTCTCGTCGGCGTGACGCTCGGCCTCGGGATGCTGCGTGAGGGCGTGTTCGCACCGCTTGCCGAGTACAAGCGCCACGCGGAGACCCTCATCCGCTCGAGTGAGGAGCGCTACCGCACGCTGGCGGAGATATCGCCCGATGCCGTTGCGGTGATGGCTCTCGACGGGAGCCTGCACACCGTCAACGCTCGGTTTGCCGAGCTGTTCGGCTTTAGCGACGTCGCCAAATGCCTGGGTTGGAGTGGCAAGGCGTTCGATCTGGTTGCCGAATGCGATCGCGCACGTGCGTTGAGCGCCGCAGCACAGGCGACCCAGCGTGGGCGCACGGGGCCCGGTGAGCTGTTGTGCACGGGCGTCGATGGCCGGGAGCTGTCTGTCGATGTAAGCGCTGGCGTGTTGCGTTCGACGAGCGGCACCGCGGATGCGCTCATCGTCGTGGCGCGTGATCTGAGCGAGCGCAAACGAACCGAGGAAAAGCGTCGGGACCTCGAGCAACAGGTGCTGCGCACGCAGAAGCTCGAGAGCCTGGGTGTGCTCGCCGGTGGCATCGCGCACGACTTCAACAACATTCTCTCCGCCATTCTCGGCAACGCCGGTCTCGCCATCGAGCGTTTGGGTGAGAACGGCGTCGCCGAGGCCATCGAGCGTCTCGAGACAGTTCGCGACGCGACGCGACGGGCGGCGTCGCTGACGCGACAGATGCTGGCCTACGCCGGTAGGAGCGTGCCAGTGTTCGGCATGCTCGACCTCTCGCGATTGGTGCGCGAGATGACGAGCTTGCTGCGCGTGTCCATCAGCAAGAAGGTGGACCTCGTCTGCGAGCTCGCCGAGGACGCGATGGGGGTTGGCGACCCGAGCCAGATGCAGCAGGTGGTGCTCAATCTCATCACCAATGCCGCCGAGGCCATCGGCGATGGCCCAGGGACGATCACGTTGCGCACCGCGATTGTCGACCATTTAGGCGATCGTCTGCGCGACAGTGCCACCGGCGAGGAGCTCCGCGATGGCGCGTATTTGCTGCTGGAGGTCGCGGACACCGGCATCGGCATGGATGCGAGCACCAAGCAGCGCATGTTTGACCCGTTCTTTTCGACCAAATTCACGGGTCGAGGGCTCGGCCTGGCGGCCGTGCTGGGCATCGTTCACAGCCACGGCGGTGCCGTGGTGGTCGACAGCGCCCCGGGGAGCGGCACCCGCGTGCGCGTGTACGTGTCGCGTGAAGAAGTCGCCGCCGAGAACGACGAATCGCGCGTCCCCACCCGCGGACGTCCGCTCGCGCCGCGGGCCCGTGGCGTCGTGCTGGTCGTTGACGACGAGCCGCTGGTGCGCGAAGTCGCGCTGCTCACGCTCAAAGGGGCCGGGTTCGATGTGCTGTGCGCGTGCGACGGCGATGAGGGCTTGCAGCTCGTGCGCGCCAACGGTGCGGGCCTCGTCGCGGTCGTTCTCGATGTCACGATGCCAAAGATCGACGGCGTGGAGTTTTTCGCAGCATTGCGTGCTGCGCACCCACTCCTACCGGTGTTGTGGTCGAGCGGACACTCCGAGCACGATCTTGCTCGCCTGGCGTGTGCGCCCTACAGCGACTTTCTCGCCAAGCCCTACCTGCCAGACGAGCTGCTCGCCAAGCTTGAAGCACTCGTTACTGCGTGATGACAGAAAGCCCCCGTGCAGGGAGGCTCAGCCGCCGCGATGCTTAGCGAGAAAGTCTTCGAGGCGATTCAGGAAGACGGCGTCATCGAGTCCCTTGACGAGGTAGCCATCCGCCCCCGATTGTGCCGCGGCCACTTCCAGCTCCGCCGCAGGGCGGCCGGAATGCAACACGATGCACGCTCGTCGCCCAGCGTCCGTAGCGCGCAGCAGCTTGGCGATGTCGACGCCGCCGAGCCCTGGCATGCTGACATCAAGCAACACGAGCTCGGGTCGCACGCGTGCCACCGCAGCCGACGTGCCAAAGGGCGAGCTCTGACAGACGACCTCGTAGCCGCCCACTTCCAGCACGAGACGCACCGCATCAAGGACGAGCTCGCTGTCGTCGATGACTAGGACTTTGGTTTTCGCTGTCGTCTGCCGCTCCATTGTCCGTCGCTCACACCACGCATACGCGTCTGCGGCCTGTGAGCGCAAGATGAGATTGCACGCCGCCTCTGTCTAGAGAGAATCGCTCACCGGGATCGGCTGCGCGTGTCTCGATGGCACCGCCTCGGGTCGCCAGGCGGCGATCGCCCACTCCCAGACCTTGGTGATGGTCCCGAGTGCTAGGTGTCGCGGGGGATTTTGTCCAAGAAAGCGCAGCGCATCGACGAGTGTTGCGGCGGCGCGATCGGGTCGAATGGCCGGGGCGTGCGTTTGCTTCGATAGCTTGTCACCCACCGCATCCATGGCGATGGGGACGTGGCCATAGCGCGGTGTGCTCAGCCCCAGGAGTCGATACAGTAGGATCTGCCGCGGGGTCGACTCGAGTAGATCGGCGCCGCGCACCACCTCCGTGACGTTGGCGTGGGCATCGTCGACGACACACGCCAGGTGATACGAGATGACGCCGTCGGCGCGCCGCAACACGAAGTCACCGTAGTCGCGGGACATCGAGCGCACGATGCGGCCCTGCCAATGATCTTCAAAGCACACGTCCTCGGAGCCGACGTGCAGGCGCAGCGCGCCGAGGGTCGTGTCCTCCGGTGCCGCATGGCGACACGTACCGGGGTAGATCGGACCCTCGATGCCGCGAGCGCTCGAGTCAGCGACCTCGCGACGCGAGCACGTGCACCCGTAGACGAGACGGTCGCGAACGAGTGCATCGAGCGCTGCCTGGTACGCTGTGCCGCGTTGACTCTGGTACACTGGCAGCTCATCCCAGACAAAGCCGTAGGCTTCGAGCGTCTGCAAGATGAGCGCCGATGCACCGGCGACCTCGCGCGGGCCATCGACATCGTCAATACGCACGAGCCACGCGCCGCGCTGGTGGCGAGCCTGTGCGTAGCTCGCCACGGCGGCGACGAGCGACCCAAAGTGCAACGGCCCGCTCGGCGAAGGTGCAAAACGACCGCGATAGGTGTGCGCCTGCGACATGGTAACGTGCCGCCCGCGCGAAGGTGCTGCTACGCCATCACGATGGCGTCGTCGGCAACCGGACAGACGGTGACGCAGTGGATTTCGTCCTTACCGGTGCACTCGTCGCACTTGACCAACGCAATCTCGTAGTATTCGCTGCCCTGCGTGATTGCTTCATTGGGGCACTCGGGCTCGCAGGCGCCGCAGTTGATACACTCTGACGTAATCTTCCGTGCCATGGGGGACTCCTTTGGGATGGCAATTTCGAAAAAGCGATATGGGCAATTCGCGAGTGATTGTCAACGCCCCGATCGCGGTCCATTCTCGGCGCTGGTATGCCGGGCGTAACTTCGTGATAATGCATCGGCCGTGAACCGGACGTCGATTAACGACGTTTCGTGCGGCGGGAGATGCCAATGCGAAGACTCGTGGTGGTCAGTCTGGTGCTGATGACGATCGTGGCGTGCGCAGGCGGGCTGAGCGAATCCGAAGCGCGCCAGCAGGTGTCACAGCTCATCACGCTCTACCAGCAGAATCGCGCCAAGTTTGTCGAGCAGAAGCAGCAAATCGTCCAGGATTCGAGCTGCGCCCGCGCGACCGCACTGCGCGGCGCCGCCGACAAGCTCGTCCGTGAGGCCGCCATGTCGCCCGACGACACGACGCAGCTGACTATGGTGCAGATGGAGCTTGCGCAGGCCGAGAAGGATTGCCTCGCCAAGTAGCGCGCGAGTCAACGCAGGGTCGAGGGAGCCATGAGGCAAGGGTGGTTGTTAGGGCCGACGTGTCTGTTCGTCGTGATGGCGAGTGCGATGGGCCCACGGCTGGCTCGCGCACAGGGTGTCGACGTGCCCGTGCCGCTGCAAGCGAGCCTGCTCGTCAAGGCGGCCGCGTTTGACTATGGGCTCAAGCAGCGCGGCGGCGATGTCGTGCACGTGCTCGTCGTCGAGAAGGCGGCCATCGCCGACTCGCATCGCGTCGCTACGCAGATGAAGGCGGCGCTCGAAGGCCAAACGAACATTGCGGGTATGCCCTACGACGTGACGGCGATGACGTACGACGGGCCGGCGGTACTCGCTACGGCGTGTCACGACCAGCACATCGGCATTGCCTACCTCTCGAGTGGGTTTACGCGCGACGAGATCCAGGCGCTCGCCGTGGCGCTCGATGGCGCCGATGTGCTCACGGTCGCAGCGGTGGCCGCCGATGTGCCCGAGGGCATCGTGCTTGGTTTTGGCTTGGCCTCCGGACGGCCTCAGCTGCTCGCCAATCTGGCGCAGGCGAGGCGCCAGAACGTGTCGCTCGCCGCGGGTCTGCTGAGCTTGGCGAAGGTATATCGGTGATGGCTGTCAGGACCCGCATGCTCGTCGCGCACGGCGTTGCCTGCTGCTCCATCGCTTTGTTGGCTCCGCTTGCTCACGCGCAGTCTCCGACGGCGGACGCGCGCGCCGAGGACACGAGCGAGCTCGAGGGCCTGCTCGAGGAAACGGTCGTCTCGACAGCGACGATTGGCTCCGAGACGGCGGGCACAGCGCCCGCGACGATCTGGACGATCTCAGCCGAGGATCTGCGGCGCTATGGTGTGCAGACACTCGACGAGGCCATCGGCTATCTGACGATGGGCATGGTCGTAGAGAGCAGTTTGGACTACGCCGAGGTGGGCGCTCGCGGCATGCTCATCAACGGCGACTACGGCGGTCACATGCTCATGCTGCTCGATGGGCACGCACTCAACGAGCAGTGGGATGGCGCGGTCTACTTCGACCGCAGCGCGACGATCCCGTTTGAAATGATCGACCACATCGAGGTCGTGCTGGGACCGGGGTCCGTGCTCTACGGGTCGAACGCCATGCTCGGGGTCATCAACATCATCACCAAGCGGGCCCGCGACTACGCGGGGGCGCACCTGGTCGTGCAGTCCCAGCTGGGTAGCTCGGTACGTGTCGCGGCGGGCATGGGACAGGAGTTCCGCGTCGCGGACATGCAGGGCGAGATCACCGCGCAGGTGGAGTACTACGGCTCTCGCGGCCCCCCGTTGTCGCTCGGTCCGCAGGACGAAGGGGGCCTCATCTGGGGCGGTACGGTCCGTGAAGGGCGCTTTGCGCGCGCCCCCGCAGGCTACCTGCGTGCGTCGCTCGGTGACCTGTCGCTCGATGTGCGCGCGGCCAGTGCCCGACGTGGCAACCCGACGTCGACGTACGGTAACTTCGACGATCCGCAGTCCTACGATCGCGACCGCTGGCTGTCAGGCGACTTGCGCTACGTCAAACGTGTGTCGTCGCGCGTCGAGGTGTCGGCGCGGGCCTACGCTGACCACTACGACTACTACCAGCGACTACCCACGGTGGATGCGAACGACTGTCTCGCGGGGCAGGACGCCGGATGCATTTATCGACTCAAGGGCGACACGCAATGGGCCGGCCTCGAGCTGCGCGCGAACGTCGACTGGCTCGGGGATGCACGCTACACGACGCTCGTCGGCGCGGACGGGCGTCTGCGTGGCTTCTCGTCTTGGGACCATTACGAGGACCTCGCGACCGGCGAGCGGGTGCCTACCGATGCGTACGATGGGCGCGAGAAGGCCCTCGGTGCGTATGTGCAGCAGGAGGCCCGCCCGACGACCTGGCTGTCCTTGAATGTCGGCGCGCGATTTGATGCGGATGAGCGCTATGGCTCGCACCTATCGCCGCGAGCGGCTGTCGGTGTCTCCCCGTGGGCGATGGGCACGGTGAAGGCCATTTATTCCGAAGCGTTCCGTGCGCCGAGCGCGTTTGAGCGCTACTACGCCGATCCGACGTGGTGGATCGAGGCGACGGGATTGCGCCCGGAGCTCGTGCGCTCGTTCGAGCTCACGCTCGAGCAGCGCCTCGGTACGCACCGTGCTGTGGTGGGCGGTTTTGCCTCGCGCTGGCAAGATCTCGTCAGCGAGGAGGCACTCGGCGCTGCTGAGGTGGCGGCGGCCATCGCCGCGGGCGCGCTCGAGCCTGACGTCGAAGACGCCTACCAGTATCGCAATACGTCGGCGGCGCGCAGCTACGGCGTGAACATGGGACTCGAGGGTACGACGATGCGTCGGCGGTTGCATTACGCGCTGACGGCGACACTTGCCGATACCGCGCGAGATGTCGTGCAAGGCGACGGTGAGCCGCGGCGATTCGATGTGGCGGCGCAGCTTTTTGGCAACGCGCGCATGGCCTACGATTTTGCCGGCAATCTCCCGGTGCTGGGGGTCGCGGTCCGCTGGATTGGCCCGCGTCGCGTCGATGCCTCGAGCTTTCGACCCTATCCAGTGGCCAAGCCATTCGTCGCGGCTCGGGTGGCGCTCAGCGGCGCGATCGCCTTCGTGCGAGGTCTCTCCTACGACGTCGCGGGCGACTACACGCCCACGGCACAGAGTCCGTACGCGATTGGCCCGCTCGATGGACCCGATGGCGGCGCCTACGTAGCGCAAGAGACGATGCCCTACGATCGGTACCGCATCTTCGCGGGGTTGCGCTACGATCTGGCGGCCGAGCAGCCTTGACGGTGGTGTGTCACGCGGCGTGCCGGTTTTTTGCCCCCGTGGTGGATTTCGGGTCTTATCGTCCGCGCGTAGGGACCGCACGATCGCGGTCTTCGCCGGAGAGAGCCCGATATGCCGAAGACCTTGCAGTTTGACAGCTATCGTGAGTTTCGTGAGGAGCTCGCGCGCGGCGGCCGTGGCTCGATGGGAGATGCCATCGAGGAGCTCGCGGCCGAGCTCTACCACACACACGTCGATCTCGAGTTCGATACGCTGTGGGACAAGGCTGACAGCGACGACTCGTAGATCTTGCGTCCGCGGCAGATCCAAAGCAGGATAACGGCGTTGTGACCTCGCGCGCTTAGGATCCAGTCGGACATGTCGGACATTTGGAGCGGTATCGGCGTCGGAATCAGTGCCAGCGAGGGCGAGTGGCTGTATCGCGTCGGCTCGGAAGTTCGCGGACCGGTGCCATTTCGCACGCTGCTCGACAAGCTGATGCGCGGCGATGTCGACATCGCCACGGTGGTTGCCCGCGAGGGTGGGGATTTTCATCCCATTGTTCGCGTGGCCGCGTTCGCGCCTCACCTCACCGAGGCGAAAAAGCGCGCCGCCCAGCGTGCCGCAAGCAAGACCCGTCGTGTGCTCATGCTCGTGACTCTCGTCGTGCTCGCTGGCGTAGGCGGGGGCGGGTACGTCTTCTGGCGCGACTACCAACGTCAGGCGGCCAAACGCGAAGCCGAGGTTGCGGCCGAAGAGCGTGCACTCGCGGTCAAGCGCGAGCACTACAAGGCGCTGCCGCAGATGGGTCTCGTTGCGCTCGTGAGCCTCGGCACGCAGGACGACGTGAAGATCCGTGGTGAGCGGCCGCGCCGTCGACGTGGCGGTGAGGAGCCGAGCGGGCCGAGCGATGAAGAGGTCGTGTCACAGTGCAAGCTGTCGCAGCAGCAGATCTTCGGCACTCTCGGCAAGCACCTCGCGAAGATCAACGTGTGCGTGCAGGACGAAAAGCAGCGCGACACGCAAGGACTCTTGCCGCCACAGTTGGCGCTCGACTTTGTCGTCAAGCCCGATGGCAAGGTGGTCGACTTCCAAATCGACGATCGACACTATCGCACCGGGCCAATGAACAACTGCATGATCAAGGCGTTCAAGACCATCTCGTTCCCCACGACGACCGGGGCGAATTGTCCGGTGACGATCCCCATCAAGATCGGGGGCTAGCGGCTAGCGCGGTGGCGTTTTCTCGGGCCCCATGTCGAGCACGACATCGCCAGGCTTGATGTAGCCGAGCTCTTGGCGCACGGCCCGTTCCTGCGCTTGTGGGCGCTCGCGTAGCGCACGCACCTCGTTGCCGAGGTGCTCGACGCGGCCTCGGGCTTCGCGGTTCTTGCCTTCGACGGTCTCGAGCGCGGTGTTTGCCCGCACCCGGCGCGTCCAGCCTTGCTCCTGCCACAGGGTGCTGCCAACGAGCGCGGCGCCGGCGAGCAGCGAAAGGCCAATGAGCCAGAGGGTTCGGCGTCGCATGAGCGAAATGCTAGCGCGCTTGCACGATCAAGGCTAGCGACGTGACGCGGGCGTCATCACGCGCAGACCTGCACGGGCGGGCTGGGTTGGCGCCGTCGTGCGTGGCCGGAGCGAACAAGCGCTGCACCCCCCCCCGGCGGTGCAGATGCTGGCTCCTGGGGTTCGCCACCAGTGACGGACGAGCGTCGCCACGGCGGCAATGAGCACCGCGCCGACGACCACGATGTCGAGAACATGCGGCATGCTTAGCCCAGGCCGAGCGCGTGGCCTCCTTGGTAGATGATCCAGCTTGCAGCATAGGCGAGTGTATTCATGTAAGCGAGCTGCGCCAGGGGCCAGCGCCAACTGTTGGTCTCCCGCTTGACGGTGGAGAGCGTGCTCAAGCACTGCATGGCGAGGACGAAAAAGACCATCAGTGAAAGGCCCACGAGCGGTGTAAAGCGAGGCCGTCCGGTCTGCGGGTCGATGTCGGCGAGCAGGGCGTCGCGCAGGGCCGGAGAGTCGGGCTCGACATCGGCATCGAGAGCGTAGACCTGCCCGAGCGTGCTAACGAGCACTTCGCGCGCCGCAAAGGAGGCGACGAGGCCGATCCCAATGCGCCAATCGAAGCCCAGGGGGGCAATCAGTGGCTCAACGGCGTGGCCGATGCGTCCGGCGATCGAGTACTCGAGCTGTCGCATGGCGCGGACCGGAGCATCGCTGCCAACGGTCGCGGTGAGAGTGGCTGCTGGGCCTTCGGACGTCGGCGTCGGCACAGCAGTGGGGGCCATGGGAAAGGTCAAGAGCGCCCACAGCACGAGCGAGAGTGCGAGGATGATGCTGCCGGTCTGCACCACGAACACCTTGCTGCGCTCATACACAGTGAGCAACACCGAGCGCAGGACGGGCTGCTTGTACGAGGGCATCTCCATGAGCAGTGGCGGCAGCGGCGAGCGCAGCACGGTGTGCTTGAGCAGCCACGCGGTGCTGATCGCGGCGACAAAGCCGAGCAGGTACATGGCGGCGATGATGAGGCCACCGAGAGATAGAAAACCGAGGAGCGGCGGCGTGGCGGAGAACACCGCAGCGATCACCATGACGTAGATGGGCAGGCGTGCCGAACAGCTCATCAACGGTGCAATGAGGATCGTCACCAAGCGATCGCGGCTCGTCTCGATGGTGCGGGCTGCCATGACGCCTGGTACGGCGCAGGCAAAGCTGCCCATCAGCGGAATGAAGGCTTTGCCGTGCAGGCCGACGGTGCGCATGATGCGGTCGAGCAAGAACGCCGCGCGCGCCATGTAGCCGGATTCCTCCAACACGGTGATGCCGAGAAAGAGCAAGGCGATCTGGGGCAGAAAAGCGAGGATGTTACCGACGCCGGCAATGACCCCGTTGACGAGGAGCGATTGCGTCAGTCCCGTGGGAACGATCGCAGTGACGGCGGCAGCGAGTCGCGCCATCGACCACTCGACGCCACCCATCAGGGGCTCGGCCCAGACGAAGACGAGCTGTAGCAGCACGAACATCGTGACGCCGAACACCACAAATCCCCACAGCGGGTGCAACAGCACGCGATCAATGCGCTCGGTTAGGTCATCGTGCCGCATCGTGGGCGTGTGCAGGACGTTCGTGAGCAGCTCATCGATCTGCCGATAGCGCGCTTCGATGAGACGCCGCCCAAAGCTTCCAGGCGCCGCGCCATCGAGGCGTCCGCGTGTCCGGTCGACTGCCTCGCGGCGCGGATCTCCCACGTGATAGGGCAGACGGTCGGGATTGGACGTGACGAGCCATAGCAGGGTGCCGAGGGGATGGCGGCGATCGAGGGTGGCGAGCTCGCCTTCGAGCGCGGTGAGCTCCTCGCGCGCCGTGGGCTCGAGGGTGCGCCAGATGGCCGCGCGGCCACCGGAGTCGTTGTTGTGGCCGTTCGACTTGAGTGCCGCCGCGAGTGTCAGGACCAGCTGTGACAAACCGCGTTGGGCGCGCGCCACGGTGGGCACGACGGGAGCCCCGAGCAACGCGGCGAGCCGGTGTACGTCGATGTCGATCCCTTGTTGCTCGGCGACGTCGATCATG